>ONAI01000003.1 GCA_900315755.1 uncultured Ruminococcus sp.
GTCACACCCGTTCCCATTCCGAACACGGAAGTTAAGCTCTGCCGCGAAGACAATACTTGGCTGGCGACGGCCTGGGAAAATATTTCAATGCCGGCACTTTTACCCCCTTCAGGTTTTTCCTGAAGGGGGTTTTGTTATTTCTTCTCCCTTTTTAACTGATTGTGCATAAGTGAAAGCTAAAGGCAGGATTATTTTTATAAAAAAAGCTGTATTTTTCGCAAAAAGGTTGAATTCGATATAGTTTTGTGTTATACTGTAAGAAGCGTAATTTTGCCTTATGGCTAATATTTCTATAATCGGCAGCGGCTGCACGCCGAATCAAGAGCAGTCACCGCAATGCGGTCGGAGTTGATATGAATTTTAATGATACAATTTTTACTCTTACACAACAGGCTGACGCTGAAAAACCGTCACTTTTTCCGTTCCCGTTTACTTTGCATCTGATATTCGTATGTATAAGTGTACTGTTTTTTGCATATAGATATATCGCTCAGAAGCGACCTTATCAGGCAATAATGTCAGTTGCAGTGCTTACTTCTATGGCGATCTGGCTTTCTGACAGCAGAAAGCTTTACTATGGTATAGGAATAATTGAGCTTTCGCTTATTGTTGTTGCACTTATAACTGCAATTATCTTCAAAGCTCCGCCTGTAACAGATGATGAAGAAGCTTCTGATGAAGATGACGATGATGATTCTGATGAAGATGACGATGATTCTGATGAGGATAATGACAGCGATGATGACGATAACGACGGTGACGAGGCTGAGGATGATGAGGATGCGACTACTGTTCTGAATGCTGCAAATACCGTCAACAATCTTCTTAATATGTGAGAGGTGCAGACTGTGAAAATAGCAGTTCTTGACTGGAAAACCGTCAGCAACGGCGGTGATATTTCTTCTGAGGCACTTGAAAAGATAGGTGAGGTAAATATAATTCCTACGACCTCAGCTGAAGAAACTGCCTCAAATATCGGTGATGCGGATATTGTACTTTGCAACAAGGTACTTATCACAAGAGATGTAATGGACAAGTGTCCTGATATAAAGTATATAGGCTTATTTGCGACTGGATATAATAACGTTGACATCGAATGCGCTGCTGAAAAGGGGATAGTCGTATGCAATGCCGGACAGTATTCCACTAATGCCGTTGCACAGCAGACATTTGCCTACATACTCGATCATTTCAGCCGTGTGCGCGACTACGACAGTGCAGTAAAGGATGGGATGTGGGAGCGTTCGCCGCTCTTCTCCTGTTTTCCGATACCAACTGCCGAACTGGCTGGAAAAACTCTTTCAATAATCGGTTATGGCTCTATCGGAAAAGCTGTTGCTAAGATCGCTGACGCTTTCGGAATGAATATTGTTATCAGTACACGCACTAAGCCGGCGGACTGTCCTTATGAGGTAACAGATATGCTGACTGCTGCTGAAAAGGCTGATGTTATAACATTTCACTGCCCTCTTACTGACAAGACAGCGGGTATTGTTGATCGTGATTTGCTTGGACACATGAAAAAAACTGCGATAGTTATAAATACTTCACGCGGCGGAGTTGTTAATGAAGCTGATCTTGCTTCAGCGCTAAATAACGGTGATATAGCAGGTGCTTACCTTGATGTGCTTGTAAAAGAGCCGATGTCTCCGGATACACCTCTGAAGAATGCAAAGAACTGCGTTATAACGCCTCATACTGCATGGGCTCCTCTTGAAACGAGAAAGAGACTGGTCGAAATAGTTTGCAGCAACATTAACGCATGGCTCAGCGGAAGTCCTATAAATAAAGTGAATTAAGGAAGTTATAAAATGAGAAGTATTTCCGAAAAGAAGCGAGTTGTTATAAAACTCGGAACATCTACTCTTGCCCACAAGACCGGTAAACTCAATATCCGCAGGATGACTAATCTTGTGCGTGTAATATCCGATCTTCATAACTCCGGCAAGGAGATAATAATGGTGTCGTCAGGAGCAGTAGGTCTTGGTGCAGGAAAGCTCGGACTGCCCGAAAAGCCCAAGGATACTAAGATGAAGCAGGCTGTTGCGGCTATCGGACAGTGTGAACTCATGCACGTATATGATGATATGTTTGCAAAATATAGCATTACTGTGGGACAGATCCTCCTTACCAAGGCGATCATAAATAATCCCAGCCACTGCGAGAACTTCAAGAATACCATTGAAAGACTTGTGGGTATGGATGTTATCCCGATTGTAAATGAAAACGATACCATTGCTATTGATGAGCTCGAACTTGAGATCGGCGAGAACGATTCGCTTTCTGCACTTGTTGCCGAGCTTTCCGGCGCTGATCTTCTTCTGATACTTTCCGATATTGACGGTCTTTATGACGATGATCCGCGTTCAAATCCAGATGCTAAGCCGATACACGTTGTTGAGGAGATAACACCCGAAATAGAGCGCGTTGCAGGCGGTGCAGGTACAAGTCTCGGAACAGGCGGTATGTCCACGAAGATAAATGCCGCAAAGATCGCTACCGAAGCCGGCATAGACATGGTTATAATGAACGGAAGAGATCCCGAAAAGCTGTATGACCTCTTTGAGGATAAGGACATCGGTACTATCTTCCTGTCTAAAAATAAATGATATGGAATAATTGAGGTGAATATTATGAGTTATACTCTTGAACTCGGAAAAAAGGCAAAGGCAGCTGAAACAGTTATTGCTTCTGCCGGAACTCTTATAAAGAATAACGCTCTTGCAGCTATCTCAAAGGCTCTTATCGAGAACAAGGAGCGTATCATAGCTGAAAATACCAAGGACATCGAGGCTGCCAAGGCTAACGGTATGTCAGAGGCAAAGCAGGATCGTCTCAAACTTGACGAAAAGCGTATTGCTGATATGGCAAAGGGAGTTGACGATCTTATCGCTCTCGGAGATCCTATCGGTGAGGTAATGGACGGATTCACAAGACCAAATGGTCTCAGAATAACTAAAGTGCGTGTACCTCTTGGCGTTATCGGTATCATATATGAATCACGTCCGAACGTTACTGTTGATGCGGCTGCACTTTGCCTTAAAACAGGAAATGCAGTTATACTAAAGGGCGGCAAAGAGGCTATAAACTCAAATGTATGTCTCGGTGCAATAATGCGTGAGGCAATTGAAAGTGCCGGTCTGCCTGCTGATGTTATTCAGGTAGTCGAGAACACTTCCCGCGAGACCACTACTGAGATCATGCGTCTCAACGGTTATGTTGATGTTCTCATTCCAAGAGGAAGCGCGAATCTGATACAGGCTGTTGTACAGAATGCGACAGTACCTGTAATTGAGACAGGTGCCGGAAATTGTCACGTATATGTTGATGCCTCCGCAGACCTTGACATGGCTGTTGAGATCACTGATAACGCTAAAACTCAGCGTCCTTCTGTCTGCAATGCTATCGAGAGCCTTCTCGTTCACAAGGACTGCGCTGAGAAGTTCCTGCCAATGATCGCAGAGCGCTTCAAGTCTCATAATGTAAGAATATATGGATGCGACAGAACTATGGCTATACTCAGCGGTATCGAAAAGGCTTCTGAGAACGAGTACGCAACAGAGTTCAATGACTTTGTTATCGCAGTAAAGGTGGTAGACTCTATCGACGAGGCTATCGCTCATATCAGAAAATACAGTACAAGACATTCTGAATGTATCGTTACAAGCTCGCTTGCAAGCGCTGAGAAATTCCAGAAGGAAGTCGACGCTGCTGCTGTTTACGTAAACGCTTCAACAAGATTTACTGACGGAGGAGAGTTCGGATTCGGCGCTGAGATAGGTATCTCAACACAGAAACTCCATGCCAGAGGACCTATGGGACTAAGAGAACTTACAACAGCAAAATATCTGATAAACGGAAACGGTCAGATAAGATAAATAATATTTGGAGGTCGTAATGACTATCAGAAAAGATCTGGACGATATGCTCAACAGCCTGAAAACAGGCGGTCAGAGTCCGGCAGATGCAGAAAAAAGAAAACCGATCGAAGAGAAACACGTACAGAAAAAGAGTATCTATGACAGTATGTCAGTTGATGACCTGTTATCGGCGCTCAATGCTGAAAAAAAGCAGCCTGAACCGGTACAGGAGCAGTTCCAGAGACCGAAGCAGACTGAGGTAAAGCCAGCTGAACCGGTAAGTGTGCCGGTACAGGAGCAGTTCCAGAGACCGCAGCAGACTGAGATAAAGCCAGCTGAGCCGGTAAGTGCGCCGGTACAGGAGCAGTTTCAGAGACCGCAGCAGACTGAGGTTAAGCCAGTCGAGCCGGTAAGTGTACCGGAACAGGAGCAGTTCCAGAGACCGCAGCAGACTGAGGTAAAACCTGCCGAACCGGTAATTGCGCCGGTACAGGAAAAGCGTGAGTCCAAGCCTGTGAGCAGTGGTATTCCGGAGCTGCATCATACTTCCGCTGTTCATGCAGAGCCTGTCACCATACAGGAGACTGTGAATGTTATCTCACGCGCACCTGAGATCACAGAGCCTAAAAAGGTGATTTTCGATACTGCAAAGAACGAACATAAGCGCAGTGTAAAGCCGGCTGAGGAAAAGCCGTCCGATGCTGCTGAAAAGCCGAAGCATAAGAAAAGGATAGTCATAACCGGAGAGCTTCCGGATTATGAGGCTATACGTCAGCGCGAACTTGAAAAGGACCGTCTTGCCCGTGAAAAAGCTGAGGCAGAGAAGGCTGCTGAGGAAGCAGAACAGGCTATGCCTGAACCTGTACCGCCGGTCATTGAACCGGCAGAGGAGAATGCTGAGAATGCTTTTCCAGCTGAGGAGAAGTCTGAGATAACGGAAGAGAAATCCAAAAAGAGTTTATTTTCAAAGATCAAAGATAAATTCAAAGTCGAGGAACTCGGCGGAGATATGCCTGATCCGGAACCGCCTGTGATGCCTGTTCATGTTGAAAAGGACGAGGTGGACAGCTTCATAGAAGAAGTAAATGCTGAAGCTGAAGAAACGGAATATCAGCCGATAAGTGAGGAAGAATTCACTGAGCCTGAATCTGAGATCGAGCCGGCTGCGGAAGAGGAGCTTCCGTCTGCTGATGAACTTCTTGATGCTGCTCTTGCAGCGATAAATGCTGCTGATAATCAGTATGAAGCTTCTGAGGAGATACCGTCAGAACCGGAGATACCTGAGCAGGAGCAGACTGAACAGACCGAAGAAGACGTTGAAGAGACAGAGAGCGATCCTGTAAACAGTATCATAAGCGATATGCGTGAGGATGCTGCAAATGCTATCGCAGATCTCGATAAGCCGCGCGAAGAAAAACAGGCTGAACAGACTGAGAGCGCAAAGGAAAGTGTTGAAGTCAATAAGACAGAGACTGTACAAAAAGAGGAAAAACCGGAAAAGAAGAGCGTATTAAAGAAGATACTCGATGAAGATCCGGAAGAGCTTATTAATGAGTGCAGTGAAAAATCCGAAGCCGATGAAGAGAATTCTGATAGTTCATTCAAGAATATCAGGTTCAAGAAGACGCTGTATACAGTTTTGGGTGCAGTATTCGCAGTATTTGCGGTTATAGGTATCATAGTGTCGGTAAGCAAGTGTGTAAGTACCGTTCGCAGCTTCACCTCCGGCGAAGTAAAGAAGGACGGCTTCAATGAGATAGTGTATCCTGCTGTAATAATGGATATTGAGTCGTTCAATTCACCGGCTGAACTTAGTTCAGAACAGATCATAACTGCTTCTATATGGTCGATAATCATGGATGAGGACCGTGTTTCAAAGTACACTGTAAATCCGGGTACTGATACTATCTCTATCCCGTATATGGACGTTGAGGCTCGTGCAGTTGAGATGTTCGGAACCGAGCATCCTGCATTTGAACACTGTACTGTCGGACCGGTAGATTCAAGATTCTTCTATTCCGAGGGCGCATATAATGTAAAGATCAAGCCGATAACGTTTACCTATTCACCTGAGATAAAGTCAATAGTCAAGAGCGGAAGCACCTATACTGTAAGCGTTGATTACATTGACGAACTTCCTGAATGGATGGATAAGAGCGTGTCTAAGTCAGTTGAGTTCAAACTGACCGAGCACGATGACAATACATACAGCATTGATTCAATGAAGATCGAATACGTCAAGAGCAGTAACATATAAGCTGAACTGACAAACATAATAACAGAGGCGACCTTATGGTCGCCTCTTGTTCGTTATATCACGTATTTTCTTACATCTTCACGTATGTACATTTTTGCATTTTCTTCGCCGAACATCTTGGCAAAACAGCTTTCATCCGCAATAATACGCAATTTATCCGCTTTGGTAAGCTGCTTTATACGGTATTCCAGTTTAGAAGCTTTACTGCGGTCTGATGTGCTCCACAGCGCTTCGAGTGCTTCTGCCTGATGTGAACGGGTATATTTCGCGCATTTTTCGCTCTTCCCGAAATGCTCAGCCATACGTCTTTCGACATTGTTAGTTATGCCGGTATATAAGGTGTTTCCCGAGCAGCGTATCATGTAGATATAGTACATTATTTTGCTGAAACTCCAGGGATCTCATCTGCACGGTGAGCAGCGCTGTCCTGTTGTGCAGCGAGATTGACTTCAAAGAAAGCGATAGCAGTCATAAGCTGAGAATTGAAGGCAGTTCCCTCGTATTCGCGCATTACTCTTTCAAAATCGCCTGAGCGTCTGAGCAGATCAGCCTTGAGCAGTTTGAAGTTTGGATCGTTTTTGAAGGCTGCCGGATGAGAATCCATAACTGCCACTGCTGCTTTACGGCAAGCTTTAGCCTGCGGCTCACTGTTGTCATCATCGAGCATCCAAGCTGAATATAAATATGATTGGACAGCTTCTTTGTAGCAGTGTTCTTTCAGGCATACAAGCGCTTTCTTTATCATGTAGGAAGCTTTTCCGCTTACTCCGCCGATACCGCCGCAGGTCTTATACTCTTCGCTGTTCAGGTACTCCTTGTCTATGTCAGCCGGCATATCGAGCGAGGCGTTGCAGTAGCCGCATTCCGGACACTTCATTACCCAGTAGTTGATATATCCGCGGTGAGGTGCTGCCGGACGCAGGTCTATATCCGGAACTCCCTTCTGAGGATCTGATGAGGTTATAACAGTATGCGTTGATCTTACGCCGCAGATGCTGCATACAACTTCTTTTTCTTCTGTACAAAAAGGCATATCGTTTCTCCCTTCGGGCAGCAAGTATGATAGCGTTTTATGCCGTTGCTGCTTCGATGTATTTATCTATACTGATTATACCAGTAAAGCCATATAATGTCAATAAGAGACATCGTGCGTTCCATTATTTCCTTTGACGAGATATGCGAAAGCTGTTTACAAAACTCGAAAAATGTGTTATTATATAATCTGATGATAATGTTCATTTATCCACGGAGGTAAAAATGTCTGATAATATAAATATCAAACCCCAAAAGAAAAAAGCAAAGTCATTCAAGGGGCTTGCTATCTTTGAACTCATAGTAATTCTCGGACTTGTCTGCGGTCTTACATGGGATCTTTTCATACGGGAACGTGATAATAAGGATACTGCTGTCACTGCCAGCAAGATCGTTGCAGATCAGCCCGAGGAGGATCCGCAGGTAAGAAAAAGAGCTGTTATTGAAAAGGAAGAGACGTTCTATCAGCTGGATGGCAAAAAGATCCTGTATAATGACAGCGCTCTTGGACAGGTATATCTTCCTGTATTTCAGGATGTTCCGGCTTGTTCGCTTAATATGGACTCTCTCGTGACTCGTAACGGCTATTCCTTTTACCGTGAAAACGGTAAGGTGACCTCTATCGCCGGAATCGACATATCTGAGTATCAGGGCGATATAGACTGGGAAAAGGTAAAGTCTGCCGGTATTGATTTTGCAATAATAAGAGCAGCTTATCGTACATACGGAAACGGAGAGATAAAGCTCGATAAGAAATTCGAGGAGAATGTAAAAAAAGCGGACGAAGCAGGTATAAAAGTCGGAGTTTACATTTTCTCTCAGGCCGTGAACGTCGAAGAAGCTATTGAGGAAGCGGATTATCTGCTTGATGCTGTCGAGCCCTACAATATCACATACCCTCTTGTTTTTGACTGGGAAATGATCTACGGAGATGACGCAAGAACAGATTCTGTTTCAGTTGAAACTCTTGCTGACTGCTGTATCGCATTTTGTGAGAGAGTAAAGTCTGCCGGTTATGTTCCGATGCTTTACCAGAACAAGAACACTTCACTGATGAAGCTCGATCTTCCGCGCATCAAGGATTATGATTTCTGGCTTGCTGAGTACAATACACAGCCGACCTATTACTATGATTTTGATATATGGCAGTATTCGTCTCAGGCGTATATTCCGGGAATCAAAGGAAGCGTTGACGTTAATATCGCATTCAAGGATTACAGCAAACCGCAGACAGGCGCTGCGGATGTAACTGAAACGGCTTCTGCTGCATCGGAAGAAAAACAATAAGCATAAGAAAGCCCTCCATTTCGGAGGGCTCGATTTGTACACAAAGTATTTTGGAAAAATAATGGGATTCTAAAGGGATTTTATCCCTTTAGCGGATTCCAAAGGCAGAGCCTTTGGTAGGGTGTGGGGCAAAGCCCCACAAATAGCCACAAAGCGCTCCGCAAAAGGTGAATTTCAAAACAGTCCGGTGGACTGTTTTGAAAGAGGAAACGCCCTGCAAGAGAGGGCGTTTCCTAATAAATCAAGCTTGTTGACAATTTGAGCCCTCCATTTCGGAGGGCTCATTTATTATTCGTATGAACTGCACATTACTTCTGTTTGATACGGAAGCTGCTGTTTCTCAGCTGAGAAGCATCGAAGCCCTTAGGCTTGCGTTCCTCGCGCTTTTTCTGAGGTCTTGGACGTGACTGCTTATCCTGTTTTTTCTCCTCTTCGTCGTTGAGACGCATTGTGAGGGATATGCGTCCGCGTTTTAGATCAACGTCAAGAACGCGTACCTTAACGACCTCATTTACCTTTACTGCTTCAAGCGGATGCTTGATATAGCGGTTGCATATCTGCGAGATGTGAACAAGACCGTCCTCATGAACACCGATGTCCACGAATACACCGAAGTCGATGATGTTGCGGACTGTTCCGATAAGCTCCATACCCGGCTTGAGATCCTTGATGTCCATAACATCACCGCTTCTGAGGAGCGGCGGCGGAAGCTCGTCACGGAGATCGCGTCCGGGCTTTTTAAGCTCTCCGATGATGTCGGTAAGAGTTGGAACGCCGATGCCGAGAGATTTGCTTATGTTCTCGATACCGAGTGATTCTGCCTTATCTGAAATGCCCTCTGCACCGCCGTTTGAAAGGTCAGCGAGCGAGAATCCGCACTCGCTGAGGAGTGATGAAGCAGCTGCATAGCTTTCCGGATGAACAGCTGTGTTATCGAGAGGATTCTTGCCGTCGCGGACTCTCAGGAAGCCTGCACACTGCTCGAAAGCCTTTTTGCCGAGCTTAGCGACCTTCAGAAGCTCCTTACGGTCGGTAAAGCGTCCGTTTTCTTCGCGGTAAGCGACTATATTCTTGGCAACAGTCGCATTGATGCCGGATATATACGAAAGAAGTGAATGAGAAGCAGTATTGAGGTCAACACCTACTGAGTTTACGCAGTCCTCAACAACTCCTGAGAGAGCCTCGCTCATACGTGCCTGAGGCATATCGTGCTGATACTGTCCGACGCCGATAGCCTTCGGTTCGATCTTTACGAGTTCAGCGAGCGGATCCTGCAAACGTCTTGCAATTGAGATAGCACCTCTGATAGAAACATCGTATTCAGGGAATTCCTCGGCAGCGACCTTAGAAGCAGAGTAAACTGAAGCGCCGGCTTCGCTTACTACCATGTAGCTTACATTTTCCGGTATCTCCTTGAGTATCTCTGCAACGAAGCTTTCGGTCTCACGGGAAGCTGTACCGTTTCCGATAGAGATAACATTTACGTTATACTTGCTGATGAACTGTTTTACCTTTTTCTTGGCTTCTTCAACCCTTGCAGCAGAAGCCGATTCTCTTACAGGGTATATTATAGCGTGATCGAGGACTTTGCCTGTGCCGTCGATAACAGCGGTCTTGCAGCCGTGAGCGTAACCCGGATCGAGACCGAGGATAACGCTGTTTTTGAGCGGCGGCTGCAAAAGCAGCTGACGAAGATTTGAAGCGAATACCTTTATAGCTTCCTCGGCAGCGTTAGCGGACATCTCTGAGCGTATCTCACGTTCGATAGACGGGAAAATGAGACGCTTATAGCTGTCGGCAGCGGCATTGCGGACGAGTTCACCGCAAGCGTTATTGCTCTTGATATATTTACCGAAGATAATGTCGGTAGCCGCAGTCTCGTCAAGAACCACGGATACTTTGAGGAAGTTTTCCTTTTCGCCTCTGTCGAGAGCGAGAACACGGTGATTAGCCACTTTCGGGATAGGCTCTGAGTATTCGTAGTAGTTCATGTAAACGCTCTCAGCCTCCGGATCGGCAGCCTTTGAGACGAGTTCGCCCTTTTCGCCGGCGAGTGTACGGAGTTTCTTTCTGATGTCGGCATCATCTGAGATGTCCTCGGCGATGATGTCCATAGCGCCCTGTATAGCGGTCTGAACGTCCGGAACGTTCTTTCCCTCGTTGATGAAGTTTTCGGCTTCCTTTTCGGGATCTGAGGAATCAGCCTGTTCCATGATGATGCAGGCAAGCGGTTCAAGACCGTTCTCACGGGCGATGCTTGCACGGGTACGGCGTTTCGGCTTGAACGGACGGTAGATGTCCTCAACTTCGACGAGAGTCATAGCTGCATTGATAGCAGCTTCGATCTCAGGAGTCATTTTTTCCTGTTCGGTGATAGAATTGGTGATCTCAGCCTTGCGTTTTTCGAGGTTTCTGAGGTAAACGAGTCTGTCATAGAGATCGCGGAGTATCTGGTCATCGAGAGAGCCTGTAAGCTCTTTACGGTAACGGGCGATGAAAGGGATAGTCTTATCATCGTCTATGAGTTCAATAGTATTATCTACCTGTTCCTGTCTCAGACCGAATTCTTTGGCTAGTATCTTATTGATTTCCATAATATAATCCTTTCGTGTTTATGTTATTCAGCTGACGGTTGTTCGGTCTCTGTACCGAAAGCAGCATCGGACTGAGAATCATTATATCTGTCGATCCATGAGAAGAGGGTTTTTGCGATGTCCTTCCAGACATTGATATTGTTCTTCTCGTTGAGCACCTCATGGCGCATACCGTCGAAAAGTCTGTGGGAGATGCTTTCATAGCCGAGCTTTTCGAGCATATTCACAGCCTTAAAGAATTTTCTCTCTGACAGCATACATGGATCATCCTTGCCTGAGATAAAGCGTATAGGCAGGTGAGGATTCTGAACGTTCCAGCCCTTTTGGGAGTAGGTCTCGCGGAGCAGGTAAAGCAGTCCCTCATATCCGTTGAGAGTATACCTGAAATTGCAGAGCGGATCGGCGTTGAAAGCCTCAACGACCTGTTTATCGCTGCATATCCATGAATGCGGCAGATCGCGGTCGAATTTCTTATTGAGGATAGATTCCGATACCTCATAGATCTTATCGCTTCGGAAGCGGCTTCCGAGTTTTTTTGAAACGGCGGATTCGATCGCACGTACAAATCCTGAAAATCTGCTGTAACACGGGCATCCGAGAAGTACAAGACCGTTTATTCTGGAGTCGTTGTTCTTCAGGAAACACCTTGCGCCGAGAGAGCCCATACTGTGACCGATCATGAACAGCGGTTTATCGGGATAGGTCTCTTTGACTATCTGGGTAAGCTGAGCGATGTCGCTTACAAAGCCTTCACCGCCATCGCGGAACATGAATCCGAGGTCATCGGGGGTGCAGATACTTTTACCGTGACCGCGGTTATCGTGTATCACAGAGACAAAGCCCTGTTCAGCGAGATAGTCCATGAAAGGAAAGTAGCGTTCCTTGTGTTCGTTCATTCCGTGGATTATCTGTACAACGCCGCAGATGTTTTCAGACGGAACAGCGATTGCAGCCGAGACAAGAAGTCCATCAAATCCGGAATTGAACTCAAATTCTTTCAGATCAGCATTGAGCATAATGATCCTCCTGTTATGGTATATCGCTCCATAAGTATAGTACAGGAGCGGTAACGAGCATTTTCACACATGGAATTATACCATATTATAATAAATAAATCAAGTGATATTGAAAAAGACTGGCTCAGAGGGGGAAAACGTGAATTTACCGCTGTGAATTTCAATAAATAGATTGACTTTTCAAGAAAAAAGGTGTATAATTTTAACATAAGGGGATGGAGGTGTTACAGTGACAGAGTACCTGAAAAATTATATGAAATATGTCCAGCAGCGTCTCGATGCCTGCGGTGATAAGGAAGAGATCGAGGAGATACTTTCAGAGCATAAGGACAAGATCGCGTTCATGCAGCATGAGAGGATAGTGCATTTTCTTGTTACTATGATGTTTGCACTGATACTCTCGATATTCATGGGGATAGTGATATTCACGGATAATCCTGCAATGCTGCTGCTTGTAACAATAATACTTGTTCTGCTCGGATTCTACATAAAGCACTATTACTTCCTTGAAAACACCGTTCAGAAGATGTATCGCGTATACGACGATATTCTCTCGAAACGTCGCGTGATAGCGTCAGGGAAAAAGGATGGTGCTGAATGACAAGAAAACAGATCGCGGCGCTTGCCTGTGAGGAGCTTGAGAAGATATATCCGGATGTTGAATGTTCGCTTGTATACGATAAGCCGTATGAACTGATGTTTGCTGCAAGGCTTGCGGCACAGTGTACCGATGCGAGAGTGAATATCGTCACAAAGACACTGTTTGTGAAATATCCTGATCTTGAAGCATTCGCAAATGCCGACATCGCTGAGCTTGAATTGGATATAAAGCCATGCGGATTCTATCATACCAAAGCGAAAAGTCTTAAAGAGATGGCACAGCAGCTTTTAAATGATTTCGGCGGAGAAGTTCCGCAGACTATGGAAGAACTGCTTACACTTTCGGGGATAGGAAGAAAGACGGCAAATCTTGTTATGGGGGATATTTTCGGAAAACCGGCTGTCGTGACCGATACCCACTGCATAAGAATAACCGGCAGACTCGGACTTACCGATAACAAAGAGCCGGCTAAGGTAGAAAAGGATCTGATAAAGCTGCTTCCACCGGAAACTTCCAACCACTTCTGTCACCAGACAGTGCAGTTCGGAAGGGATATATGCCGTGCAAGGAATCCTAAGTGCGCTGAGTGTAATCTCAGCTATTTCTGCCGGTATTATGCTAAAAACAACAAAGTCAGATAAGGAGGCTTGTATATGTTATTTGATTTTAAATTGAGCACACCAGACGAAGGTCTTGTGGATATAACGAATGAAGTAAGCGAGGCTGTAATGGAGAGCGGAGTTTTGGAGGGACTATGCGTTGTATTCTGTCCGCATACCACAGCCGCTATAACTATAAATGAGAACACTGATCCAGACGTTAAAAGTGATTTTGTGCTTGGTATGGATCAGAGCTTCCCGGATCTGAATGCTTTCAGGCACGCTGAGGGCAATTCCGATGCACATATCAAGTCATCGACGATCGGTGCAAGCGAGACGATCATTATTTCAGGCGGCAAGCTTCTTCTCGGAACATGGCAGAATATTTACTTCTGTGAGTTTGACGGCCCGAGAACGAGAAAATTCTATGTAAAGGTAATGGGAGGCTGAGCTATGGACGATAAAATACAGCAGTTTGCGGATATAGTGAACAATTCGCAGCGTATCGTATTTTTTGGCGGAGCAGGTGTCTCAACGGAGAGCGGCATTCCGGATTTCAGAAGCGTTGACGGTCTCTACAATCAGAAGTGGGATTACCCGCCGGAGACTATCCTCAGCCATACGTTCTTCATGAAAAAGACAGAGGAGTTCTACCGCTTTTACCGTGAGAAAATGATATGCGAGGGCGTTAAGCCCAATGCTGCACACCTGAAACTTGCCGAGCTTGAGCATAAGGGCAAGCTGACAGCGATAGTAACGCAGAACATAGACGGACTTCATCAGGCAGCCGGAAGCAAGCAGGTATATGAGCTTCACGGAAGCGTTCTCAGGAACTATTGCATGAGATGCGGGAAGTTCCACGGTATAGAAGCAATAACCGGCTCTGATGGCGTACCGCACTGCGAATGCGGAGGCATAATAAAGCCTGACGTTGTCCTTTACGAGGAAGGTCTTGATGATAAGGTAGTATCAGGAGCAGTTGAGGCGATAGCCAAAGCGGATACACTTATAATTGGCGGAACATCGCTGAATGTTTACCCTGCTGCCGGACTTATACGCTATTTCAGCGGAAAGCATCTCGTGATAATAAATATGTCTCCTACTCAGATGGACGGCAATGCTGATCTGCTGATCGCTGATAAGATCGGAAAGGTGTTTTCGGCTATCAGCTGATGCTTGATAATAGGTATTGACAAATTATGTGTGAGGGGGTATAATTACTTTGAATAATTATATTGCCCCGCACATCCGCAAAATAAAGTTTGCTCCGTGTGGATTGGCAAACAGCAAACGCCGATAGATCTTGTCGTTTGCTTATATACGTTATTCATGATATTACTGCTCCGCCCAATACTCACAATAATCTTATCATGCGGGCAGTATATGGAGGAATTATGGACATTATCATAGTAGGCTGCGGCAAGGTAGGTATTGCTCTTGCGGAGGTCCTTTCCGAGGAGCATAACGTTACTGTCATAGATAAGAATGAAACACTTATCAGAGCAGCTATCAACGACTTTGACATAATCGGCTTAGTTGGAAACTGTCTCCAGACAAGCGTTCTCGAAGAAGCAAACGTGGATAAGGCTAATCTCTTCATAGCTGTAACGGCATCGGATGAAGTGAATATACTTTCCTGTCTCATTGCAAAGAAAATGAAAGCAAGACATTGTATAGCCAGAGTACGCAGCCCCGAATTTGAAAAGCAGCTTGTATTCATGCGTGAAGAGCTCGGCATCAGTATGATGGTGAATCCGGATTATAACGCTGCTAACGAGATAGCAAAGGTGCTTCGCTATCCGGAGGCTATAAAAATAGAATCATTTGCTAAGGGACGTGTCGATCTCGCTGAGATACGTATAACGAGCGGCAGCATCCTCGATGGTGTGGCTCTGAGCCAGCTTTCAAGGAGACTTCGCCTTGATGTTCTCATCTGTGCGGTGCTGCGTGATGATGAGCTTATTATCCCGAACGGCAATTTCGTGCTGAGAGCCGGCGATAAGATACACATGACCGGTTCGCACAGTGCAATGGTAAAGTTTTTCCGCAGCATAAGCGCCGCTTACAGAGAAAAACGAGTTAAATCAGCTGTCCTGATAGGCGGCGGAAGAGTTGCTTATCATCTGGCACAGCAGCTTATAGAAATGGGCGTTAAGGTCAAGATAATCGAAATAGACGAAAAGCGATGTCTTGAACTCAGCGAACGACTTAACAAGGTGAATATCTCCTGTGCTGACGGTACAGATCATGATATTCTCGAAGAAGAGCGTGTCTATGATGCAGATGCGGTGGTAACACTCACTGGTATCGACGAGGAAAACATACTTCTTTCACTGCTTGCAAAGAAAAACGGCGTGGAAAAGGTCGTAACGAAGGTAAGCAGGATGTCGCTGATACAGCTTTCGGATACGCTTTCACTTGACAGTATAATCTCACCTAAATCAATAACTGTCAATCAGATACTTCAGTATGTACGTGCAAAGCAGAATTCGCTCGGAAACAGTGTTACAACACTTTACAGACTTGTAAATGACAGACTTGAAGCGATCGAGTTTGTTATCCGCGATTCTAAGGATTACGTGGATGTTCCTTTGAAAAAGCTTAAAATCCGAAGCGGTATCCTTATTGCAAGTATAGTCCGCGGCAATGAACTTATCATTCCTAAGGGTGATGATTGTCTCAAAGTCAACGATAGTGTAGTTGTAATAACTACAAATAAGGGCTTCCATGATCTCAGCAATATTTTTGATTAAGTGAGTTAAAAACAGAATATGAATTATAAAATGGTTTATTACATCATGGGGCAGATCTGCAAGGTCGTTGGTCTCGCGATGATTCTTCCTATAATAGTAGGCGGAATATATGGTGAACACCACGTCGTGACATCGTTCGGCATACCGTGTACCGCCATGATGTTATTGGGATTTTTGGCAACGGTCAAGCGTCCTAAGGATAAAACGGTATTCTCTTCTGAGGGATTTGTCAGCGTGGCAGCCTCATGGATAGCTGTATCTGCTATCGGAGCGCTCCCGTTTGTTATCTCAGGCGAGATCCCGAATTACTTCGATGCACTTTTTGAGACTGTTTCCGGATTTACAACAACAGGCGCTACGATACTTTCTGATGTTGAATCAATGTCGAAATCATGCCTGTTCTGGAGATCTTTCACTCACTGGCTCGGCGGTATGGGAATACTTATGTTTGTTCTGGCAGTAATGTCGAGCAACGATTCACGTACAATGCACATGATGAGAGCTGAGTGTGCAGGACCGAATGTCGGAAGACTCGTATCAAAATCGAGCGTATCAGCAAGAATTCTCTACGGCATATATATGTCTCTTACAGTTCTTGAGATAGTAATGCTTTTCTGTGGAGGAATGCCGCTTTATGACTGCGTTATACACGCCTGTTCATCAGCCGGCACAGGTGGATTCTCAATATACTCTGATAGTATAGGACATTATAACAGCCTTTACATCGAAATGGTCATCGCAGCATTTATACTGCTGTTCGGTGTAAACTTCAACCTTTACTATTACCTGATAATCCGCAAGTACGCTCTTGCAGTGAAAAATGAGGAGGTGAGAGTCTATTTCGGAATAATCATAACCGCAACTGCTATAATAACCGCAAACATCGTGCATCTTTACAGCAGCTTCGGAGACGCGCTCAGACATTCGTTCTTTATGGTGTCTTCTACCATAACGTCTACCGGATTTGCAACTGCTGATATAACAGAATGGCCGGTATTCTCACAGACTCTTCTGCTTCTTCTGATGTTTATAGGTTCTTGTGCAGGCTCAACCGGCGGCGGTATGAAAGTAGCAAGAATACTGATAATCTTCAAGACCGGTATAAAGGAGCTTAAATATATTGCCAATCCGAGAGCTGTTGCAACAGTCAAAATGGACGGCAAGCCTGTTGAGAAGGACGTGGTGAGAGGCGCAACTTCTTATATGGTATTGTTTATGCTTCTTATGGCAATATCACTGCTGCTGATAAGCCTTGATAAATACTCGATAGAAGAATCGGCTTCGGCAGTAATAACCTGTATGAACAACATAGGCTTTGGTGTTGGCAGATTCGGACCAAATGGCGGCTTCGGAGAGCTTACATCATTCTCTAAGGTGGTTCTTTGTGCGGATATGCTGCTCGGAAGACTTGAGATATATCCGCTGATAATGCTTTTTGCCTCTAAGAAGAGGTAATGTATAAAGAAGGTCCGGACGAAAAAGGACCTGAAAAAATTATAAACGGGGGTCAATATTATGGAAAGTAAACCAAAAAGACTTTTAGCACTGATGATAAGTCTTTTTACGGCACTTATGTGCTTTGTGCCGATGACAGTCTGCGCTGTTGAAAACAAGGGTGCTTCCGGAATGAGCTGGAATATCAGAAGCGTTACCGCTGCACCGGGTTCGGATGTATGTGTGAACGTAGTTGCAAAGAATCCGGCTGCACTGAGATACGTAAAAAATGTTACAGTTATCTCGGATTCGAGACTTCAGCCTATCGGAATGACAGAGTATTCCGAAGCACTCAATGCAACCTTCACTTACAGCATTAAAGGTACTCAGATAAACTTCTCTATGAGCAGTTCGAGTCCGAGAGTATGCACAAACGGAAGCATTATATTCTCGTTCTATTATCATGTGCCGGAGGGGGCTCGTGATAATGACAGCTACAAGATCGAGTGGGTAGCTTCAAACTGCTATGCTGAAGGTACAAACGGCGCTGAATACAAGATCGCTAACTTCGGCTCAGGCAACGTAAACGTAAGCAGTTCAGTTCCTGCCGGAACAACATACACACCGCATCAGCCGATCGTAACTACAACTTCGGCTACTCCTGTGACCGATCCTGTAACTGAACCTGTAACTGAACCTGTAACTGAACCTGTAACAGATCCTGTAACTCAGCCTGTAACAGATCCTGTTCCGGAGCTCATTGTTGATACACCTTCAAGCAGTGAACTCGTTGAAGGCAATACGGTTTCACTCAGCGTACGCAGCTCAACAGGTGCAGCAGTAAACGGCATCTGGAGCGAATCAAGCGACTGGGGTGCAGTTTCAACAAACGGCACTAATATTACGCTTAACAAAGCAGGCACATATTATGTTACAGTTCACGGAACCGTAAACGGTAATCAGGTCTCAAAGAAGATCGCTGTTACAATACAGCCAAAGCCTACTGCACCTGTAACTGAACCGGCAACCGATCCTGTAACAGAGCCGGAAACCGATCCTGTAACCGAGCCTGAGCCTGAGCTTATAGTAGATCAGCCGTCGAGCGATCAGCTTTACGTAGGCAACAAGGTTGCACTGAATATACACAGTTCAAACGGAGAAGCGATCGGTTCAAAGATGATAACTGTCAGCGACTCTTCTGCTATAACTTCTGAATCCAACGTGCTTACACTTAAAAAGGCTGGTACTTATACAGTCAGCGTTAAGGCAAGCATAGGCGGCAAGGTGTATTCCAAGTCGATCACGCTTACAATTATCCAGAAGAATGAGCCTGTCACAGAGCCTGTAACTGATCCTGTGACAGATCCCGTAACAGATCCAGTAACACAGCCTGTTACAGATCCGGTGACAGAACCTGTGACTGATCCCGTGACCGATCCGGTCACAGAGCCGGCGACTGATCCGGAAGAATATAAACTCGGAGATGTCGATAACAGCGGCAGATACACGGTTTCGGATGCTACACTGGTACTCAGACAGTGTGCATACTATGCAAATCCCAATGGCGATATAGAGCCTGTCTTTACATCAGATGAACAGTTCAATGCGGCAGATACTAATGGCGATAAGAGACTGACAACTACTGATGCAACGAGAATTCTCAGGTTCATATGCTTCCTGAATAATCCGAAATATCAGACCTCTCCGACTCAGGAGATAATAGATATGAAGAGAGATATGCGGAAGTGGATCGCAAACGGCATGATAAACTAACCAAGTTGAGAGCGCAAAGTTGCTCTTGTAATGGGAAAAATAACAAAATATGATGTATTATCCGGCTTTTTTAAGGTTCGCCCTTGACAAGCCGGATTTTTTTCGATATAATATATGAGTGTGCTGTATTACGGCATACTATATCTAAGAAAAGGAGGAAAACTATGCCAACATTTAATCAGCTCGTTCGTAAGGGAAGAAAGGATCTTGAGACTAAGTCTACTGCTCCTGCACTTCAGAAGGGTTACAATGCTAAGAAGAAGGTTCAGATCAACCTCAGCTCACCTCAGAAGAGAGGCGTTTGTACCGCTGTAAGAACTGCTACACCTAAGAAGCCTAACTCAGCTATGAGAAAGATCGCCAGAGTAAAGCTTACTAACGGTTACGAAGTTACATCTTACATCCCGGGTATCGGTCATAACCTTCAGGAACACAGCGTTGTTCTCATCAGAGGCGGACGTGTTAAGGATCTCCCTGGTGTGCGTTACCACATCATCAGAGGTACTCTTGATGCTCAGGGTGTTGCAAACCGTGGCCAGGCTCGTTCCAAGTACGGTGCAAAGAAGCCTAAGCAGAAGTAAGATGCTTCTAATGCAGCAGGCGGCAAAGCTGCACAAAACAGCCGCAATATCAATTTAATATAGGCAATTCTACTGCCGCAGGAAAATGCGGAGTTCATATAGATATGATGCTATATTCCTCTGCATTGGCCCTGACGCACTGACCGGTGAAGCGAATGTCCGGTTGGATAAAGTAATCGGTCAAGTACGAGTACCTATGAATTCATGAATCTATGTGAAGGAGGGAAGCGAACATGCCAAGAAGAGGTAATATCGCAAAGCGTGATGTATTACAGGATCCTGTATACAATTCAAAGCTCGTAACACGTCTTATCAACAACATAATGCTTGATGGTAAGAAGGGTGTTGCACAGAAGATAGTCTACGGTGCTTTCGAGATCGTAGCTGAAAAAACAGGCAAGGATGCTCTTGAGGTTTTCGAGCAGGCTATGGAAAATATCATGCCTGAACTCGAGGTAAAGGCTCGCCGTCTGGGTGGTGCTACTTACCAGGTTCCTATGGAGGTTAGACCTGAGAGACGTCAGACACTCGGTCTCCGCTGGATCACAAAGTATTCCAGAGAGAGAAACGAGAAGACAATGAAGGAAAGACTTGCCGGTGAAATCCTCGACGCTCTTAACGGTACAGGCGGTGCCTGCAAGAAGCGTGACGATACACACAAGATGGCAGAGGCAAACAAGGCGTTTGCACACTACCGCTGGTAATCGTCTTAATAAAGGAGGATCATTATGTCAAGAGATTGTTCACTTGAAAATACAAGAAATATCGGCATTATGGCCCACATCGACGCAGGTAAGACCACAACCACAGAGCGTATCCTTTTCTACACCGGTGTTAACCACAAGATCGGTGAAACACACGAAGGTTCCGCTACTATGGACTGGATGGAGCAGGAGCAGGAGAGAGGTATCACTATCACTTCCGCTGCTACTACTTGCTACTGGGCAGGCCACAGACTCAACATCATCGACACACCTGGCCACGTTGACTTCACAGTTGAAGTTGAGCGTTCACTCCGTGTACTCGATGGCTCTGTAACAGTTCTCTGCGCTAAGGGCGGTGTTGAGCCTCAGTCTGAAACAGTTTGGCGTCAGGCTGATAACTATAAAGTACCACGTATGGCTTACATCAACAAGATGGACATTATGGGTGCTGACTTCTACCATGTTATCGACATGATGAAGGACAGACTCAAGTGTAATGCCGTTCCGATCCAGCTTCCTATCGGTGCTGAGGACGAATTCAGAGGCATCATCGACCTCGTTGAGATGAAGGCCTACATCTATACAAACGACCTTGGTACAGATATCAAGGTTGAAGATATTCCTGAAGACATGAAGGAGATCGCTCAGAAGTATCACGATGAGATGGTCGAGCACGTTGCCGAGCAGGACGAAGCTCTCATGGAGAAATACTTTGAAGAGGGCGAACTCTCTCAGGAAGAGATCAAGACCTGCATCAGAAAGGCTACTATCGCTAACCACATGGTTCCTGTAACCTGCGGTACATCTTATAAGAACAAGGGCGTTCAGAAGCTCCTCGATGCTATCATCGACTATATGCCTTCACCGCTCGATGTTCCTGCTATCAAGGGTGTAAATCCTGATACAGAGGAAGAAGAGGAGAGACCTTCTTCAGACAACGAGCCATTCTCAGCTCTCGCATTCAAGATCGCTACTGACCCGTTCGTTGGTAAGCTTGCGTTCTTCCGTGTATATTCCGGTGTTGTAAACCAGGGCGATACAGTCCTCAATGCAACTAAGGATACCCGCGAGCGTTTCGGACGTATCGTTCAGATGCACGCAAACCACAGAAAAGACCTCACAACTGTTTACTCAGGCGATATTGCTGCTGCAGTTGGTCTTAAGAATACAACCACAGGTGATACACTCTGTGATGAAAAGCACCCGATCATCCTCGAATCCATGGAATTCCCAGAGCCTGTTATCCAGCTCGCTATCGAGCCAAAGACAAAGGCTGGTCAGGAAAAGATGGGTATCGCTCTCGCAAAGCTTGCTGAAGAAGATCCTACTTTCAAGACATGGACAGACGAGGAAACAGGTCAGACTATCATCGCTGGTATGGGTGAGCTTCACCTCGATATTATCGTTGACCGTCTTCTCCGTGAGTTCAAGGTAGAAGCTAACGTAGGTGCACCTCAGGTTGCTTACAAGGAAACTATCAAGGGCAACGCAGACATCGACTACAAGTACAAGAAGCAGTCCGGTGGTTCAGGTCAGTACGGTCACGTTAAGATCCGTGTTGAGCCTAACGAGTCCGGTAAGGGTTACGAATTCAAGAACTCCGTTGTCGGCGGTTCTATCCCGAAGGAGTACATCCCTGCTGTTGATGCCGGTATCCAGGGCGCTATGAAGGCTGGTATCCTTGCCGGCTACGAAGTAGTTGACGTTAAGGTCGAGCTCTACGATGGATCATACCACGAAGTTGACTCCTCAGAAATGGCATTCAAGATCGCTGGTTCTATCGCTTTCAAGGAAGCTCTCAAGCAGGCTCAGCCTGTACTCATGGAGCCAGTTATGAAGGTTGCTGTAATCGTTCCTGATGATTATCTCGGTACAGTAATCGGCGACCTCAGCTCACGCCGCGGACAGATCCAGGGACAGGAAACAAGATCAGGCTCTATCCAGGTCGATGCCCTCGTTCCGCTTTCAGAAATGTTCGGTTATACTTCTGATCTTCGTTCCAACACACAGGGACGCGGTCAGTATACAATGGAACCTCACAGCTATGAGGAAGTTCCGAAGAGCATCGCTGAAAAGATCATGGCTAACAGAGCTAAGAACTAATTGCCGCTGATAACGGATTTATCCCGAATCAAGGCGATATTTACAAAATCATGTGTTCTGGAGAATATTTTTTCTCCAAAACACTTGAATTTACCATATTATTATGGTATAATATATTATACAGATTTCTGAATTTCTTATTTAAGGAGGAATTTTCCAATGGCTAAGGCTAAATTTGAAAGAACTAAACCACATGTAAACATTGGTACTATCGGACACGTTGACCACGGTAAGACTACTCTTACAGCTGCTATCACAAAGACTCTTGCTCTTAAGGGTCAGGCTCAGTATGAGGCTTACGATATGATCGATAAGGCTCCTGAAGAGAGAGAGCGTGGTATCACAATCAACACAGCTCACGTTGAGTACGAGACAGACAAGCGTCACTACGCTCACGTTGACTGCCCTGGTCACGCTGACTACGTTAAGAACATGATCACAGGTGCTGCTCAGATGGATGGTGCTATCCTCGTTGTTGCTGCTTCTGATGGTCCTATGGCTCAGACAAGAGAGCACATCCTTCTCGCTCGTCAGGTTGGCGTTCCTGCAATCGTTGTATTCATGAACAAGGCTGATCAGGTTGACGATGAAGAGCTCCTCGAGCTCGTTGAGATGGACATCCGTGACCTTCTCTCAAGCTATGACTTCCCTGGCGATGAAACACCTATCATCAAGGGTTCTGCTCTTAAGGCTCTTGAGGCTCCAGATGACCTCAGCGATCCTGCTTACGCTCCTATCCTTGAGCTCATGGATGCTGTTGATGAGTACATCCCAAGCCCAGAGAGAGACGATGCTAAGCCATTCCTTATGCCTATCGAAGATACAATGACTATTTCTGGTCGTGGTACTGTTGTTACAGGTAGAGTAGAGCGTGGAAAGCTCAACGTAAACGAGCCTGTTGAGATCGTTGGTCTTTCTGACGAGAAGCTCAACACAGTTGTTACAGGTCTTGAAATGTTCAGAAAGACTCTTGACTTCTGTGAGGCTGGTGATAACGTTGGTGCACTTCTCCGTGGTATCACAAGAGATCAGGTTGAGCGTGGACAGGTTCTTTGTAAGCCAGGCTCAATTCACCCACACACAAAGTTCTCTGGTCAGGTTTACGTACTGAAGAAGGAAGAGGGCGGCCGTCATACTCCATTCTTCAACAATTACAGACCTCAGTTCTACTTCAGAACAACTGACGTTACTGGTGTTGTAACACTTCCTGCTGATAAGGAAATGTGTATGCCTGGCGATAACGTAGCTATGGATGTTGAGCTCATCACTCCAATCGCTATTGAAGAAGGACTTCGTTTCGCTATCCGTGAGGGTGGTAGAACAGTTGGTTCAGGAGTTGTTACAAAGATCAACGAATAATTTTATTCATTGAGTATATAAACAGCGACTTTAGGCGGTCGTGCTGAACAGGCATGGCCGCCTTATTTATAGCTTTATTGGTTAAAAATTAATATGATAAAGGATATAAGGGTTAATAAAAGATGGAATATGTTTTAAAAACAGACAAGCTGAATAAGCGGTATAAGAAATTCAAGGCGCTTAATCAAGTAAGTCTTAGCGTTCCCAAGGGGGCCATTTACGGATTTGTCGGCAGAAACGGCGCTGGTAAAACAACGCTGATACGTGTTATCTGTGGGCTTAACCTTCCGACAAACGGCAATTACAGCTTGTTCGGAGTTGATTATAAGGATCCCAAAATTGCAGATTCACGCAAGAAATTAGGAGCTGTTGTAGAAACACCTTCTATATATCTCAACCTTACTGCAAAGGAAAACCTGAAAATGCAGTGCAGAGTTCTTGGCAAGGATTTCAGCTGCATTGATGGTCTGCTTGAACTTGTCGGACTTAAAGACACAGGCAAGAAGCTTGCGAAGGATTTTTCATTGGGTATGCGTCAGAGACTTGGTATAGCATTTTCACTCGTTTCAGATCCGGAATTTCTCATTCTTGATGAACCGATCAACGGTCTTGATCCTCAGGGAATCATAGAAGTCCGCGAAATGCTCATAAAGCTGAATAAGGAAAAGGGAATTACTATTCTTATATCAAGCCACATCCTTGATGAGCTTGCAAAGCTTGCAACTCATTACGGTTTCATTGAGGGCGGACGCATTATCAAGGAAATGAGTGCGGAAGAGCTTGAAGAAGCCTGCCGCAAGGTAACAACAATAACAGTTGATGATATAGGTGTTCTCGAAGGATACCTCAAAGAGACTGGTGCTGATTATAAGATCATATCAGATAAAGAGGCAGAGGTCTACTCTCATGTTGTCGTAACTCCGCTTGTACTTGCTCTTTCCGAGAGGAAGTGCATAGTTGAGAAGATAAATGAACGTCATGAGAGTCTCGAAAGCTACTTTATCGGACTTGTAGGAGGTGCCAGCAATGAGTAATTTATTATCAGAAGGCTTCAAGAGAACCTTCAAGACTATGCGTTTCTGGGTAGTATTGTTCATAACTATCGGCGTTTCAGCGTTTTATGTTGTGATGATATACCGAATGGACAAAAGACATGAAAATACCGTTGATTTTGAGAATATGGCTTCGGCATCAAATCTTGTATTCCTTTTCTTAGGATTGCAGGCACTTTTCATGGCGATAGTTCCGGCGATGATAGTCATACGTGATTTCACGCAGAACACGGTAAGAAACAAGATAATCTGCGGCCATTCGAGAACAAAGATATACATATCTAATCTCATCACAACCTCAGTTGTTTCGATATTATACCATATAGCTTCCATGGTAACGATCGTTGCTATTGCTGTACCGCTCGTTGGCGAAGGTGATCTTTATACAAAATGTTCGCTTTACTATATATGCGTCAGCTGTGCACTTATTCTTTCGTTCAATGCGATCACAGTATTCATGTCTATGATGGTGCGTAAAACATCAGGTGCTATCTTTGCATATCTCATCCATGAAGTTGCAGGAATCGTACTTGCACTTGCTGATCTGATAAAAGATGAAGCAACCAAAAGATTCCTTTATGAATTTCTTCCGACAGGACAGCTTTCGGTTATACAGGAGGGTATGATGGAAAACAAGTATCCGCCGGATAACACAGCGATTTTCCTTCCGCTCTATTCGTTAGCATTTATTGTCCTTTCGACAGTAGTTGGAATAAGCTTCTTCAAGAAGGCTGACTTAAAATAAAAAAACAGGACTGCAAGGGGCGCTCCCTCTGGCGGAATCGTGGTTTAGAATTACCGAGTTTGTACTTTAAAGCTCGGTAACCCACGTTTTACGCTAAGGGTGACACGCTGACAGCAGTCCTTTTTTATGCTTCACTAAGGAAAGCAATTAATACAAATAAAACATTTTTCACACCAAAAGCACCGGTTTGACTAAAATTCAAATCAGATGATAATTTATTATAGCACAATAAAAATAAAAAATCAATACCTTTTCAGAATTTTTTAGTAGAGAATTAACAAAATAGTGTAGACATCTGTTTGGATTTGTGATATAATTAATATGAACACAATAACCACGATCAGGCGGTTATTGCCACGAACTTTGTTCGTGGAGCGCAAATTCTCTGCGATTGGAGGAATCTTTCATGAAAATGATGTTTATTGGTGCTACACATGAAGTTACAGGAAGCTGTACATATATTGAAGCCTGCGGAAAGAAGTTCCTTGTGGATTTCGGAATGCAGCAGGGTGAGGACGTCTTTGAGAATGTTCAGGTGCCGACTGCGCCGGCGAATATTGATTTTGTGCTTCTTACTCATGCTCATATCGACCATTCGGGTATGCTTCCGCTGCTGTATGCCGGCGGATTCTCAGGTGAGATACATTCAACAACGGCAACCGCAAATCTTTGCAGCGTAATGCTGCGTGACAGCGCTCATATACAGGAATTTGAAGCTGAGTGGCGCAGCCGTAAGGCTAAGCGCCGCGGTGAAGACGACTATGAGCCGCTTTATACTATGGATGATGCTATCGGCGCTATCGAACTCTTTGTGCCGCATAGCTATGAAACAGAGTTTGAAGTATGCGAGGGCATAAAGGTACTCTTCCGCGATGCCGGACATCTTCTCGGTTCATCGAGTATTATCATTACGATCACCGAGGAAGGCGTTACCAAAAAGCTTGTATTTTCCGGCGATATTGGCAATACAAATCAGCCCTTGATACGCAATCCGCAGTATATCGAGAGTGCGGATTATGTTATAATGGAGTCAACTTATGGCAATCGCGTCCACGATCGCCCTACCGATTACGTAACAGCGCTCTCAAAGGTCATACAAACTACTTTTGACCGCGGAGGAAGTGTCATCATTCCTTCGTTTGCAGTCGGAAGAACGCAGGAAATGCTATATTTCCTAAGACATATCAAAGAGGAAGGACTTATTTCAGGTCACGATGGATTTCCGGTGTATGTTGATAGTCCGCTTGCAAATGAAGCCACAGACATTTTTATAAGCAACCGTGAGAGCTGCTATGATGAGGAGGCTCTTGCATTTGTACGCCGCGGTATAAATCCTATCTCGTTTGAAGGGCTTATCCGTACCGTTTCGAGTGATGATTCACGCGCTATCAATGAAGATACACGTCCGAAAGTCATTATTTCGGCAAGCGGTATGTGCGAAGCCGGACGTATCAAGCATCATCTCAAACATAATCTCTGGAAGCCCGAAAATACCATACTTTTCGTTGGCTATCAGGCAAGGAATACCCTCGGCAGAAGTCTTATAGAAGGCGCAAGGAAGGTAAAGCTGTTCGGAGAGACTGTAAGGGTAGCGGCTGAGATAAAGCAGCTGCCCGGTGTCAGCGGTCACGCTGATGTCAATGGTCTCATGGAATGGGCTAAGGCAATTTCCGGAGTGAGCAAATTCTTCGTGATACATGGCGATGCGGATTCTGCTGAAAGCTTTGTCCAGCGCCTGCGCGAAGAACTCGGCGCAGATGCCTATGCACCTTACAGCGGAGCAGAATTCGACATAACAGAGGGCGTTATTACTGTTGATGCTGAGCCTATCCCGATCATAAAGAAAGAGTTCAATACCGCAAATACAAGTATTGCTTACAGCGATCTTGTTGCAGCCTCTGACCGTCTCAGCAGACTTATCAAGCTTTCCGATGGACGTGCAAATGCAGATATGCGTAAACTTGCTGAGGCTATCAACAGGCTCTGCGAGGAGTGGCAGCTCGACTGATGAAGAAGGTACATCGTATTATCAATTTCATCGCGTGGGGGCTTCTTGTGGCTGTTCTGGTACACCTCTGCTTCAAGTGGCAGAGTATGCCTGAGATAACGGGCGTTCATTTTGACTCTTCCGGCAATTTTGACGTTTATGCAAGCAAGAAGTACATTGCTTATCCGTTCATAGTTGGAATTGTATTTATGATTCTGCTGCATTTTGGCGACATGGCAGCCAAAAAGGTGCGTATCGGAGTTAAAATGTCAGCTAAAGGCGAGGGGATCTTACGTGATCTGATAAGGATACTTCTTGATATGAACAAGCTGTTTATAAGTACATTTGCAGTCTATTGGGTTGAGCTCGTCATATACCAGCATAAAATGTGCGAAACAGTGGGGGTGACAGGAATGCTGCTCCTGTTTGTGATGTTCCTGACAGTGTGTATATCCGTACCCATACTAAAGCTTTTGTATCCGGTAATTGAAAATTAAAAGGCGGTTCATATTGAACCGCCTTTTATTATTTGAATATAAGTCGCTTCAGGAGGATAAGGTCATAGCCGTTAACTTTACCGTTTGAATTCATATCGGCATTTCTGAACGCTTGTCCTTCGAGCGGAGTTTTTCCGTTGAGGTGATTGATAAGAGTAACAGCGTCTGCGATCGAGATGGCGTTATCATAATTGAGGTCGCCGGTGAGCGGCTCGTTTTCGTTTGGTACAGCAAAAACGGTATAATTCACGCACATATATGTTTGACCGTTGCTGCCGAGGGTGATCTTTTCGCCTTTTTTCACCGACCTCTGATAAAGTCCGAACACAAGATCGTCTCCTGCATTGACGCAGCTTCTTATCTTGGTGTAATCGCTCAGCCACTCCGGTTCTTTTTCAACGCGGCTGTCGAGACCGATATAGAGAGTCATGTCCTTACCGGCTGTAAATGTTGCGACATCTCCGGAAGTACCCTTGGCATTGCAGGCTGTTTGCAGTATCTCGCCGTTTTCAAGAGCGGAAGGCTGCTGAGTTATAGCGAAATCCCTGTCGCCGAATATTTTAGAGCCTATGCCGGTATTCTTGACGATAGCCCATGTCATCGGATAAGCCTGTTCGTTGACCTCTACGTTTTTGAAGAGTTCGCCGCTGAGCGGTATAGCGTCCTCGCCGAACACGAAACTGTCGGCATTGAGGAGATAGCCTTCGCCGCCTGTGAATTTCAGATAGAGGTTCTGAACGCCCTTTATCTGCGGAATATTGAACTCGATCTCCTGATAGTCTGAGAAGCCCTCGGTACCCTTGAAGCTGAGGGTAGTTACTGGTGTTCCTGTCATGCTGCCTGTATAGACCTCGATGTTTGCCGGATTACCGGAAAGACGCGCTTTCACAGACTTTGCGCCGCTTCCGAAATCAACGCGCTTATACATTACCCAGTCGCCGTTTTCGATGTAGCCGATGTTCTGACCGCCGCCGGAGGTATCCTCAGTCTGGATGCCTTCCTGATCGGAATAGCTTTCAGCCTCGATAATCTCAAAAGCTGAGACCGGCGGAGTCTGCTGGAAGCTTCCTGTTGGTGAGGTCTTGACAACGCCTTCCGGGAATGAACCGGCTGTGAGATCGTTGATATAGTATTCGATGTTGGTGTAGCCCTGATCGCAGTAATCGCCGTTGTAATCGTTCGGGTCGGATGGATCAAGACCGCGTTCGAGTTCCCAGTTGTCATCCATACCATCATTATCTGCATCGTTTATGGTCTTGGTATTGACTGCGGCAGGGTAGGAGTAGGTAACTCCGCACTTGATATTATACTTGTTAAGGTCGCTGACAGAACTATTATAAGCAGCAGTACCGGAGCATGAGCCTGTACCGCTTTTAGTTTCGTAAGCACATTGCTGGTCGATAGCGGTGCGCTTATCCGGTGTGATACCGTTTCCGGCATAATTGATAACATTATTGTAGGAAGCGGCTGCACTTTCACAGGTCGCAGCAGTTGATACATTCTCGCCGTTGTTGTCGATAGTGAAAGGCGAAGCGGTATAGAGATTGTCTTTAGTTATGCCGATGCCGTCTTTGACGGTGATGCCGTTCCAGTTATTGTAGGTTATGCCGTTTATTGAGCCGTCCTTGTTTATCATCTGATTGCCGGCGCAGTATATCTTGAAATTTTGCGGCTTGGTAGTGCTGTCGACATTCACCCAGTTATAGCCGGAAGTAGTTGAATTACCGGCTTTGAGCGTATTATTGACGTAATTGAGGTGTCCGATAGTACCGTAAGCGGTCTGATAGCCCCAGTCGTAGATGATATTGTTGGTGAAGTCAACAACACCTGTTCCCGGGATCTTTCCGCGGAAGTTACGTGAAACGTTGTGAATGATGAGGTTGTGGTCATAGGTGAGACTGCTGTTGCCCATCATGATCGCAAAGCCGTGTATGCCTTTATCGTGACCGCCCCATGAATTCGCAGGTCCTATAACTGAATACTGAACGGTATAGTTGGAGTTATTGGAATAGAGACCCCATTGCTCGTCCGAAGCCCAGCCGAGAGAGCAGTGATCAATGATGGAATTTGAGCCCTTTGAGCCGCCCCAAGCGTCGTTGCCGGACGAGGTTGCCTTATAAGGTCCGGGGCGTGAGCTGATATACCGGCAGATGATGTTATCTCCGCCGAAAGCCATTTTGTAGTTTTTCAGGGTTATTCCGGCACCGCCCGGAGCTGTCTGACCGGCAATGGTGACATTTCCGGCGCATGAAACAGCGCTTTCAAGTTCGATAGTACCGCTGACATCAAAAACTACGATACGATTCGATTTGCTGACTGCATCGCGGAAAGAGCCTTCACCTTTGTCGTTAAGGTTAGTAACGTGGTAGACCTCGCCGCCTCTTCCGCCGGTAGAGTATTTACCTCCGCCGACAGCGCCCGGAAAAGCAAGGACTCTTGAAGCAGCAGCGTCTGCCTGTTGAGAAGTATTATCCGGAATGATACCGGATGAGCAGCTTATAGCAGTCATAAGACCGACTATAAACGCAGATAGTTTTTTTGTTTTACCGATCATAATATCCTCCTGAAGCGTATCATGAATACGCCGATGCAAAACGTTGATTTTATAATATTATACACTGTTTTTGGTTTGATTGCAATGAATAATAATACTTTTTCAAAGAAATTTTAGTACATTTTTCAGCAGAATAGTTCAGTGAGATGTGTACTATCACATTCTGGATGCTATGAAGAAGATTTTGTTATACAAAAACAGCACCCGAAGGTGCTGTTCAAGTCAATTATTCGATACCGGCTGCAACTTTGAATTCATCAAAGAAATACGGAACGGAGTTTTTGCCGTTTAAGGTACTCTTTCCGGTAACAGCCTTTGAATATTTGCCGTTTATGAAGACGTAGTAGAGATCATTTCCGGCATCTGTGAGCTGATAAGTCACATCTCCGCCCTCTGACTGGTGGAGTACAGCTGTAAGCAGTGGATCCTTGAGTTCCGGTTCAGCATATATATCAACATCAGCGATCTTGACATTGGTAAGTGCATCGACGAAATTCTTGATAGCGCTCTTGCAGTTAGTGAGGTCGATACTCTGTCCGTTGACATTCAGATTGTTTTCATCAGTATTTATCACGATGTTTGTCTCAACGCCATTGAAGGTGTAATCGAGCGACGAAATCTTATTGATAGAAGAGATCTCCATTATATCAGAAATGTAATTCTTAGGAGTATTAGTGATAAATGAAATGTCATTAGTGAAGAGCAGCATAACAACATCGTCTTCTTCGTTGTAAATGCAGGAATACTGGTTATTTGGATCGTATTTGGTATTAACTCGGAGATTACGTTCTGTGCCGTCGAAGCTTTTGATAACGGCTGTGTATTCCGGTTTATCGAGACCGTATTTTGAGAGATCCTTCGGGTATTCTTCGAGCATATTTGAAATATCAGCTACAAGACGAGTCATGGTAGTTTTTTCGGAAGTAACAAGTGTCGGATCAAGCGGGAGAGAAGAATATTCTTCCGGCAGAGACCACGTTGAGCTCTCTTTATCGTATGTCAGGCTGTACACTTCTTTTCCGTCTTTTTTGACAGAGAATCCGGCAATATCACTGTCGGTGTAGGGGATAAGGTGCTTTGAACGCATCATTAAGTGGTTGGTCTGGAATACGCTGCCATAGAGGGCTTCGATCGTATAGACCTTGTCTCTGTCATCGAGCGAGATGTAATAGTAATCACCGGTCGGGCTGATAGTACCGGCATTGAGTGAATAAGTATTGTCATCTGAGAAAAGCGTTATGACATTTGGTTTATCGAGACCGTAAGACGCGAGCTTATCCTCATCCATGTCATAGCTGTTAACAGCCTTGAGGGATGAAACGTAAGTGCATATGATAGTGAAGTAATCCTGATCAACGATGAAATCAGCACCTTCTGTCAGTTTCCACTTGGAATTATCATCAAGTTCAGCGACATATTTGCTGCCGTCTGCAAGATCAAATTCGATTTTGTTTATGTCATGGCTGTCGAAATCGAAGAGTATCTTGTCATTCTTTTTCCTTTCGGCAGCTTTATCGTCTTCGTTCTTTTTATTCTTTGCATAAAGGAATGCGCCGATCGAGCCGCCGGCAGCTAAAAGAAGCACGATAAGGGCGATAATAATTTTCTTCATTATGCGTGTCTCCTTTTGATCCATACGAGGATACCGAATATAAGTATTGCAACAGGAAGGATAGCTGTAAGAGCCATAACGTGCTTAGCTTCCTTTTCATCCTTGAATTCCATATAGTCGTAAGCGGTAGCCTTGTTGCCGATACCCATTTCAATATCGTTATCATAGAGCCATGTATTTGAGAAGATTGTAAGTGTTGTTGAAGCAACAGGCTGTGAAGGGAGATAATCAGGATTGATTATGTCGTTTGAACCGAGAACGAAGAGTTTTGCGCCGGATACCTTATTATAGGAATAGAAGCCGTAGTCAAGGCGCAGACCTTCGAGTTTTTCCTCAATGAATTCAGCGGTAGTTGTGTCGCCGCCCATAGGGGTACACTTTGTTGTGGATCTGCTGTTTGCATCAGGAATATTGGTCATGAGCGAACCAACTTCGATCTTTTCTGCATCATACTGATCTTCTGGCAGCTGAGCTAAACTTCTTGTATTGAAGATACCTGCAATGCTTCTGCCGGAGTTTATAACAGTATTGATGTCGGTAGTAAGATCCTGAGTCTGGCTGTCTGAGTCAAATTCAGGGAATGAAACGCGCATATAATTAGGATTCTGAGTATCTGAGTGGTCGGAGAGCTGGTTTGAAGGATTTGTTTCGCTTACGATGTCGTAATCCATTTCGATGCCGTAGGTCTTGAGTATCTTTTCGATATTTCTGAAACGTCCGGGAGTTTCACTTGGTCCGAGAAGCATCGACATAGAACCGCCGTTATCAAGGAAAGCAGAGATGATGTCGTATTCCTTATCGGTTATGTCTTGCTGAGGTCCAACGAGGTAGAGAGCAGCAACATTTCCGGGAATAACGCCTGTTTCGTTGAGATCGAGCTCCTTGAAATCGTAGTTGTCTGATTTAACGGTGTTCGCATATCCTATGTAAGCCTCATCGAGTTTCTTTTCGCCGTGACCTGTGAGGTAGTACATGGTTTTGAGCGAGCCGGAGGTGCAAGCCATGATAGCGCTTGCAATGAGTTCCTCGCCAGCGTATTCAACACGAGTACCTTCAGCATCTGCACTCTGGTATATCTTTGAGTGAGATACTCTTTTTGTGATGTCTCCGCATTTTACGAAAACGTCACCGCGCTCAACGCCTAAAGTTCCGGATGCGTCAAGAGCTTTAGCACGTTCCGGTTCTTCATCAGGTTCAAAGCATTCGAGAGTGATATTGCTGCGCTTATCGAGCTCATCGAGAGTATGATAAAGTGCAAGGTAATCCGGATTGTCTTTAACTGTTTTGAGGCTGTCGAGCATAAAGTATACTTCTATCTCCTTATCGGAGTTTGAATCAAGAAGCTCGACTGTTTTATCGTTAAGGGTATACTGTTTTGCAGGTGTCATATCATAGACTTTATCGTAGTAGCTGACTATGAGATTGACAGGTACAAATACAACGAGTACCAGTAATGAGATCGCTAAAGCGACTATGCCGGAAAGATTGAATTTCTTTTTCTTCATCAGATATTACCCCCTGTTCCAACGTCTTTTCTCGATGGAAATGTAGGTCCATGAGAGAAGCACTAAGATAGCTGAGCCGAAGAATATGAGGTCGGAAAGTCTGATGAAACCGGCTGAGAAGTATGCGAATCTTGGCTGTGCAGCGAACGCAAAGAGTACATTCTGGAGCTTAGGATACTGTGAAATGAATCCTGAATTTGAGAAATCATCAAGGAACAGGAAGATGAACATGATAAGTTCTCCGATGATAGCTGCGAGAATGGAGTTTTCAGTGAAAGATGAAATGAGCATTCCGAGGCATATGAACATCGTACCCCAGCAGAAGAAGCCGATGTAAGCGCAGATGAGCTGGCTGTAAACGACACCGCCGTAGTTTGCTGTGATGATCGGGAAGATAGCTGTTCCTGCGATCATGAAAAGGAAAACGGTGATATTTGCAAAGAACTTGCCGAGAACTATTTTGAGTACGCTTACAGGAGAAGTCATCAGCAGGACTTCTGTGCCGAATTTACGTTCATCGGCAAATGTACGCATGGTGATTATCGGGATGAGGAATATAAAGTAGATGATAACGTTGTAGAAAACTTCCGTATACGAGAAGTAAGCGAAGTGGTTTGTGAGATTAGCGATCTTTCCGCTGAGCATATATGTAAAGAGCAGCAGGAAGAGTGTTGTTACCGCATAGGCGAATGGTGTATAGAAGAAAGACTGGAGTTCCTTCTTATATATTGAAAACATGATCAGTTTTCCTCCTTTACTTCTGAGTTTTCCGGTTCAGCGGAAGCTTTTGTGTCCTCAGCGGTCATCTGTTCAAGAAGCTCCTTGAGGCTTGTCTTCTGTACAGGACGATTGATGAGTTCGATGAATACACTTTCGAGATTCGGCTTATCAGTGAAGATCTCGAGGATAGTGATATTGTTCTTTATAAGCTCTGTCATGACACTGTTGCGGATGGTGTCTGCATCGCCGTCGAGCTGAACAGTGAATGAGTGTATGTCGTTGCCCTCATCGGTAATATCAAGGAGTTCGCTGACGCCTTCGGTGAGTTCGATGATCGAAGCAGCAGTGCTCTTGCTGCCCTTAGTCTTGATATGGAGTACAAGACCTGAACTGAATGTACTTTCGAGGTTTTCGATAGTGTCGATAGCACGGATGTCACCTTTGTTAATGATTACAACTCGGTCACAAACCTCGCTTACCTCGCTCAGAATATGCGAACTGAAAATAACCGAATGATCCTTCTTGAGATCACGGATTATCTTTCTGACCTCGATAACCTGATTAGGATCGAGACCGACAGTCGGCTCATCGAGGATAAGGAACTTAGGATTGCCGAGCAGAGCCTGAGCGAAGCCTACACGCTGCTTGTAACCTTTTGAAAGGTTGCGGATGAGCTTTCCTTTGACATCCTTGATCTTGAGGAGCTCCATAACGCGATTGATCTCGTCAGACTTTTTACCGAACGGGATATTTTTCAGACCGGCACAGAAAGAAAGGTATTCTTTAACTTTCATATCAGGATACAGCGGAGGGATCTCCGGCAGATAACCGATGTCTCTCTTAGCTTTCACCGGATTTTGGGAAATGTCGATACCGTTGATAGTGACTTTTCCGGCGGACATAGGGAGATAGCCTGTGATCATATTCATGGTCGTGGACTTTCCGGCGCCGTTTGGACCGAGAAATCCGAGTACCTCATTATCATTTATTGTAAAGCTGATGTCATTTACAGCACGATTCTTACCGTAGTATTTAGTAAGATTTTCAATAGTAATCATGAGTAACTCCTTTCATATTATAATAGTATAAAACTAAATTAGCCGAAACTTGGTAAATGTGCAGCGCATAAATCATATGCAAAAAAAACACACTATTTCATTATCTCAGAATATTGTGTACACAATATGAACAAAATGTGAACAAAATGTTAAATCGCAAAAACTGGAATTTGAGTTTTGGAATATAAAAACGTATCCCTGCTAAATATTATCGTCTGTATGTGTGGATTTTGTGAAAGATAGTTGTACGAGGGATGAATCTTGAATGGCAAGATAAAAATATAATATCAATTCACAAAATGTTTAAATATAAAATTGAGCGTGATAAAGTGCAATGGACAATGTGTACAAAAATGGAAATGCTTATGTGTGCATTGCACCGAAATTTAATCGGGGTGAAATGAAAAGTTCATAAACTGTTGACATAGCTCTAAATGTGGAATATAATTATTATGAAAATAGTTTGAGAATTGTGTGATGTCTTCGTGAGATACACACAGGTACGAAGTATTTTCGTATGCTTATCCGCCCGTAAAAGGCGGTGAGATAATTATTCATTTTCAAACCACTTAAAAACCAAAATCTATTATGAGAGGGGTAAAAACAAATGATAAGCAAAAAGAACAAGGCACTCGTTGCAAGCGTTCTCGCAGCTGGTATGACTGCTACTGCTGTGACACCGGCTTTCGCAGGTGCTGCAAAGATTACTGCTAACAAGTATGCAGCTGAGTCTAATTCATCTTACGCTAAGATGTTTGAGTCTCTTTATGATGACGTTGTTACAAACGGTGAAGATAACGGTTATCTCAGCCCACAGTATAACAGCGGCGACAAGAGCACATCTTTCGGTATTCCTTACCACGCTGTTGAAACAATGGTAGTTGAAGCTCCTGACTACGGTCACGAGACAACTTCAGAAGCTATGTCCTACATCGTATGGGCTGCTTCTATGCACGATGTTCTTGCTACAAAGGGTATTATCAACGGCTCCGCTGGAGACCTCGATAAGGCTTGGAACACACTTGAAGCTATGATCCCAGGTTGGTCAAATGTTTCTAACACAGATGACATCAAGTATGAGACAATCTGGTCACAGTCAAGACTTAAGGCAGATACAGCTGATGAAGGAGATCTCCCTAAGGATTATCCTACAAAGAAGGCTAACGTTGATGCTATCAACCCGCTTTATGGTACATTCAAGAGCGCTTACGGCTCTGACAGAGGTTACTACCTCATGCACTGGCTCGCTGACGTTGATGACTGGTATGGCTTCGGCGGAAACAAGAAGCCAGGCGAAGGCAAGGGTAACTTTACATTCATCAATACATTCCAGCGTGGTGAGCAGGAGTCTTGCTTCGAGACAGTTCCTCATCCATGTATCGAATGGCTCAAGTATGGTAACGAAGACGGTATCAAGGGTATCTTCAATGGTTCTGGCGTTCCTGAGCAGTATTCATTTACTAACGCTCCTGACGCTGAAGACCGTGCTATCCAGGCTGTTTACTTCGCTAACCGTTATAAGTCAAAGAACAGCGTATCAGCTAAGGCTGGTAAGATGGGTGACCAGTGCCGTAACGATATGTTTGATAAGTATTATCATGCGATCGCTCCTGAGACAAAGATCGGCGACTCAGGTGAGGCTGGCACAAAGTCACAGCACTTCCTCATGGGTTGGTATACTTCATGGGGCGGCGCTCTCGATACTTTCTACGGCGGTCACTATGACTGGGCTTGGCAGATCGGATGCTCACATTCACATCAGTTCTATCAGAACCCACTCGCAGCTTACGCTCTTCTCTATGATTCGGATATCAATAAGGGTATGGAATCAGATGGCGCAGATGCAGACTATAAGGAATCTCTCAAGAGACAGATCGAAATGTATCAGTGGCTCCAGTCTCGTCAGGGACCATTCGCCGGCGGTTGTACAAACAGCTGGAGAGGTCGTTATGAGACATATCCTTCAGGTCATCCAACTTTCTATGGCATGGCTTATACTCCTCACCCGGTATATGCTGACCCAGGTTCAAACCACTGGATCGGTAACCAGGTATGGTCAACTCAGCGTCTTGCTGAACTCTACTATGTAATCACTCAGAGCGAGAACAAGGCTGCTGCTGATGATATCAAGCCAGGCGGACTTGATCTTGATGAAGCTCTCGATAAGCTCCTTTACAGATGGATCGATTGGTTCGAGAAGAATACTAAGTGGGATAAGGCTGATGACTACGGTCGTATCATGGAATATGCTATTCCTTCAACTCTTGACTGGGGTAAGAATGATACTGACTGGGATAGCTGCCACCCGGATACATGGAAAGAAAAGTACAACGAAGATGGTAACCAGGATCTTAACTGTACAATCGGCGGTTACGGTCAGGGAGACATCGGTTGTGTATCTTCACTCTGTAATACTCTTATGCTCTATGCAGCTGCTAAGGGCGTAGATTCTAAGTATGCTACAACAGAGGGTACAACTGTTGAGCAGAAGGCTCTCTATCTCGCTAACAAGCTTCTTACAGCTCAGTATTATCTCGGCCGTGATGAGATCGGTCTCGCATTTACTGATTCTAACGGAAGCCTTGACAGAGTATTCAAGGAGCCTGTATACATTCCTTCAACATACAAGGGCACAATGCCTGATGGTTCTAAGCTTGAGAGCGGTGCTACATTCAGCTCTATCCGTGAGTCTTATGCTAAGGATCCTATGTATCAGGAAGCAGAGGCTTACTATAAGGGCAAAGACCTCAACGGCTATACTGTTAAGGATAACAATGGCGATGGCGACATCAACATTAAGGACTACCAGTTCAAGCTTCACAGATTCTGGCACATGGGCGATGCTATGATGGCTTATGGTCAGATGGCACTTCTCTACCCAGATGTTAAGCCATTTAAGTTCGATGGCGGTGATGAGCCGACTTCAGAGCTTAAGGCTACAAAGTGGGGCGACGCTAACTGCGACGGAGATATTAATATGCCTGACGTTGTACTCATCATGCAGGATGCTCTTAATCCTGGTAAGTATGGTATCAACGGTACAGATACTGAAAACCGTATCACAGAGCAGGGCGAGATCAATGCAGACGTTGAAAGCAACGGTAACGGTGTTGACCTTAAGGATGCTCTCCTTGTTCAGCAGTATACACTTAGCCTTATTACAGACCTCACACCTGCAAACAAGAAGTAATTCAATAATTATAAGGGACGCTTCGGCGTCCCTTTATTTTTTGCCTAAAAGACTTGCAATTTCTGCCGCGAAGTGATATAATAATATAATAGCATAGTTATGCGATGATTCTGGTCGGTGTCTGGAATTCCTTCATGGGGGCGTAATTTTCAGGCATTGGATCAATATTTAAGAAAGCAGGCGATCGAGTGCTAAGAAGTATGACCGGTTACGGCAGATCACAGAAGATACTTCACGGACGTGATATCACTGTTGAAATACGCTCTGTTAACCACAGATACTATGAGTATTCTTCAAGAATACCAAGAACATATTCCTACATTGATGATAAACTGAAAACCCTGCTGAAATCCGGAATTTCACGCGGTAAAGTAGAGGTTGCGGTAACTATAAATAATATTGAGAGCAAGGATACCGAGATAGCGCTCAATAAGGGCGTGGCTGAAGGGTATGTCAGGGCGCTCAGAAGCGTTGCCGATGAACTCCAGCTGAAGGATGACCTCTCACTTTCAAAGCTTATAAAGCTTCCGGACGTTTTCTGCGTCCAGAAGGCTCCGGATAACGAGGAAGAAATATGGAACGATGTCGCTGAAACAGCCTCGGAGGCTCTTGATAAATTCGTTTCAATGCGCGAGCTTGAGGGCGAAAGACTTAAATGCGATATTCTCGCAAAAGCCGATCTTATCCTTACGAAAGTCGGAATGATAGAGGAGCTTTCACCTCAGACAGTTGAGAATTACCGCAATCGTCTTTATCAGAAGCTTCAGGAGGTCCTCGAAGGCAAGGACATTGATGAGCAGCGTATCATTACAGAAGCTGCACTTTTTTCGGAGAAAATTGCAGTCGATGAAGAGACTGTGCGCCTGAGAAGCCATATTTCTCAGTTGAAGACGATGCTCGATTCCGATGAGACTATCGGACGCAAGCTCGATTTCATCGTTCAGGAAATGAACCGCGAAACTAATACCATTGGCTCGAAAGCTCAGGACATCAGCATTACACGCATAGTTGTTGATGTTAAGGCTGAGATCGAAAAGATACGCGAACAGATACAGAATATAGAGTAAGATCATGAAACTTGTGAATATTGGATACGGCAACATGATCTCTGTCGAAAGGATCGTAACGATCGTCAGCGCGGATTCTGCTCCGATAAAGAGACTGATCCAGGAAGCGCGTGAGAACGGCAGAGCGGTTGACGCTACATATGGAAGGAAAACAAGAGCGGTCGTGATAATGGACAGCGGACATATTATCCTCTCGTCGCTGATAACCGATACACTTGCCGCAAGAATCAATGGAACAGGAGGACCTGATGAGGATGAGTAAGGGAAGACTGATAGTATTCTCCGCACCTTCGGGCTGCGGTAAGGGTACGATGCTTGCCGAAATACTTAAAGACGAAAACTACTGTGTCTCAGTTTCTGCAACGACACGTTCTCCGCGTGAGGGCGAGGTCGACGGAGTGAACTATTACTTCATGAGTAAGGGCGATTTCCTTCAGAGAGTAGCCGACAGCGAATTCCTTGAATACGCTGAATACTGCGACAACTACTATGGAACTCTTATGAGTGAGGTCGATGGCAAACTAAATGAGGGAAAGAATGTCATACTTGAGATAGAGGTTCAGGGAGCGCAGAAAATACGTGAAAAAAGACCGGATGCTCTGATGATATTCATTCTGCCGCCGTCAGTTTCTGAACTCAGAAGAAGACTGAAAAAGCGCGGAACAGAGACAGATGAGGTCATTGAACAGCGTGTTTCGCAGGCGGCTCGTGAGATCAAGGTCGCTTCCAAGTACGATTATGCAATAGTCAACGATGCTTTAGAGGATGCAATTAGTGATTTTTTTGCAGTTATGCGCGCAGAAAAGCTTAAAACGCAGTTCTCTGAGAATACTATAAATGAGGTGTTAAAAAATGCTTAGACCAGCAGTAAACCAGATCATATCCAAGAACGAAAGTTGTTATTCTCTCGTTATCGCAGTTGCGAAGAGAGCAAGACAAATTTCTGAAGAACTCTATGAAAACGGCGAAACTCTTGAAGAGAAGCCGGTCAAGACCGCTGTTGAGGAGATCGCAAGCGGCAAGTGCAAGATAATTAGTCCGGCACCTGAAAAACTCAGCGAATAATGTCTCTGATCGCAGGGATCGCTGTAAGCGGAGCAGTTTATTCGTTTGATATGCTGTTCAGCTATGCGGTTCCGGATAAATTTGCGGGAAATATAGCCCGCGGATGCAGGGTGTATGTCCCGTTCGGACGAGGAAACAGACGCAGGATCGGTGTAGTTATGTCGCTGAGCGAGGGCGATACAAGCGGACTGAAACCGTTGGCAGGTCTTATTGATGCAAAGCCGGTAGTTCCGGATGAACTGCTTGATATTGCCGGATACCTCAGAGATAATACTTTCTGCACTTATTTTGACGCTGTTAAAGCTATGCTTCCTCCGGCAATGAGTGTCAGTGTTAAGGAAAAATACAGCGTTAGTCCTATTCGTGTCGATACTTCCGGGCTAAGTGACGAAGCGCATGAGCTTCTTCGCAGATTGATTGAATGTGACGGTGATCCCGACCTGATGATCTCGAATTATATCGAGGATAACGGAAGACTTCCCGTCGATGAACTCTGTGACTGCGGTGCTGTCGTTTCGGACAATATTTTTCGTCAGGCGGTAGGAGACGCGCAGGTAAGAATGGTTAGGCTCACTGACGCTTACATCTCTTCCCCGGAGGATTTCACTCTTACGCCGAAACAGCGTAAAGCAGCGGAATTTCTCGCTGAATACGGTACGGCATCGCTGAAGGAAACCGCATATATGTGCGGAGTTACGGCTTCGGTCGTAAAAAGACTTGTTGCCAACGGTGCGGCTGAGGAATACGATGTTGAAATACTGCGAAAGGTAAATGACGGCTCATGTGAGCACATTGATCCGGAAAGTACGGTGCTTTCACCGCAGCAGCAAAAGGTACACGATAGTGTGCTTGAATCAATAAACAGCCGTAAACCGGCAGTCTTTCTGCTTCACGGAGTTACCGGCAGCGGTAAGACCTCAGTTTTTGAAAAGCTTATAAATGACACTGTAAAGCTCGGCAGACAGGCAATGCTGCTGATCCCGGAAATAGGACTTACTCCGCAGATACTGAAACGCTTCAGATCGCTTTTCGGAGAAAGAGTTGCTGTTATTCACAGCGGACTTTCACAGGGGCAAAGACTTGATGAATACAAAAGAATACGTTCAGGTGATGCTGATATAGTTATCGGAACGAGAAGCGCAGTATTCTCGCCGCTTGATAATATCGGTCTCATAATTATGGACGAAGAAGGAGAACGCTCATATAAATCTGATAGTTCTCCGCGCTATAATACTTGTGATATAGCTAAGCAGAGATGCGCACATCATGGCGCTGTACTGCTTCTGGCTTCGGCAACTCCCTCGATAGAGAGCTATTATCTTGCCGAAAAGGGCGTTTACAGACTGCTCACGATGAAAGAACGCTATCACAGCGGTTCTCTTCCTGATGTGAGTATCGTTGATATGAACGCCGAACGTATGGAAGGTAATGCAAGCGAATTCAGCAGAAAGCTTGTCGAAGAGGTGAAGCTTAACCTCGAACGGGGAGAGCAGAGCATACTTCTTCTCAACAGGCGAGGCTATCATACGATAATCAGCTGCTGTGACTGCTATCAGCCGGTATATTGTCCGAATTGTTCCGTTCCGCTGACATATCACAAGAAGAACAATAAGATGATGTGCCATTATTGCGGGTATGTTTCCGATCCCGTCAGCGAGTGCCCGACCTGTGGCTCTAAGCGGCTGAAAAATATGGGATTTGGCACACAGAAGCTTGAAGAGGAGCTTTCAAAGTATTTCCCTCAGGCAAGGATACTCCGTATGGATGCTGATACTACTTTTTCGCGGTATTCCTACGAAAAGGGCTTCAATGCGTTCAGAGACGGGGAGTATGACATCATGATAGGTACGCAGATGATCGGCAAGGGACTCGATTTCCCGAATGTAACGCTGGTAGGTGTCCTATCGGTAGATAAAGCGCTTTATGCAGGCGACTTCCGCAGCTATGAGCGTACATTTTCATTGATAACTCAGGTCGTGGGACGAAGCGGACGCGGCGATTCTCAGGGAAGAGCCATTCTCCAGACCTTCATTCCCGACCATTATATAATGAACCTTGCGGCAGATCAGGACTATGAGGGCTTTTACCGCGAAGAGATCGCGATCCGCCGTGCAATGATATATCCGCCGCTGTGCGATATGTGCATATTATGTTTCGCCGGTCTCAGCGATGAGAAGGTGAAGGGCGGTACAGATGCCGTTATGGAGCTTATGAAAGTCCGTCTGAGGGAGCTTTCTCCTAAGTCACCGGTGAGAGTTCTCGGACCTGTTAAGGCTTCTTACGGAAAGATCAGCGGAAAATACCGCTGGCGGATAATCATGAAATGTAAAAACAATGCCGAAATGAGGGGATTCATCAGCGATATTCTCAGGGCTTCGGCAAAACTCAAAGAGATGAGAGACGTTTCGCTATACGCCGATATGAATGGCGATGCGGGAGTCTGAATGTAGTAAAGGAAGGATAATAGTATGGCATTAAGAAATATTTTAACCGATAAGGATGAGATACTGCATAAGGTCTGCAAGCCTGTTGAAAAATTCGATGACAAGCTTGCTGTTCTTCTCGATGATATGCATGAGACTCTTGAAAAGGCTCAGGGACTCGGTCTTGCAGCTCCGCAGATAGGTATTTGCCGCCGTATCTTTATCATGCACCTCGAAGACGGTATTGTTGAAGCTATCAACCCTGAGGTTACAAATAAGCAGGGAAAACAGCGCGTTCAGGAGGGCTGCCTTTCATGCCCGAATATCTGGGGATATGTCACAAGACCTATGTCCTGTCACCTGAAGGCTCAGGACAGACACGGCAATTGGTTTGAGCGCGATTTCACCGAACTTGGCGCACAGTGTACCTGCCATGAAAACGATCACCTTGACGGTCATGTGTTTACTGAGATCGTGGAGGAATTCTTCGTACCTGAGGAGGAATGACCATGAAAGTGGTATTTATGGGAACTCCAGAATTCGCAGTTCCCTGCCTGAGGGCGCTCGCTGAGAGCGAACACAGCGTTGCGGCAGTCTTCACACAGCCTGATAAGCCAAAGGGCAGAGGATATAAAATGATACCGACTCCGGTGAAGTCAGCGGCTGAGGAGTATGGACTTCCGGTATACCAGCCGTTATCGCTCCGCAAGGGCGATGACGCAGCTGAGTCGATGAAGGTCTTGAACGATATTGCTCCTGATCTGATAGTGGTAACAGCTTATGGTCAGATCCTTCCGAAAGAGATACTTGAACTCCCACGCTATGGCTGTATCAACATCCATGCCTCACTTCTGCCGAAATACAGGGGAGCAGCTCCTATCAACTGGGTTATACTCAACGGTGAGACTCAGACAGGCGTTACCTCGATGCAGATGAGCGAAGGTCTCGATACAGGTGATATGCTGATCGCTAAATCCACTGAAATAGGCAAAAATGAGACCTATGAGGAACTTTACAGGCGACTCTCGGATATGGGCGGCGAAGTTCTTATCCAGACCATAAATGAACTCGAAGCCGGCACTCTCAAACCACAGAAGCAAGACGACTCTCTTTCCTGCTATTCGCCTATGATACGCAAGGAAATGAGTGCGCTTGATTTCTCGAAGCCGGCTGCTGATGTACACAATACTATACGCGGTGTTACCGGCTTTGCAATGCTTGAAGGCAAGCGCCTGAAGGTTTACAGGTCGGAGGTATCGGACAATATTGCTCCGGATGCTGAGAACGGCGAGATAGTCGATACCGTTAACTTCTCTGTGAAGTGCGGCGATGGCAGACTCGTTACCTTTCTCGAAGTTCAGCCGGAAGGAAAAAAACGCATGAGAACTGAGGATTTCCTCAGAGGAAAAAAACTCGCTAAAGGCGAAAAACTCAACTAAACGGAGGTATTTATTATGTGGCTTATTCTGCTCCTTGTAATGCTTTTCTTACCGATAATGGCATCGGTAAAGGTGAAAACAACATTCGCTAAATACAGCACTGTCCGCAATGCAAGAGGTCTCACAGCGGATCAGGTTGCACGTCAGATACTCGACAGCAACGGACTTTACAACGTTGGCATAGAGCGTATACCGGGAAATCTCAGCGATCATTATGATCCGCAGGCAAATGTGGTAAGACTTTCCGAATCTGTTTACGGTCAGACATCTGTTGCCGCTATCGGCGTAGCTGCACACGAGTGCGGTCATGCCTGCCAGCACGCAGAGGAATACACTCCTATCAAGATAAGAACTTCTCTTGTACCGGTTACTAATTTCTGTTCTAAATTCTGGTATTTTGCATTCATTCTCGGCTATCTCATATCAATTGAGTTCGTATGGGCAGGTATCATTATGTTCGGTGCAGTTGTGCTATTCCAGCTCGTAACACTCCCTGTTGAGTTCGATGCAAGCGGCAGAGCCCTGAAAACTCTCGAAAGAGACTGTATACTTGACAGCGATGAGATAGGCGGCGCGAAGAAGGTACTCACAGCCGCTGCTATGACTTACGTTACAGCGCTCGTTGTATCTATCATACAGCTGCTCAGACTGCTCGCTTCGACCAGAAGAAGATGACAGATCCGAGGTATCTGGCTGTAAAGCTGCTTGATAAAACTTTCAGCAGCGGCAGTTATTCAAATATTCAGCTCAGTGCAGGTCTTGATTCCTCTGATCTTGATGATCGGGGGAAAAGACTTTGCTCGGCTATATACTACGGTGTTATTCAGCGCAGGATCAGTCTGGACTATGTGATAGGCAGACTTTCAAAGCGCCCTATCGAGAAAATGGACAGCGTAATTGTAAATATATTGCGCGCCGGTATCTATCAGCTTGCCTATATGGAAAGTGTTCCGGATAATGCTGCTGTAAATGAGAGCGTAGGTCTTGCGAAGAGGTTTGGTAAGACAAGTGCCTCGGGAATGGTAAATGCTGTTCTGAGAAATTTTATCCGTCAGGAGAAAAATATTTACAGCGGAGATGTCCACAATGTGAAGGCTCTTTCGATTGTGTATTCATGTCCGGAGGAACTTGTTAAAAGTCTCACAAATGATTACGGTGAGGAGTTCACGTTTCATTTTCTTGCACATTCCGTTGAAAAGCCGGCAGTGAGCCTGCGGCGGAATCAGCTTAAATGTACAGCGCAGGAGCTTGAAAAGGCTATGGGCAAGGTTAAGATATTAAGCATCGGCAATGAAGAACTGCCGGAACGTGCATTTGTGCTTGAAGGCGGCGATGTTACGGCAACTAAAGCTTTCAGGGAGGGATTGTTCCACGTTCAGGGAATATCCTCGCAGTATTGCTGCAAGGCACTCGCACCAACTGAAAACGACCTCGTTCTGGACATCTGTGCCGCTCCCGGAGGAAAAACCTTCACTATGGCGGAGATGATGAACGGAAAGGGACAGATATATGCGTTTGATCTTCACGAAAAGCGCGTCGAACTGATACGCAGAGGCGCTGAACGTCTCGGACTTACCAATATAAGAGCGGCGGCAGGAGATGCGTCAAAGTTTGATCCTGATCTGCCAAAGTTCACGAAGATACTATGCGATGTTCCGTGTTCCGGTTATGGAGTAATTGCCAAGAAGCCTGAGATAAAGTATAAAAAGCTGAGTGATTTCAGCAGACTTCCTGAAATTCAGTACAATATTGCTCAGAATGCACTGAAGTATTTAGCGGTCGGCGGAGAAATGGTCTATTCGACCTGCACTCTGCGGAAAGCCGAAAATGAAGAGGTCGCAGAGAGACTTCTTCATGAGCACCCTGAGATCGAACCTGTTGAGCTTCCGGAGATGATGCTCAGAAAGTTCGGAAGTATGGCAACTCTTTCGCCGATGTACGGTTTTGATGACGGATTCTTCGTTGCAAAATTCCGTAAGGTGAAATAACTGATACTATTAAAGTAAGGCGGTGATCAATTGGAAAAAGTGGATATTCTCAGTCTTGATCTGAGCGAACTTGAAGACATTCTTTCAGCGAACGGCGAGAAAAAATTCCGCGCAAAACAGATATTTCAGTGGCTGCACGTAAAAAGAGTGTTTGATTTTGATAAAATGACTGATATATCTATCCAATTGAGGCATCGGTTAAAAGAAATTTTTTGTATAAATGGACTATTTGTGCAGAAAAAGCTTGAATCCCACATAGATAATACGGTAAAATATCTTTATAGGCTTCATGATGGGAATTTTGTGGAGACTGTTCTGATGGAATACAGCTATGGTCATAGTATATGTGTTTCAACTCAGGTCGGCTGCAAAATGGGGTGCAGGTTCTGCGCTTCGGCAATTGCGGGTTACGTCCGCAGCCTTGAACCCTCGGAGATACTTATGCAGGTCTATGAGACCGAGCGTGATGCCGGTGTGAGGGTTTCGGGGATCGTGCTTATGGGCATCGGTGAACCGCTCGATAACTACGATAATGTTCTGAAGTTTCTGAGGCTCGTTTCCGATAAGAACGGCAACGACCTTAGCCTGCGGCACGTTTCACTTTCAACCTGCGGCATAGTTCCGAAGATATACCAGCTTGCTGAGGAAAAACTCCAGCTGACACTGTGTATTTCGCTGCATAGTCCCGATAACGACAAAAGAAGTGAAATAATGCCGGTGAACAGAACATATAATATTGATGAGCTTATCAAAGCCTGCCGCTATTATATTGAACGGACAGGCAGGCGTATCACCTTTGAATACGCTGTTATAAATGATGTGAATTCCTCGGATGAGGATGCCGACAGACTTGCCGCTCTGCTGAGAGGTATCAACTGTCATGTAAATCTTATCCCTGTGAACAAGGTAAAAGAGAGAGATTATAAGACCGCGCGCTCAGGCGTTGCAGAATTTGCAAAAAGACTTGGCAGACGCGGCATCAACGCTACCGTGAGAAGAACCCTCGGCAGCGATATAGAAGCAGCCTGCGGACAGCTAAGAAGAGATGCCGCAGAGCAGAGCAGGAATGGAGGTGCGGACGCTTGAGATACAGATTCGGTACTGATATCGGACTGAAAAGAGAAGAGAATCAGGATGCCGTAAGATGTGAATACTTCGGACATAATATTTTAGCCGTTGTGTGCGATGGCATGGGCGGTGAACGTGCCGGAAGAGAAGCAAGTCTTTTGGCGATAGAAGAATTCTTTCAGAGATTTTCAGCAGGGTATTCCGAAAGCCTTGATGATGAGGAGATCCGCAAACTCATGATCTCTTCAATATCCGCAGCAAATTCAGTTATATATACACGCGCAAGGCTGGATTTCAAAAACTTCGGAATGGGAACGACCTGCGTTGCTGCATTTGTGAACCAGAACTCAGCATTTATAGCTAATGTCGGAGACAGCCGCGCTTACCTTATTATGGAGAACGGGCTGAAAAAAATAACTTCCGATCATAACGTTGCCGCGATGCTCTTTGAGCAGGGCAAGATCACTGAGGAAGAAATGGAAGATCACCCTCAGAAGCATATGCTGGTAAGGGCTGTCGGAGTGGAAAAAACTGTTCTGACAGATACATTCAAGCTTGATTATAATGATAAGATAAGTCTGCTGCTGTGTTCCGATGGACTTTCGGGATATTGCAGTGATGAAGAAATATACGACGTTATCCTGAATTCTTCCTTTGATGACGTCGCAGAAGAATTAATAAATCTTGCACTCAGTAAAGGCGGCCGTGATAATGTTACAGTCGCAGTAATCTCTGATTGATTCAGGAGGAAAAAGGTATGGATAAGAATATCGGGAAGAAGCTCGATGGACGCTATGAGATAACAGAACTCATCGGCGTCGGAGGAATGGCAGAAGTATACAAGGGTATAGATGTCATTGACAACAAAACAGTAGCCATCAAGATACTGAAAAAGGAATTCGCAGAGAATGAAGAGTTCCTGCGCCGTTTCAGAAATGAATCAAAGGCTGTCGCTGTACTTTCTCATCCAAACATCGTTAAGATATACGATATGGGCTTCTCTGAGAAGATACAGTATATCGTTATGGAGTATATCGATGGCATAACACTTAAAGAATACATCGAAGAGGAAAAGGTGCTTACATGGAAGGATACCGTCCACTTCGTTATACAGATACTCAGAGCCCTCCAGCACGCTCATGATAAGGGCATCGTTCACCGCGATATAAAGCCGCAGAACATTATGATGTTCACTGACGGTACTATCAAGGTCATGGACTTCGGTATCGCTAAATTTGCCCGCGAAGAGGGCAAGACTGCTACCGATCAGGCTATCGGAAGCGTTCACTACATCAGTCCTGAACAGGCAAGCGGTAATGTTACAGACGCTAAGAGCGATATTTATTCTGTCGGCACTATGATGTATGAGATGCTCACAGGAAGAAAGCCCTTCGACAGTGATAACCCGGTCGCTATTGCAGTAATGCATATGCACGATATTCCTGAGCGCCTGAGAGCTATAAATCCTGATATTCCTGACGGTCTCGAGGAGATAGTCCTCAAGGCTATGGAAAAAGCTCCGGAAGACAGATACCAGACTACTACCGAAATGATCGCTGATATTGAAGCTTTCAAGAACGATCCTTCAATGACATTCGGCTATTACCAGGAAGAAGACGAGAATGACGGCGAGAATACTATTAACTTCGCTGCACCTGTCAGCGGAGATGTTCAGACAGAGGATCAGAACGAGGTAGATAATGCCTATGCTCAGAGAACTCCGGCTTACGCTAATGTACCAGCCGGCTCTGGAATGGGTGTTGCAGCACCTCCGCCGCCGATGTATCCTAATCAGCAGATGCAGCAGCCTGCTTATCCGGATGGCTATTATGACGAAGGCGAGGAAGATGAGGAGGAAGAGGAACGTTCCTCACTCGTTGTTCCGGTTCTTACAGCTATCGTAGTAGTAGTTATCGTAGTAGCAGTTGTATTCGTTGCACTCCTTCTCAGCGACCTTCTTAAAGGCAGCGGCAAGAAGAGTGATTACACTATGCCTGATTTCTATAACATGGATTACAACGAGGCTCTCAGCCAGTACGGCAACAGCATCAATTTTGAAATTGACGGACAGGAATATAATGAACTCGATGAGAACAGAATATTCGAGCAGAGTATCGAACCCGGCAAGGAATTCAACAAGGGCGATACGCTGAAGGTCAAGGTCAGCAAGGGACAGGAGATCGTTGAGATACCTAAGCTCAGAAACGTTAATGTTGAACTCGCTAAGCAGCAGCTCAAGAGCCGCGGTCTTGAATGTGAGATCAAGAGAAAGCCTGATCCGGATATTGAAGCCGGCAACGTTATTGATACAGATCCGGCTGAGGGTACAGAGGTCCATAAGGGACAGAAGATCCTCGTAAACGTAAGTATGGGCGCTAATAAGGGCACCATCAAGGTAGAGGACTACAAGGGACAGGACATCAGCGATGCAAGCTATAAGGCTGGTTTTGCAGGTCTTAAAGTAAATACTGAGGGTATTGCATCCTATGAGCCTGAAAATAAGGTAGTTAAGCAGAGTATCGAAAAGGGCGAGCTCGTTGAGGAAGGTACAGAGATCACCCTCTATTACAGCAACGGTAAGGATCCTGAGGGCGAGATCAAGCTCACTATCAACTTCCCGCCGGATGGTAACGGCAATATGCCTGAGGGACGCTTTGTTATCGACTATATCATCCTTGAAGAAGAGAATATGGGTTCTGTTCAGTCACCGGTACTTCTTGTTCCTGAGTTCAAGAGCCATACCCAGACTATCAAGGGCTCGGGTGAAAAGGTAACTGTTAAGGCTTCACTTACAAACCTTGCAAATAACAGATCAGCTATCATGGCAACATATACCTTTAACTTTGCTGAAAAGACCATTGCAACACAGTCTGAAAACATCGCGCAGGCATTCTCAGAGGTAGGCGGATATCCGGTTATCGAAACAGAACCTGAAACTCAGCAGCAGTGGACTGAGCCTGAAACTCAGCAACCGTGGACTGAACCGCCTCAGCAGTGGACACAGCCAACTCAGCCAACACAACCTACACAGCAACAGCAGCAGCAACAACAACAGCAGCAACAGCAGCAGCAACAGCCGTGGACACCTCAAGAGGGAGAGAATAATCATTGGTGATGTCCGGCAATAAGAGCGGAATAATTACAAAGTGCTTAGGGGGACTCTACACAGTAGAGTCCCCTGACGGTATATATGAGTGTAAGGCAAGAGGTGTTTTCCGCAATCGTGGGATCAGCCCGTACGTCGGTGATATAGCAGAGCTTCAGGACGGAGTTATTGTTGGTATAGCTGAACGTAAAAACTGTATAATCAGACCTCCTCTTGCAAATCTCGATCAGCTTATATTTGTTGTATCAACGTGCAGCCCTGCGCCGAATTACCTTATACTTGACAAGTTTATTGCAATAGCTGAGTATAAAGGCATAACGCCGGTTGTAGTAGTCACCAAAACGGATATTGGCGACAGCAGACCGATATGCGATGTTTACGGAAGTATCGGTATAAAGGTCATCGAGGCAGATTATTCGCACGAAGCTTCAATACAGGAAGTCAGGGAACTTATCAGCGGCAAAATCAGTGCTTTTACAGGTAATTCCGGAGCAGGCAAGTCTACGCTGCTTAATGCAGTCGATCCGCAGCTCAATATCCCTACTGCTGAGATAAGCAAGAAACTCGGCAGAGGCAGACATACTACACGCCATGCTGAACTCTATAAACTCAGCGATGGCGGATATATTGCGGATACACCCGGGTTCTCGACCTTTGAGACAAACAGGTATGATATAATCCGCAAAGAAGAGCTTGCAGGTTGCTTCCGTGAGTTTTCGGATTATACAGACGGATGTCTCTTCAACGATTGTGCTCATGTCTGTGAGAAAGGGTGTGCAGTAGTCGAAGCGGTCAACGAGGGTAAGATACCTAAGAGCCGCCATGAGAGCTATTGTACTATGTATGAAGAGGCGCGGCAGCTTAAGGAGTGGGAGATAAAGTGAGTGTTTCAAATAAAACCTGTCTGCTTATCGCAGGAAGTGAAATATCAGAAGATGTATTTCCGGAACTTGTAAGGTTAGCGGAACAGTCAGAACTGGTAATTTGTGCCGACAGGGGATACGCCTTTGCGGAAAAAGCTGGAGTGCGTCCGGACATCCTTATCGGAGATTTCGATTCGTATACCGGAACTCTTCCGGATGATATTGAGATACTCCGAAGCGTTCCCGAAAAGGACGATACTGATACCATGCTCGCTGTTAAGACTGCAATATCACGCGGTGTATTCAAGATAGTAATGTATGGCGGACTTGGCGGAAGATTTGACCATACTATGGCGAATGTTCAGACTCTTGTATACGCTTTCGAGCATGGCTGCTCAATGCAGCTTGCTGACGGTGAGAATGTGCTTACAGTTCAGGGGACAGGCTTAGTGGAATATCCCTGCATAGATGGCTGGTATTTTTCCGTATTCTCGCTTACGCCTGAAACAATAGTGCGCCGCATGGCAGGCGTGAAGTATCCGCTGGAAAGTTATGTGCTGAAGAGCGGTTTCCCACTTGGAGTAAGCAATGAGATAACCGGGGGCTCGGCTGAGATAGATATTGAAAATGGTATGCTTCTGATAGTATATTCCAAGAAATAGTTTATTGGACGTTTTATATGCGCTGTACTCATATAGCAGCTTTATTTGTAGTTTACCGGGGCAAACCTTTCTGAGGAAAGGTTCCCCCTAATCGGGTCCGTCCCCTCTGTCTGCTTTGCAGACATCTCCCCACCCCGTGGGGAGTCACCCCGGAC
>ONAI01000002.1 GCA_900315755.1 uncultured Ruminococcus sp.
TGCGACGAGTTTACGCAGTTCGTGATAATCGGAACTGGTGATCCGCGTTATGAGAATATGTTCAAGCACTATCAGTGGAAGTATCCGGAGAGGGTTTCTGCAAACATCATGTATTCTGATGAACTCGCACATAAGCTTTATGCGGCTGCTGATACTATGCTCATGCCGTCACTGTTTGAGCCGTGCGGACTTACTCAGCTGATCTCGCTCAGATACGGTACTGTACCGATAGTTCGTGAAACAGGCGGACTAAAGGATACTGTACAGCCTTACAACGAGTTTGACGGTACTGGTACAGGCTTTTCGTTTGCAAATTACAACGGCGATGAGATGCTCGGCGCTATCAACTATTCAAAGCATATTTACTACAATCACCGCGATCAGTGGGACAAAATGGTTAAGCGTGATATGGAAGCTGATTTCTCATGGAACAGCTCTGCACGTCAGTACGAAGGTATGTACGACTGGATGATAAACTGGTGATCCGGCACGAGGTTTGATTTGTTCGCGTGCTCTTCCTGTAAGTCATACGCGTATTTTTATAAAGTACAGGATAGTATATAAAAGGAAATGATACTTGGTTATGGGCGCACGATGTGCGCCCTGCATATTGGTAATATAAATGAAGAGGAAAATAAAGAAATACAAGTCTAATATTCATTTATGGTGCTTCGGCTGGGTACTTGCTTTTGATGGTTTAGTATACTTAAATATGTACATAGCAGCGAAAAACTGGCTGGATAAATACGAAGATATAAGCTTTATAGAAATAGTACTGTTTATCCCAATGCTTGTACATCTTCTGTATAACGCTGTATATAATGCGGCACTGACTGTTGGCTTGATAATCGGCATCCCATGTTTAGTGACCGGTGTGGTATTTATTGCACTTTCTGCGCCTTATCTCGGAAGAATGCGTGAGATAAGAAAGCTAAAGCAGCATAATGGCGGATACCTACCGGATGAGTTGATCGAGGAAATGCATGAGTCCGGTGAGTTCAACGATATGGAATACAAAGCAGAGCTGAAAAGAAATCAGAGCAAACCGTTGATCGTGACAGCGAAGCCGGTATGGAAGCAGATACTGGCAAAGGTGTTGCTTGTTGCCGGATTTGTTTTCATGGTGCTTTTATCGACGGCGGTGCTGACATTGCTGTTTTTCTTTGGACGTATATTATTTGCATTGCTAAAGAGCGGTTTCACATCGTACTGGGGAATCTGACTATGAAGAGAGTTTTTAAAAGGTATCGAACCAATAAAACAGTTATGGAAGCTGGCTGGATACTGACTATTGAAAGTATCTTTAGTCTTACAGTGGCAATATATGCAAAGGATATACTTGATGATATCGGCGAGGTTACGTGGGTTGAGGTATTATTCCTGATACCTGCACTTATACACCTTCTGATAGAAGCTCTGCTCGAAACTATACTGGCGACAAGCTTGATATTAGGATTGCCGTGCCTGATCATCGGTATATTACTGCTTATTCTCACATTCCCGTATTGGAAACGTATTTCTGAGGTGAAATCTGAGCGTCTGGATAATGGCGGAAGACTTCCCGGAGAACTGATGTGGGAGATGTATCAGAATGAAGAACTGAATAAGGCAGACTATGAAAGAGAGCTTGCAAATAATCTCAGGCTGACAAAGAAGGAAAAGCTTTCACTGCAAAAAGGCATTCCGCTGAAAAGACCTGGCCTGATCGACAGATTGCCGACAGGTTTCAAAGTGCTTGCTGCGGCTGTTGGCGCAGTCTGGCTTGCGATATTATTTATGGCGGTTATCATATTCGCGTTTTTCTTGTTTATAATTGGCGCTTTTTCGCCGTGATTTGAAAAGGAAATGTTATGTTAAAACTTAAAGGTGCAATTTTTGATATGGACGGTCTTATGATCGACACTGAAAAGCTGTATCTCCGCTACTGGAAGCAGTCTGCGGCGGATTTTGGCTATGATATGCGCGATGAGCACGTTTATGCGATACGAAGTCTTGCCCGGAAGTATTCGATACCGATGCTGAAAGGCTTTTTCGGCGAGGAATTCCCGACTGAGGAGGTACGCGCACATCGTACAGAACTCATAAACGCGCACGTTGAAAAAAACGGCATCGAGCTGAAAAAAGGTCTCTTTCAGCTGCTTGATTATTTGCAGGACAGAGGTGTGAAGCTTGCTGTGGCTACGGCGACTCCGCGTGAAAGAACGATGCTCTATCTCAGTAAGATAGGGGCGGCAGAGCGCTTTGACGCGATCATATGCGGCGACATGGTAACAGTAGGAAAGCCTGATCCTGAAATATATCTCACTGCGGCAAGAGAACTCGGACTTCCGGCGGAGGAGTGCGCGGCGTTCGAGGATTCGCCGAACGGTCTCAAGGCGGCAAGAAGTGCAGGCTGTAAAGTTATAATGATACCTGATATGACTCAGCCTCAGCCGGAGGACAAGCCGTTTTACGATGCAGTATACAGCAGTCTTGATGAGGCAATAGCGTTTTTTGAAGGGGGAAAGTGATATGCCGAGTGCATCAACGGTGTTTGAAATACCGAATTTCTACTATTTCGAAAGTGGAAACAACTATTCCGGAAGCAAGGGCAATTTTGCCTATAAGATCGAGATAGGTGAGCGTTTCCGTGTTATGGTGTGGCATGGCAGACTATGCTCTGACAAGGCAAAGATAGAGGACGAAGCAAACTTCGATTTTACGCAGGAAGGCTTCGAACAGATGATAAAATGGCTCGATAATGCTTATGACGGCGATCGTTCCTGAACTTATTGTATAAATAACGTGTTTGGGAACTGTATTTATTACAAAAACAGTTGATTTCGTAATAAAAATATTACAAAAGTAATACAATTTCAAAATATCAGGTGTTTTCCTTGCACAAACAGTTGACTTTTTCGTTTTTTGCTGTTAAAATAGATATGATGTCTTACTATGCTTACATCAATCCATTTTAAGGAGGAACTGCTTTGGGAGAACATAGATTCTGTTATAGATGCATGGAAAAGTATGATTCCGGTGTCAATGTATGTCCGCACTGTGGATATGACGACCGTACTCCGTCTGATCCGATGTATATAACTCCCGGTACGATACTCCACGACAGATACCTTGTTGGCGTTCTGATCGAAAACAACGGTGAGGGCGCTTCATACGCAGGCTATGATATGTCAACGGAATGCAGGGTTCTGCTCAGAGAATATATGCCAATAAGCCTCTGCACAAGAGTTAAGGATAAGGCAACTATCAGCGTTAATTACAACAACCTTGCAAAATACAAGGCTTTCATGGCTGAATATACCGAGCTTAACAAGTCTCTTGCACGTCTGAGGAACGATTCAAATATCAATCCTGTGCTGGATATGTTTGCAGAGAATAATACGACCTATACAGTCTTTGAGCATATCGAAGGCGTTAAAATGCTCGATTATCTCAAGGAAAATGCAGGCGAACTCAGCTGGGAACAGGTATCACGTCTTTTCCCGCCGCTTTTTACTACTATCGGCAGACTTCATAACGCAGGTATAATCCACCGCGCTATAAGTCCGGACACTGTTTATATGACCAATAAGGGCGAACTCAGACTTACCGGTTTCTGTATCTCGCCTGTGAGAACGGCGAATGCCGGTCTTGAATATGAACTCTTCAAGGGCTATGCAGCCCCTGAACAGTATTCTGCAAGTATCAGCAGCAGACAGGGCTCGTGGACCGATGTTTACGGTATCTGTGCGCTTATATACCGCTCACTTACCGGATGTATGCCGGCTGATTCAACAAGCCGTCTGAACCACGATGATCTCTGCGAACCTCAGATGCTGAATGCACATATCCCGCAGCACGTTTCAAGAGTTATCATGGAAGGTATGAACCTCAATGTCCGCGATCGTATACAGACTATCACAGAGCTCGTTACAAGACTCTTTGAACAGCCTCCTGTAATAAGAAACGCTGCACCTGTTCCGGAACAGCCGGTCAATAACGGCGGCTATAATCAGTATCCGCAGAACGCTGCGCCTGATATGTATCAGCAGCCTATGAACAATGTACCGGATATGTACCAGCAGCCGCAGTATCAGAACAATATCCCGCCTCAGGGCTATAATAATTACCCATATCCGAACAACGGTTACTATGAAGAGGATGATTACCGCTACGAGAAGGTAAACACTGTTGACAGGATAAAGGTACCGATCATCATAGCTATACTTCTTATGGCTATCCTGATGATAATAATCGTTGTTATCTACAACATACTACATGATCCTACAAGAGATGACAATACTTCAAATAAGGCTGCAACAACAGTTTCGGATAACGTTGTTTCAGGAACTACCGGTGCTTCAACTGAGGCTTCATCTGATGTTCAGGATACAGAAGTTCCTGTCCTTGTTGGAAAGTTCTACTCGCATGAAAAGGAAAAATGGAAGGATTACTTCAATCTTGATCCTACCTATGAGTATAATAACGATTACCCTGATAACGACATGATCTTCTATCAGGAAATAGATGCCGGAAATATGATAAGCAAAGGCGGCGTTATCAAGGTCAAGGTAAGCAAAGGACCTGAATCCTCTGTTATCCCTGATTATGCCGGACTCACTGTTGCTCAGTATAAGAGCAAGCTCGAACAGGCTGGTATCTCGGATTTCAATTATCAGTTCCTGCCTGCAAATCTTTACTACGGCGTTCCTGATTCAGTAGTTGAGATACAGGTCGATGGAAAGAGAGTCGCTCCGGGCACTTACTTCAGCAATAAGGAAAATAAGAAGCTTACTGTTTATTACCTCGATGCAAATGCCCAGGTGTATAAAGAACCCGAAACACAGGCTGATTATGAGGAGCAGACAGAGGTTCAGCAGCAGGAATCTTCTACTGAAGTTAATCAGCAGCAGGATCCTCAGCAGCAACAGCAACAGCAACAGGATCCACAGCAGCAACAGCAACAGGATCCTCAGCAGCAACAGCAGCAGGACCCGCAGCAGCAACAGCAGCAGAACAATGAAAACGATAATAATCCTGAATACGGCTGGCAATAATACTGAATAGCGAAGGGCGGCGATTGCCGCCCTTTTTCAGCGACTTTAAGGACTTGCAATCCTTATGTATATCTGCTATAATTAATGTGAATGTTCAACGGCGTATTTTGTACTTGAAAGGTGATAGACCATGAATATAAAAGATACGATCATATCTCTCTGTGAAGTGAATGGTGCTTCCGGAAATGAAACTCCGGCAGCAGATCTTGCTTTGTCAATGCTGAAAAAGTATTGCAGCGATGCTGAGATAGTAAACGGTAATGTTATCGGCAGCTTCGGCAAACATAAGGAAGGTCTGCCGGAGATAGTCCTCGATGCTCATATAGATCAGGTAGGATTCATAGTTACACATATTACGGATGAAGGTTTCATAAAAGTCGGAAATCTCGGCGGTATCGACCGCAGACTTCTTCCCGCACAGCCGGTAACAGTTCATGGAAAAAGCGACATAAAGGGCGTTATCTGTTCTGTCCCCCCTCATCTTATCAGCGGGGAGAACGGTGTTCTGAGTATTGACGAGGTATCGGTCGATACGGGATATTCCAAAGAAGAACTGGAAAAGATCGTTTCTCAGGGAGACACCATAACTTTTGATGTCAGATGCAGACAGCTTGCCGGACACTGTATTACAGGCGGCGCGTTGGATGACCGCTGTGGAGTTGCGGCAATACTCTACGCACTCGAACTTATAGGAAATTCTGAAACTGCATACAATGTAAGCGTAATATTCTCAACTCAGGAGGAACTCGGCGAGCGCGGTGCGAAAATAGGTGCATTTCGTCTTGCTCCTGATTATGCGATCGCAGTTGACGTTTCATTTGCTTATGCTATTGGCGAGGACGAGCAGAAGTGCGGAAAACTCGGAAAAGGTCCTATGATCGGTATATCGCCGTGTCTTGACAGAAAGATGTCCTTTGATATTATAACAGCTGCTGAAAAGAATGATATTCCATATCAGCGCGAGGTCATGAGCGGCATGACTTCCACAAATGCTGACCGCTATTCCGTGAACCGTGAGGGTGCAAAGGCTTCAACTGTCTCGATCCCGCTCAGAAATATGCATACACCGGTCGAGGTGATCGACCTGCGTGATGTTGACTATACAGCAAGACTTATTGCAGAATTTATCAAGGGGGCTCAGTCATGAAGGAACTGCTCAGAGAACTCTGCCTGATCGACGGAGTTTCAGGTGATGAAAACGATGTCCGTGAGGCTATAATCGAAAAAGTCAAGGATGTCTGCGAATACCGCATTGATCCTCTCGGAAGTCTGATATGCTTCAAAAAAGGCAGGAAGAAGCCTGAAAAAAAGCTTATGATATGTGCCCATATGGATGAGGTAGGCTTCATAGTGACCTATATCCGTGCGGACGGCACTATTAGCTTTGGAAATGTCGGCGGCATCGACACTTCTGTTATAATAGGCAGGCAGGTCACTGTAAAAAGCAGTATTACCGGCGAGAAGCTATATGGCGTTATCGGCTCAACAGCCGTTCATAATCTCAGTAAGGAACAGCGCGAAAAAGCACCTTCCAAGGATAGCCTCTATATTGACATCGGTGCAGCTGATAAGGCGGAAGCTGAAAAGCTTGTGGCTCAGGGAGACTGTGCATATTTTGTTTCGGAGTTCGAGGACTTCGGTGGAAAGCACGTGAAATGCAAAGCGATCGACGATCGTGCCGGATGTGCTATGATGATAAAACTCATGCATGAGGAACTTGAATATGATACATACTTCGTTTTCAACGTTCAGGAGGAAATAGGTCTGCGCGGCTCGACTGCTTCTTCGTTTGCAGTTGCACCGGATTTTGCGATAGTCCTCGAAGCAACAACGGCAGCTGATATTGACGGCTCTTCCGGAGCAAAGCGTGTCTGCGAACTCGGAAAAGGTCCGGTCGTATCCTTCATGGACAGGAGTACAGTTTACGACAGGGAATTGTACCGCCTTGCTTTTGATATAGCAGCCGAAGAAGGCTTCCCGTGCCAGACCAAATCAATGGTAGCAGGCGGAAATGATGCGGGTGCGATACACATAAGCGGAAAAGGAGTGCGTACTATCGCAGTTTCAGTGCCTTGCAGGTATCTGCATTCGCCTTCATGCGTCATCAGCACTGATGACTATGAAAACTCCTGCCGGCTTGTGAGAATTCTTGCAGAAAGGATCTGCGCTCTATGATAAAACTCATCGAACATGAGCATGAACTCGACAGCGCTCTGCTGAACAAAACTCTTAACGGCAAGAAAATGCTTGCCTATATGAGGGCTTACGGTCCGAATTATGAGTTCTGTCGTTTCTATAAGATAGTCGGAGATTACGGCGGAGAAGGATATATGTTCATCATTAATTCAACGCTGATAATCTGCGCTGATGAATATCTTGAACCAAGTGAGGAACTCAACCTTTTTGTAAGTATGAATGTTCCGTTCCGTATTGAGGGAGATCAGCGCGTTCTTGAGGGAATAAAGATACCCGAACGCTATCAGACTCTCAACCGTACCATTTTTGAACTCATCCCGGATGATGCTTCGCTTGAATCTATCGAGGAACACGTTGAATTCAACCCGAAACTTACGGATGTTTACAAGATACTCAGTGAGGGATTTCCGAATATTGCGGACTTCTCACTGTGGTATACGGATACTTCTCACCGCTGCCGCCATGGCATAAGCAGGGTGTTCACTTACCGCGGCTCGACTACTGCATCGGCAGTCTTTGACATAGGAAGCACCGTGCTTATCGGGCAGGTTGCGACTAACGTTGCAGCCCGCGGAAGAGGATATGCGCGTGAATTTCTGAAATGGCTCGCAAAATTCTTCAACGGACTTGGAAAACGTGCATATCTGCTTGCACTCGATGTCCGTGTAAGCTTCTATAAAGAAATAGGATTTAAGGTTGTTGGAAAGGAAATAGTCCTCGAACGTATCGACATAGTAAAGGACAGCGCTTCAAAGGGCAAGCTTGCCGACAAATAATAAAGCAGGAAGGGTAATTATGAACAGCAGGATCTCTGAGATTTACAGTTTCGATGAAAAACTTATGAAAACTGCTGCGGAGGCAGAAAAGAACTGCTCAGCAGCTTTTGAACGTATAAATTCTATTGCCGAATACAATGGTGCGAAGGTACTCAAAGCATTCACTGACAATAAGGTTAGCGAGCCTTGCTTCTACGGATCTACCGGTTACGGCTACGGCGATGTCGGACGTGAGGTCATTGATAAGGTTTTTGCTCAGGCACTTGGTACTGAGGATGCGCTTGTACGCCACAATTTTGTTTCAGGAACTCATGCTCTTTCAGTAGCTCTTTTCGGTGTACTCAGGAACGGCGACAAGCTTGTTGCGATAACCGGAAAGCCTTACGATACCCTTGAAGAGGTCATCGGTATCAGCGGCGATAAGGGCAACGGTTCACTCATGGACTATGGCGTTGAGTATGGACAGGTCGATCTCAACGAGGATGGTTCGCCGAAGCTTGATGAAATAACAGTAGCAGTCAGGGGAGCGAAGGTCGCATACATACAGCGTTCAAGAGGCTATTCCCTCAGACCTGCTTTTACTGTTGACGATATTGAGAAAATGGTAAAAGCTGCGAGAAAGGGCAATCCGGAAGTGATCGTAATGGTCGATAACTGCTACGGTGAATTCGTCGAAGAAAGAGAGCCTTCGGCGGTTGGTGCGGACATAATGATCGGTTCACTCATAAAGAATGCCGGCGGAGGTATCGCGCGTACAGGAGGATATATCGCAGGACGTGAAGACCTTGTTGAGCTCTGCTCTTATCGTCTTACCTGTGTTGGAATGGGCAAGGAGGTCGGCTGCACTCTTGGTATGAACCGTGAGCTTCTCCTCGGACTTTTCTTCGCACCGGATGTTGTTGCAAATGCTATAAAGACCTCAGCTTTTGCAAGCGAACTCTTCACATCTCTTGGATATGAATGCTCTCCGCGTAAGGACGACGCGCGCGGCGACATTATAACAGCGATAAAGCTTGGCGACGAGGAAACTTTATGTGCATTCTGCCGCGGTATCCAGAAGGGCGCTCCGGTAGATTCGTTCGTAACTCCTGAGCCGTGGGATATGCCGGGCTACTCGGACAAGGTAATAATGGCTGCCGGAGCTTTTACAGGCGGCGCTTCAATAGAGCTTTCCGCAGATGCACCTCTTCGTGAGCCATATGCAGTATGGATGCAGGGCGGCATCACATACACTTCCGGCAAGATAGGCGTAATGCTTGCAGCGGAAGAAATGATAAAAAATAAATGAAAAAATATTATATCAGGACTTTTCAAAAGGCTTTAAATGTGGTATAATAGTATAAAATGCGGCAGGTTAGTTCGTTACGATGACCGGTAGTATATCAGATAGAAAAAATACCGGTGGGATAATAGAGTATTGGAGATTTTCTATGAGCAAATTATCATTTGATGAAGCAAAAAAAGCGGCTTTGAATAAGTATTTCAGCCGCATGAACGATATGCAGCGCGAGGCAGTGTTCACTGTTAACGGACCTGTTCTTGTACTCGCCGGAGCAGGCAGCGGTAAGACAACTGTTATCGTCAACCGTATCGCTAACATGATAAACTTCGGCAATGCATATAATGATGTCAGCCGCAGCGGAAGCGATGACGATATTGATTTTCTTACCGATTATGCTGAGGGCAGAACTGACGATTTCGATACCCTCAGAGATATTGTTGCTGTCGATCCGATAAAGCCGTGGAATATCCTTGCTATCACCTTCACTAATAAAGCTGCCGGAGAACTCAGGGAGAGACTTTCAGCTATGCTTGGTGAAGACGGTATGAATATCAACGCTTCGACCTTCCACTCTGCCTGCGTTCGTATACTCCGCAGTGAAATAGGCGCACTCGGCTACGGACAGAGCTTCACTATCTATGATTCTGATGACAGCCAGAGACTTATCAAGAATATCATGACTGATCTCGATATTTCCGAGAAACAGCTTGCCCCCCGTGCGATCCTCAGTGAGATAAGCTTTGCAAAGGACAAGATGATCTCGCCGGCTGAAATGAAAGAGGATGCAGGTGCGGATTACCGTAAAAAGACTATTGCAAGAGTTTACCGCCGTTATCAGGAGAGAATGCTTGCTGCGAATGCAGTCGATTTTGATGATATACTCTGCCTTACGGTCGAGCTTTTTGAGAAGTTCCCGGAGGTGCTTGAAAAATACAGAAAGCGCTATAAGTACATAATGGTCGATGAGTATCAGGATACTAACCATGTTCAGTTCAAGCTGGTATCTCTGCTTTCAGGCTCGCATAATAATATCTGCGTAGTTGGTGATGACGATCAGAGTATCTATAAATTCCGCGGTGCCAATATCGAGAACATTCTCGGCTTCGAGAATCAGTTTGCAGGTGCAAAGGTGATACGCCTTGAGCAGAATTACCGTTCAACTCAGAACATCCTTGATGCTGCAAATTCCGTTATCGCTAATAATCAGGGACGTAAAGCGAAGTCTCTCTGGACCAGCGGCGAAAAGGGCGATAAGATATACTGGTACAAGGCTGTTGACGAAAACGATGAGGCCAAATTCGTTGCCGATACTATCCTCAGCCGCTATCAGGAAAGCGGAAAGTATTCCGATTGTGCTGTACTTTACCGCATGAATGCTCAGTCAAACGTAATAGAGCGTACCCTCGTCCGCAGCGGCATCCCCTATAAGGTTTACGGCGGTATGCGATTCTTTGACCGCAAGGAGATAAAGGACATAACCTCCTACCTTGCATTTATAAACAACCCTAACGATATGCTCCGTTTCAGGAGAATAATCAACGAACCCAAGCGTGGTATCGGCGATTCGACACTCGCTCTCATTGAGGATATAAGCCGTGATCTCAGGCTTTCGCCTTATGATGTTCTGCGTACTTGTGATGAATATGCGCCTCTTGCAAAGAAGACTTCCGCACTGAAAAATGCCTATTCAATGTTCAGCTTCCTTACTGAAAAAGCTGAGGAGCTTCCGCTTGATGAATTCTTCGATGTTCTCCTTGATAAGACAGGTTATATTGATTATCTGAAAACTCTTGAGAATCCGGATTCAAAAATAGAAAATGTTCAGGAACTGCGTTCCTCAATCGTACAGTATATGAACGAGGCGGAAGAGCCTGATCTCAGCGGATTCCTTGAGGAAGTTGCACTTTATTCCGAAGCAGACCGCGATAATTCGGTCGATGACCGCGTTACCCTCATGACAGTCCATTCTGCAAAGGGACTTGAGTATGAGAATGTTTTTGTAATAGGTCTTGATGATGGTATCTTCCCGAGTTCGAGAAGCTTCGACAGCGAAGAGGATATGGAGGAAGAAAGAAGACTTGCTTATGTTGCAATAACCCGTGCTAAGAAACGTCTTTACCTGACGAATGCAAGTCAGCGTATGCTCTTCGGACAGACACAGCATAATGTTACTTCACGCTTTATGCGCGAGATAGGCAGCGAACTTATCGAAAAGCACGATAATGCCGCAGCTATGAAGAATAAGTTGGTCAGCGATGAGAAAGCTGTTACGGCTGTTCACTCTGCCTCATTGCAGCAGCAGCTTGCAAGAAACAAGCTTCATGCCGGAACTTCCGCTGCCAAAGCTGCGGTTACATATGAGGTGGGCGAAAGAGTAATGCACAATGTTTTCGGAGAAGGAACTGTGCTTTCAGTTAAGCCGATGTCCAATGATTCAATGCTTGAAATAGCTTTTGATAAGGTCGGAACAAAGAAGATCATGGCTAATTTTGCCAAGCTGAAAAAACTATGATTATTACCTTTATACATCTGCCAGAAGGAGAAGAATTATGCGAAAGACTAAGATAGTATGCACGATAGGTCCGGCAACTGATGACGAAAATATTATGCGCGAGCTCATGCTCGCAGGTATGAACGTTGCGCGTTTCAATTTTTCACACGGCGATTATGAAACTCATGAGAAGCGTTTCAGACAGATCGAACGTCTGAGAAAGGAGCTTGATCTTCCGATAGCTACTCTGCTTGATACCAAAGGTCCTGAAATACGTCTGGGAAAATTCGTGGATGATAAGCCTGTCGAGATATTTGACGGCGATGTCTATACGCTTACTACCGAGGATGTTCCGTGTACCAATAAGGTCGGAAGTATAAGCTTCAAGAAGCTTCCCCGTGATGTCAGCATGGGAACACGTATCCTGATAAACGACGGTGTTATAGAGCTTCTCGCTGAAAAAGTTACCGGAACCGATATTGTCTGCCGTGTTATCCACGGCGGTACTCTTTCCAATAACAAGGGAATAAACGTCCCGGGGGTAAAGCTTTCCATGCCATATCTCAGCGAAAGAGATATGGACGATCTTGAATTCGGTGCAAAAATGGGATTTGATTTCATTGCTGCAAGCTTTGTACGTTCGGCGGCTGATATAAACTATCTCAGAAAATTCACACAGAGTCTTGGCTGGTTCGATGTGCGTATCATTGCAAAGATTGAGAATACAGACGGCGTTGAGAACATTGATGAGATACTCGAAGCGGCTGATGGTATCATGGTTGCAAGAGGCGATATGGGTGTAGAGATACCGTTCGAGCAGATCCCGGCTATCCAGAAGGATCTCATCCATAAGGGCTATAATGCCGGTAAACAGGTCGTTACAGCTACTCAGATGCTGGAATCCATGATAACAAATCCGCGTCCGACAAGAGCAGAGATAACCGATGTCGCAAATGCTATTTACGACGGTACGAGCGCTATCATGCTCTCAGGTGAGACTGCTGCCGGCGCTTATCCGGTTGAGACAGTCAAGACAATGGCTCTTATCGCAGAGACTACCGAGAACAATATCGACTATAAGGGACGCTTCTCGAAGCGCAGTTCAAATCCTGACGGAAATGTTGCTGAGGCTATCGCTCACGCGACTGTTACTACCGCTCATGACCTCGATGCAAGAGCGATAATTACCGTATCTCTCGGAGGTCAGACAGCAAGACTTATTTCAAAATACCGTCCGCTCTGCCCGATAATCAGCTGTACTATGAGCGAGGTAGTTTGCAGGCAGATGAATATGAGCTGGGGCGTTATCCCGTTCATCATTGACGAAAAGACCAGCACAGACGAACTGTTTGCAGCAGCTGTTGAGGCGGCAGAATCGCACAGACTTGTCGAGGACGGAGACCTTGTTGCTATTACAGCAGGCGTACCGCTTGGCGTTTCCGGTACTACTAACCTTATGAAGGTCGAGAAGATCGGAGTATGATCATATAAAGAAAAAGCACCCCGAAGGGGTGCTTTTTAATATTCATAAGCGGTTCAGATATTGGCAAATGCCTGTTTGAGGTCATCAAGAATATCGTCGATATTTTCAAGACCTACTGAAAGTCGGATAAGACCGCCATTGATACCTGCGGCTGCAAGCTGTTCATCAGTAAGCTGACGATGTGTAGCACTTGCCGGGTGGAGTACGCAGGTACGGATGTCAGCAACATGAACTTCGTTTGAAGCGAGCTTGAGAGAATCCATGAACTTGACAGCTGTATTTTTTCCGCCCTTGATAACGAATGAGATAACGCCTGCACATCCGTTAGGAAGGTACTTCTGAGCGAGCTCGTGATATTCATTGCTCTTAAGTCCCGGATAGTTTACTGATTCAACCTTGTCATTAGCTTCGAGGAACTGAGCAACAGTCATAGCGTTCTGAGTGTGGCGCTCCATACGGATCGGGAGGGTTTCAAGACCGAGGTTGAGATAGAACGCAGACTGTGCTGAAGGATAGCAGCCAAAGTCTCTCATAAGCTGCATTCTTGCCTTGATTATGTAAGCAGCCTTGCCGTAGGTCTTGCTGTAAATTGTACCGTGATAGCTTTCATCAGGCTCTGTGAATTCAGGGAAATTGCCGTTAGTCCAGTCGAATTTGCCTGAATCAACGATAACGCCGCCGCCCTGAACTGCATGACCGTCCATGTACTTTGTAGTTGAGTGGATAACGATGTCAGCGCCGAACTCAAAAGGTCTGCAAAGGAAAGGAGTCGGGAAAGTATTGTCGATGATGAGCGGAACTCCATGAGCGTGAGCGATATTTGCAAATTTTTCAATATCGAATACTGAAAGTGCCGGATTAGCGAGAGTTTCACCGAAAACAGCCTTTGTATTCGGCTTGAAAGCAGCGTTTATCTCATCTTCGGAAGCATCAGCATCAACGAAGATGCACTCGATTCCGAGCTTTTTGAGAGTATAAGCGAAGAGGTTTACAGTACCGCCGTAGATAGTAGCGGCAGAAATGAAGCTGTCACCAGTCTGTAAGATATTGAGAAGTGAAAGGAGTGAAGCAGCTTGTCCGCTTGAAGTACACATAGCGCCGATACCGCCCTCGAGAGCTGCGATCTTGTCTTCGACAGCCATAACGGTAGGATTTTCAAAGCGAGAATAGATAAGGCTCTTGGTAGGATCATCGAAAACGGCTGCAACATCATCTGTTGAATCGTAAACATAGGTCGTGCTTTGTACGATAGGTACTACTCTTGGTTCGGTGTTTTTAGGGGTATAGCCTGCATGCAGGCACTGTGTCTCGATCTTCATTTTCAGACCTCCGGTTATTTATTTGCACCGTGTGATCGGTACATGATTATAGTATATACTCATATATTATATCACATTACTCGGAATTGTCAAGAGCATAAACAAAATAAAAGCTGAAAAATCATATTTTGATCCGATCGTGATCAAGGGTATTGACAAAACAATTTGTATCGTGTATAATAGAATCATATTTCAAAGACTGAGACGAAGAGGAGTAGTAACGGTATTGATTTTCAGAGAGCCGTCGGCTGGTGAAAGACGGTATGAGAGCCGATATGAAGTAGCTTCCGAGTCCTGTGGGTGAACCGCAGGGGTGACCTTGCAAAGTAGTCTGCGGCGTGACCTCACGTTACAGGGGAAGAGGTTTTGCGACCTCGCAGAGTGCGGACAGTTCTGTCCGAATTCAGGTGGTAACACGGACTTAGTTCGCCCTGAACCTTAAATGGTTCGGGGCTTTTTTATTTCCCACGGACCGACAATTATTATCAAAAGGAGAAATACCAATGGCAAAAGAACTTGCAAAGGCTTATAATCCTAAAGATTTTGAGGACAGGATCTATGCTGCATGGAACGATAAGGGATGTTTCCGTGCAGAGGCTGATCCTAAGAAAACACCTTACACAATAGTTATCCCGCCTCCGAACATTACCGGACAGCTTCACATGGGACACGCTCTCGATGAAACTCTTCAGGACATTCTTATCCGCTGGAAGAGAATGAGCGGTTACAGCGCACTCTGGCTTCCGGGTACTGACCATGCCGCTATCGCTACTGAGGCTAAGATAGTTGAGGCTATGCGTAAGGAGGGTGTTACAAAGGAAGACCTCGGACGTGAGGGCTTCATGAAACGTGCTTGGGAGTGGAAACGCCAGTACGGCGGACGTATCGTTGAACAGCTCAAAAAGCTCGGCTCTTCCTGCGACTGGTCAAGAGAGCGCTTCACAATGGACGAGGGCTGCTCTAAGGCTGTCAAGGAAGTATTCATCAAATACTACGAAAAAGGACTTATCTATCGCGGCGAGCGTATAATCAACTGGTGTCCTAAATGTAAGACTTCACTTTCTGATGCAGAGGTAACATATGAGGATCAGGCTGGTCATTTCTGGCATCTCCGCTATAAGATAAAGGATTCCGACGGCTATCTTGAACTTGCAACAACACGTCCTGAGACACTTCTCGGTGATACTGCTGTTGCAGTAAATCCGAAGGACGAAAGATACACCGATCTCGTTGGCAAGACAGTCATCCTTCCTATCGTACACCGTGAGATCCCGATAGTTGCTGACGATTACGTTGAAATGGACTTCGGAACAGGTGTAGTAAAGATCACTCCTGCACATGACCCTAACGACTTTGAGGTAGGTCTGCGCCATAAACTCCCTGTTATCAATGTTATGAACGATGATGCTACTATCGTTGATGACTATCCGGCTTACGCAGGTATGGACAGATATACAGCAAGAGAGAAGATAGTTGAGGATCTCGAAAAGGAAGGCGCACTCGTTAAGATCGAGGAATACAGCCATAACGTAGGTACTTGCTACCGCTGCGGAACAACAGTTGAGCCGAAGGTATCAACACAGTGGTTCGTAAAGATGAAGCCTCTCGCAGAGCCTGCAATAAAGGCAGTCAAGGAAGGCGCTACAAAGTTTGTACCTGAGCGTTTTGACAAGATATATTTCCACTGGCTCGAAAATATCAAGGACTGGTGTATCTCGCGTCAGATATGGTGGGGACATCAGATACCTGCATTCTACTGCGATGAATGTGGTGAAATGGTGGTAACAAAGGAGAGCAGTGCAGTTTGTCCTAAGTGCGGAAAGCCGATGAGACAGGATCCGGATACTCTCGATACATGGTTCAGTTCGGCACTCTGGCCGTTTTCAACTCTTGGCTGGCCTGAGAAGACTGTCGACCTTGATTACTTCTATCCGACAAATACTCTCGTTACAGGCTACGACATCATTTTCTTCTGGGTAATCAGAATGATGTTCAGCGGACTTGAAAATATGGGCAAAGTGCCTTTTGATACTGTTCTCATTCACGGACTTGTCCGCGATTCTCAGGGACGCAAGATGTCGAAATCCCTCGGAAACGGTATTGATCCGCTTGAGGTCATCAACGAGTACGGTGCTGATGCGCTCAGATTCATGCTCGCAACAGGCAACTCTCCCGGAAACGATATGCGTTACATTGATGACAAGGTAAAGGCTGCACGTAACTTTGCAAATAAGCTCTGGAACGCTTCACGTTTCATAATGATGAATCTTCCTGAGGACTTCGAGTTCAAGGGACTTCCTGAGAATATGGAACTTGAGGACAAGTGGCTTGTAAACAAATTCAATCAGCTTGCAAAGGAAGTCGGCGAGAACCTCGACAAGTACGAACTCGGCGTTGCTTCACAGAAGATATATGACTTCATCTGGGACGTTTACTGCGACTGGTATATCGAGCTTACAAAGCCACGTATACAGGCTGGCGGAGAGACTATGGCAAAGGCTCAGGCTGTACTCGTATGGGCAATGCGCGGTATGCTGAAGCTTCTCCATCCGTTTATGCCTTTCATCACCGAGGAGATCTGGCAGGTACTCAACAATGAGAAGTCAATGATAATCCTTGAAACTTATCCTACATATGACAGTTCTATCAATTACTCAGCAGAGGAGAAGGACTTCGAGAAGATCATCTCCGCGATCAAGGCTGTCCGCAATGTTCGTACTGAAATGAACGTACCGCCGTCGGTAAAGGCTAAGCTTCTTATTGAGACTGCTGATAAGGCACTCTTCGACAGCTGCGGACTTTTCTTCGAGAAGCTTGCCTCTGCTTCATCAGTCGAGACAGGCGAGAGCCTTGCACACGACAACTGTGCTAATGCAGTAACTGATTCGGCACGTATCTTCATCCCTATGGACGAGCTCGTTGACAAGGAAAAGGAAATTGCCCGTCTCGAAAAGGAGAAGGCAAAGGTTCAGAAGGATATAGACTTCCTCAGCGGAAAGCTCAATAATCAGGGCTTTATTGCAAAAGCTCCCGCACAGCTCATTGAGGCTGAAAAGGCAAAGCTCGCAAAGGCTGAGGAGAAAATGGCTAAGATAGAGCAGTCTATCGCAGCTTTCAAGTCATGATGATATCAGAACTTATAAAGTATGCCAAGGAAAAATACGGCACATCTGCGGATTACCCGTGGGATAAAACTCCGAAGTTTGCTGTGCTCCGACACTCAGAAAGCCGAAAATGGTATGCGCTTTTCATGGAAGTGAAAAAGTCTGTTTTCGGTCTTGGAGAGGGAAGGGTATGGATAGCGAATATAAAATGCAACTCTTTTGAAAGAGAATGCCTTATCGCTGAGGGAAAGGCTTTTCCTGCATACCATATGAATAAAAGACTATGGACTTCTGTTCTTGTTGACGGAAGCATTGATATAGACTCACTGAAAAATCTTATTGACCAGAGCTATGATATTACAAGGTGATAATATGAGTGCTTTCAATATACCCGTTCTTGAAACAGAAAGGCTCATTCTGCGTCCTCTTACAATTGAGGACGCAGAAGCCGTATTTGAGTGGACAGGCGATGCTCGTGTAGCAAAGTATATGATGTATTCCACTCATCCTGACATTTCAACTGCAAAAGCATGGCTGAGCACTATTCCCGACCTTGAAAACGAATATACATGGGGATTTGTCCGTAAGTCGGACGGTCTGCTCATAGGCTCAGGCAGCATAAGACGCAGACCTGACGGAATTTACTGGAGCTTTGGCTATAATCTTCGCTATGACTGCTGGAATAAAGGCTATGCCACTGAAGCAACTCTGAGAATGATAGACTTTGTCCGCAGTGAACACGAGGCTGAAAATTTTGTCGCTGAACACGCTGCGGAAAATCCTGCGTCCGGAAGAGTTATCGAAAAATGCGGACTGCATTTTGTGAAGTATGGTGAGTACACCAGCTTCGACGGAACTAAAACTTTCAAATCTAAAATATATGAACTGAATGAAGGTGAATCATAATGATAAAGCACATAGTAATGTTCAAGCTTAAAGATGCTGACGGCAGAAGTGAATACGAAAACGCTGTCGAGGCTCAGAAGAGATTCGACAATGTTATCGCCAATGTCAAGGAGCTGAAAAAAGGCGAGGTAGTTATCAACTCAAAGGACGCTCCGGAGAGCAACTACACTATCTCACTGCTGTGCGATTTTGAGACTATTGCTGATCTCAACGCATATCAGGTGCATCCGGCTCATGTTGAGTTCGGAAAATTCATCGGTACAGTTAAGACAGACCGTGCCTGCATTGATTACGAATACTGATAAATCACTGTACAGTTTTTTACCAGCATAATACAGAAGGAGAGTGATACGAAATGACAGATTTGAAGGGCAGATGGGCACTTATTACAGGCGCAAGCAGAGGGATCGGCTATTTAGCAGCAAAATTTATGGCTGAACAGGGAGTTAATCTCATACTCCACAGCAGAAATGCAGAGCATTGCCGCAAGGTCGAAGAGGAAGTGAAGGCTCTTGGAGTAGAGGCATACACTGTTGAAGCTGAGCTTTCAGATATGGAGCAGGTCGAGCGTATGTGCTGCGAGATCGACAGCAAGGGAACACCGGTCGATGTTATCCTCAACAACGCAGGACTTCAGATAGCTTACCGCACTGAGTACCTCACAACACCGGCTTCTGACTATGACATAAGCTTTAAGGTGAATACTACCGCTCCGATGATGATCTGCTATCATTTCCTTCCGGCAATGAAGGAGCGCGGATTCGGGCGTATCGTTAATACCACAAGCGGTATTGATCTTGAACCTGAGCAGGCTGGATATTCCGGCGCAAAGGCAGCTCTTAACAAGGTAACGCGCGATCTCGGACTTAAATATGAGGGAACGGATGTTACTCTCAGTCTTACTGATCCGGGCTGGTGCAGGACTGATCTCGGAGGTCCTAAAGCACCGAATACTCCTGAAAGTGCACTACCGGGAGTTCTTGTAGGAGCGTTCGTAAGCGACAGGAAGTGCGGACGTATTTTTTCAGCACAGGAATTCACCGGAATGTCTCTTGAAGAGGCAGTAGCTAAAGCAGAAGCACAGAATGGGGTATATTGACCGGCATTACAGAGGGCGGACACTGTCCGCCCTTTATTCTATGGAATGAGGGGTTACGATATGAACATCGAAGAAGCAATGAGATTCGTCAACAGTTATACGAAGTCCGGCGGAAAGATCACTGATCTTTCACGCGCCCGTGAGCTTATGGATCGGATAGGCTCTCCTGAAAAACGGCTGAAATTCGTGCATATTGCAGGCACTAACGGCAAGGGATCAACGCTTGAATACATATCTGCGGCACTTGTGGATTCGGGCTTCAGGACGGGACAGTTCACATCTCCGTTTGTTTTGCATTACAGCGACCGCATACGTATAAACGGCTGTGACATCAGTGATGAAGCCCTCTGTGAAATGGCAGAGACTGTGAAAAATGCAGTCGGAGACAGTCCATACTCTCAGTTTGAGATAACAATGGCGATAGCTTTTCTGTGGTTTGAGAAGGAGAAGTGCGACATAGTAGTCCTTGAGACAGGTATAGGCGGACTTCTTGATTCAACAAACGTAATACCGCCGCCGCTGCTTTCAGTTATAACGTCAATATCGCTTGATCATACAGCGATACTGGGGAATACAGTCGAGGAGATAGCGGTTCAGAAAGCCGGTATTATCAAGGGCGGCTCTGCGGTCATAGTTTCAGACGATAATCCGGACAGTGTCAAGAATATCGTCCGTGGGACAGCAGAAAAAGTCGGAGCGGAGTTCATACCGCTCGAACCATGCAAGCCTTACGGCGACGGCGGTCTGTACGCACAGTTCTATTACAGGGGCGTGAAACTCAGTCCGGCTATGATAGGCTTACATCAGCGTTATAACGCACAAACGGCGATAACAGCCTGCCTATATCTCAGGCAAAATGGATTCTATGTCAGCGACGGAAGCATTATCCGTGCTATTGAAAATACTCAGGTCAAAGCGCGTGTGCAGTATATCAAAGGCGAGCCGGATATTATCGTGGACGGCGGTCATAATCCAGCCGGAGTGAATATGCTTTCGCTCATGCTTATGTATCTCAGCACAAGGGGCAGGAAGATATATACAGTTATGGGAATGGTAGATTCAAAGGACTATGCAGAGTGCGTCAAGACTATCGCCGGACATTCGGACAAGCTTTTTGCAGTCGATGGCTTTGCCCCGAACAGCGTACCGGCTGAGACACTGGCGGATGTAGCTTCGTTCTACACGGAAACTGAAACAGGTACACTTGCTGAGTGTGCGGAGAGGGCAAAGGAACTTGCCCGTGAGAACGGCGGAGTTGCGGTCATAAGCGGCTCACTGTATCTTGCCAGCGAGTATCTTAACAATGCCTGATATTCAATATATCCGGCATATCCGGCTCTGCGATCATCGGTTTCGGATACTTCTACTGTGCAAATTGCACAAAGATGTAAAATATGGCTAACACTACTTGAAAAATCCGGAACATAGTGGTATAATATTTCTTGAACTGCGAAAGCAGAATATTTTAAAGGAGGTTTTTTAACAATGGCGTTAAAAAATCAGTATCTCAACGACTTATTAGAAAGAGTTAAGAAAAGAAATCCAGGCGAGCCTGAGTTTATTCAGGCTGTAACAGAGGTTCTCGAAACACTCGAGCCAGTTGCTGAAAAGAGACAGGATCTCATCGACGCAGGCGTATTTGAGCGTATCGTAGAGCCTGAGAGACAGATCATGTTCCGTGTTCCTTGGGTTGATGACAACGGCAAGGTACAGGTAAACAGAGGTTTCCGTGTACAGTTCAACTCAGCTATCGGACCTTATAAGGGCGGTATCCGTCTCCATCCTTCAGTATATCTCGGAATCATCAAGTTCCTCGGCTTCGAGCAGGTATTCAAGAACAGCCTTACAACTCTCCCTATGGGCGGCGGTAAAGGCGGTTCAGACTTCGACCCTAAGGGTAAGTCTGACGGGGAAGTTATGCGTTTCTGCCAGAGCTTCATGACTGAACTCTGCAAGCACATCGGTGCTGATACAGACGTTCCTGCCGGTGACATCGGTACAGGCGCAAGAGAGATCGGCTTCATGTTCGGTCAGTACAAGAGACTCCGCAACGAGTTCACAGGCGTTCTCACTGGTAAGGGCCTTACATACGGCGGTTCACTCGCAAGAACACAGGCAACAGGCTACGGTCTTTGCTACTTCACAAACGAAATGCTCCAGGCTAACGGCAAGAGCTTCGAGGGCAAGACAGTTGTTATTTCAGGTTCAGGCAACGTTGCTATCTACGCTACTGAGAAGGCTACTCAGTACGGTGCAAAGGTAGTTACTGTTTCAGACTCTAACGGTTACATCTACGATCCAGACGGAATCGAACTCGATCTCGTTAAGCAGATCAAGGAGGTTGAGCGCGGACGTATCAAGGAATACATCGGCAGAACTTCACACAAGAATGCTGAGTATCACGAGGGCAGCGTTTGGACACTCAAGTGCAATGCAGGCAGCATAAAGCTTGACATCGCTCTTCCATGTGCTACACAGAACGAGATCAACGGTGACGGTGCTAAGGCTATCGTAGCTAACGGCGGTTTCGCTGTTGCTGAGGGTGCAAATATGCCTTCAACTCCTGAGGCTATCGAAACATACCTCAAGAACGGTCTCCTTTATGGTCCTGCTAAGGCTGCAAATGCAGGCGGTGTTGCTACATCCGGTCTCGAAATGAGCCAGAACAGCGAGAGACTCAGCTGGTCATTTGAAGAGGTTGATGAGAAGCTTCACGGCATCATGAAGTCCATCTTCAAGGCTTGCGACGAGGCTGCTAAGGAGTACGGTATGGCTGGCAACTATATGGCTGGTGCAAATATCGCTGGCTTCCTCAAGGTTGCTGAGGCTATGAAGGCTCAGGGCTGCGTTTGATCAAGAATAGGATAGTATAATAATATTGCCTCCCATCGTTATCGGTGGGAGGCTTTTTGTTATGGCTTTTCAGCCTGAAACGGAAGAATTTCCCCATAGGAATCGCGCTTGGCTATATCATTTGCCGGAGTTGGTATAAGACCGGTCATGTCGCCTGATGAAGCAGCCGGGAATTCATATCCGTCCTCATCCGGACGCGGTTCTGGTACGGGAATTTCCTTTTTCTTTTTACTCATAATAATCACCTCTGATGTTATTATTGGGCAAATTTTTATAATATATACCATTTGTATGAAAAATTCAGAAAAGCATTGATTTTTTCTCCGGAATGTAGTATAATACATATAGTAATTCAAAGGGGTGGATGTTTATGCTGAATGCTATCGGTTCCCGAAAAGAACTGCTGCTTACAGATTACTATCCGATGATATGCGATATTATCGGATCGGATAAGCTTGATGAACTGAAAAATATCACTCATCATATATCTACGACTCGTTTCCAGCATTGCGTGAATGTTTCGTATTACAGCTATATAGTCTGCCGGAAGCTTCACCTTGATGCGCGTTCGGCTGCAAGAGCAGGACTTTTGCACGATCTCTTCTACTATGACCGCAAGGAGTATAACTCTTTGCGTGAAAAAGGACAGCCCTCGCATAGTGCCATGCATTCCGCTCAGGCAGCTGAAAATGCAGCTCAGTTAACAAGTATCTCGCCTCTGGAACGTGATATTATCGAGAAGCATATGTGGCCGATGACACGTCCTTTGCCCAAGTACAAGGAAACATATGTAATAACTGTAATTGACAAATACTGTGCGGTGCTTGAATTCTGCATACCCAAGTTAAGAAAAGCTGTAAAAACTAAAAAGCGTTAAGAGTTCTCGTCTGCGGGAACTCTTTTATTTGATGGAAATATTTTTAGCTGCAAATAGTGACGATTTGGTGAACACTTTATGTCTAACAGATGACTCTTTGCCAAATAATTGATCACAATATGCTATCCGGCTTGACAAATTACTTCTGCTTGTGTATAATTAGTATTGGAATATTGTAATTGAATAATATGTATGCTGCCTTGAGGCACTCGGGCAGGGTATTATCTATATGAAAGGATTTTTAAACATGAAGAATTTAAGAAAAAGACTTATCGCCATTGCTGCACTGACCTGTATCGCAATGACTTCGTTTACCTGCGTTGGTTGTTCCGACAGTAAAAGCAGCGGAAGCAGTGAGAATGCAGCTGATGTTGACCTTGATGACAGCCCGATCGAACTCGTAACAAATGAGAACGGTGCTATGGTCGCTGCACCTTTCCAGGTAGTAAGACCAGATGAGAACGGCAAGATCAATTTCAATGGCGTTGACATCAATGCTCCGGATCCTACTCAGGCTACAACTAAGAAGAAAACTCCTACTGTTTATGAGGTCGTAACTGAAGCTGACGGACAGCCTAAAACAGAGTTCGTTCCTGTAACTGACCTCAATCACCAGAATGTTACTGATGCAAGCGGTCAGGTAGTTACTGAGGCTGTTACAGTTACTCAGGCTGTTACCCAGGCTACAAGCGAAGCAGTATCAGCAGATGATTCCGGCGCCTACAAGAGCGATACAGAGTCGATGTATATATTCTGGATCGACATTGAGAAGGATATAAACTATGAATTTGAAGGTCAGTTCTTAAAGGCTTCATTCAAGATCAAAGATGATGCTCCTGAACAGGATTATCCTGTAAGCATTTCTCCTGACCTTTCTACTGTTGGCGGTAAGAGCCTCAATAAGGACGTAAAGGTATACAACGGTACTATCCGTGTAGGCGGAGATATTGATAAGAAGAGCATTCCTTCAGATCAGTTTGTGATCTATGCCGATAACGTTTCAGCAAAGCCGGGCGATACTATTGATTATTACGTAAATATCAACAAGAATCCAGGTATGGCTGCATTCATGATTTGGTTCTCATATGATTCAAACGCTATGGAGTGTCTTGGCGTTGAAGCTTGCGGAAAGTTTGAGGAGATCTCATCACGTACCTCACCACAGGTTGGCACAAAGAATCAGTAATAGTAAAAATGCGCCGGAGTTGTATGCTCCGGCGCTTATGTTAAAAAAACAAAATTAAAAAAAGGTATTGACAAAGCAGTTGTATGTTGGTATAATAAAAGCATACCAATCAGATAGGATAAATAGTAAAAACTAAGAGGCGATATTATGAATAAGCATTATTTGATGCGATGTTGAAGCTATAACAATAAACTGTTTCACGATCAAATACCAATTATTTATAAAGGAGAAATTATTATGGGCATCTATAAGAAAATCACTGATATAATCGGAGGAACTCCTCTTCTTGAACTTACAAATATCGAGAAAAAATACAATATCGAGGCAAAGATCGTTGCTAAGCTTGAATATTTCAATCCTGCTGGCAGTGTTAAGGACAGAATCGCTAAGGCTATGATAGATGATGCAGAGGCTAAGGGACTCCTTAAGCCCGGAAGTGTTATAATCGAGCCTACAAGCGGTAATACAGGTATCGGTCTTGCATCTGTTGCTGCATCAAGAGGTTACAGACTTATCATTTCAATGCCTGAGACTATGAGTATCGAGCGCAGAAATCTTATGAAGGCTTATGGCGCTGAACTCGTACTCACAGATGGTTCAAAGGGCATGAAGGGAGCTATTGAAAAGGCTCAGCAGTTAGCTGAGGAGATTCCTGACAGCTATATTCCGTCACAGTTCACAAACCCTGCAAATCCGGCTATCCACGAAAAGACAACCGGCGTTGAGATATGGGATGACACTAACGGTAATGTAGATATTTTCGTTGCCGGAGTTGGTACAGGCGGAACACTTAGCGGAACAGGTGCATATCTCAAGTCAAAGAACAAGGACATCAAGGTAGTTGCAGTTGAACCTAAGGGCTCACCAGTGCTTTCAGAGGGCACAGCAGGTCCTCACAAGATACAGGGCATTGGCGCTGGATTTGTTCCTGAAACCCTCAATACAGGTATATATGATGAGATCATCACAGTTGAGAACGAGGATGCTTTCAGCGTTGGCAGAGATATTGCACGTACTGAAGGTGTACTTGTAGGTATTTCATCTGGTGCGGCTGTATGGGCAGCACTTGAACTTGCAAAGCGCCCTGAGAATAAAGGCAAGACCATTGTTGCACTTCTTCCTGATACAGGTGAGCGTTATCTTTCAACTCCAATGTTTGAATAAAATATGTAAGAAACTCCGCAGCAGCTGATATGCTGTCTGCGGAGTTTTTTGTTATATACAGTAATCTCCGGAATCGGAGACGTTTTTGTCAATGACATCTTGTAAGGTTATTCCATTGAGGTAATCTGTAACGGTAGCGTATAACCCTTCCCATATGAACAGGGTAGAGCATTCCGCGGCTCTGGGACATTCGTTCGGCTCAAATTCAAGGCAAGCTACCGGAGCAAGACTGCCTTCAGTAGCTCTCAGTACCTCACCGACAGAGCATTCAGATGGCTTATGTGTGAGCATATAGCCTCCGTGGTTACCGCGGTTGGTTTTAAGCAGACCGCTTCTGTTCAGCAACGGTACGATCTGTTCGAGGTATTTTTTGGATATATTCTGGCGTTCAGCAATATCCTTCAGAGAGACGAACCCTTCTTCCTGGTGGAGCGCGAGGTCATACAGCATACGCAGAGCATATCTGCCTTTGGTTGAGATCTTCATAAATTTCTCCTTAATAAATTGTGTTGAGATGTTAAAAGACGATTTATATTAATTAATGTCAGCTCAACAACTGAAAAATGAGCTCGACATAAAGAAATGTGATGCGCAAATTCCATATATAGTAAAGAATTTGCACATTCCGAACTTAGTTCGGGGGATAATCGCCTAATGGCGGTTAATGAGGATATATTAATTATACCATAGGTTTGGTAGGTTTTCAAGTGGATTTGATTAGTGAATCTGAATATATTTTGCGCTCTTAAATTGTAATATATCACAAAAGAAAAGCCGCAGCGGAAACTGCGGCGAAGTGAGGCTTATCAAAGAGTTGAGTGGAATGTACGCGATATAACGTCATCCTGCTGTTCTTTTGTCAGTTTTACGAAGTTTACTGCGTAACCGGATACTCTTATAGTCAGCTGCGGATACTTTTCAGGATGAGCCTGAGCATCAAGAAGAGTCTCACGGGTGAAAACGTTTACATTGAGGTGATGACCGCCTTTTTCAACATAGCCATCGAGAAGCTCTATAAGGTTGTCAATTTGTTTCTGATTATCCATATTAATTCTCCTTTATCAATATTATATCAGTCTTCCTCGGTTTCGAGTTCTGTTGGTTGGCAGCAAGCTCCTTTTACACCACAGTCGGTGCTGTTTACGGTCTCAACAGTAAGGCTGCCGCCGTTTTCTTCGGGAAAGATGTTTACGTGACCAGTACCTTCAGACATCAGCTGGTCTATGAGATCAGCAAGTTCTTCCGGCGAACTGGCAGTACCTTTGATGTTGGATTCAAGCATTATTCTTCACCTTTGAGTTTATCAAGATCAAGATCGCCCATGAATACGTCCATATCCTTACCGAGAGCATCAGGAATAATGGAGAATGTATTTGAGATACCGTCCTGAGCGTGTCTGAACGGAAGCTTTGCAACGGATGAAAGTGAAGCTACTGCGCCGTGAGTATCTCTTCCATGCATCGGGTTAGCTCCCGGAGCAAGCGGAACGCCCTGCTTGCGTCCGTCAGGAGTGTTGCCGGTCTTTTTACCGTAAACAACGTTTGATGTGATAGTAAGGATAGACATTGTAGGAACGCCATCTCGGTAGGTGTGGTGCTTCTTGATCTTTTCCATGAACTGACGTACAACAGTTACTGCAAGCTGATCGACACGGTCATCGTTGTTGCCGTATTTCGGAAAATCGCCCTCGATCTCGTAGTCAACAATAACGTTCTTGGCAACGTCGATAACATTTCCTGCCTTGTCCTTGATCTCGATGTCCTTGCGGATAGGCTTTACCTTTGCATACTTGATAGCAGAGAGCGAATCTGCAACGACTGAAAGACCTGCGATACCTGTTGCAAAGTAACGCTTGACATCTCTGTCGTGGAGAGCCATCTGAAGTCTCTCATAGCTGTATTTATCGTGCATATAGTGGATAACATTAAGAGTGTTTACATAGAGACCTGCGAGCCACTCCATCATATCCATATACTTTTCCCATACATCGTTAAAGTCGAGGTATTCACTGTCTACCGGGCGGTACTTAGGTCCGACCTGAAGTCCGAGACGTTCATCAACACCGCCGTTTATAGCATAAAGGAGGCATTTTGCAAGATTTGCTCTTGCACCGAAGAACTGCATCTCCTTGCCGACTCTCATTGAGGATACACAGCAGGCGATAGCGTAGTCATCGCCGTGAACAACCCTCATCATGTCGTCGTTCTCATACTGGATAGAGGATGTTTTGATAGACATTTTAGCGCAGTATTCCTTGAACTTTCTCGGGAGCTTTGTTGACCAGAGGATAGTCATATTCGGTTCCGGAGCTGTTCCGAGGTTTTCGAGAGTGTGGAGATAACGGAAGCTGTTCTTTGTAACGAGGTGGTGACCGTCAACATCAACACCGCCGATTGATTCTGTGATCCATGTAGGATCGCCTGAGAAGAGCGAATTGTATTCAGGTGTACGTGCGAACTTTACGATACGCAGCTTCATGATGAAGTGGTCGATGAGCTCCTGAGCCTGTTCCTCAGTAATGAGACCGCGTTCAAGATCACGCTGGATGTATATATCAAGGAAGGTCGAGGTGCGTCCGAGGGACATTGCTGCGCCGTTCTGCTCCTTGACAGCTGCGAGGTAGCCGAAATAGAGCCACTGTACAGCTTCCTTTGCATTAGCTGCCGGTTTGGAAATGTCAAATCCGTAGATCTCACCGAGCTTCTTGAGTTCCTCAAGAGCGCGTACCTGTTCAGCAAGCTCCTCACGCAGACGGATATTCTTGGAAGTCATTCTCACGAGAGAAGTATCGATCTGGTGCTTCTTATCCTGAATGAGGAGGTCGATACCATAGAGAGCAACACGGCGGTAGTCGCCTATGATACGACCTCTGCCGTAAGCATCGGGCAGACCTGTAAGGATAGCGGAATGACGTGCGAGACGCATTTCTGGAGTATAGGCATCAAAAACGCCCTGATTGTGAGTTTTTCTGTATTTTGTGAAGATCTCAACAACGGAAGGATCAACTTCGTATCCGTACTCCTTACAAGCCTGCTGAGCCATTCTGATACCGCCGAAAGGCTGGAGAGCGCGCTTGAAGGGCTTGTCTGTCTGGAGACCGACGATCTGTTCGAGTTCCTTGTTGAGATAGCCGGCACCATGAGAAGTAATAGTTGAGATAATTTTGGTATCCATATCGAGAACACCGCCGGCTTCACGTTCCTGTCTGGAGAGATCCATTACCTGATCCCAGAGCTTTTTAGTCGCGTCGGTAGGTCCTGCAAGGAAGCTTTCATCACCATCGTATGGAGTGTAATTCTTCTTGATGAAATCACGTACATTAACTGAAGTGTGATTCCAGCGTCCTTCATTGAATCCATCCCATTCTTTTGCCCAAGTGTTTATCATAGTTCAGAACTCCTTTACAGATTATTTATAATTATTTCCGGGTAAAAACACGGAAAGATAGATCATCTACGATAATAATATCACATTGACTAAAAAATGTCAATCTTTGATTTCTGCAAAAATAACAAAAATGCGTTATTTTTGTATTATGATATTACTAACATTTGTAATTGCAAGGATTTATACCGGTGATTATTTCGCAGTATAGCCAGCTTCTCAAAACTGCTGTAAAAAAACATTCTACTTGTTTGGCAAATTTGTTGAATTGAGAGAAAAATTATTTTTTGTGTTTTTTTGTTACCTTAGGTTTATCCGGCGGAGCTTCGGGCAGCTGATTAGGTATTCCGGCGAGCTCTGTCTCTTTCTTTTCAAGCTTGTAGAATGCGAGCTTATAGAAGGTCGCAACGAGAGGAACGCCCATGAGCATTCCCATGATACCGAAAAGACTTCCGCCAACTGTGATAGCTGCGAGCACCCATATTTCCGGAAGTCCAACGGATGTTCCGACTACCTTCGGATAGAATATATTATTATCAATTTGCTGAAGAATTATCAGGAACACTAAGAATATCAGTGCTTTAGTTGGACTTACCGTGCATATTATGAATGCGCTCAGTGCCGCACCAATGAGAGCACCGAATATTGGGATAAGTGCGGTAACGCCTATGATAGTGCCGGTCATAGCCGGATATGGCAGGCGCAGTATAGATGAGCCGATGAAGGTTAGTGTTCCGATGATAATTGCTTCGATGAACTGTCCGATGAAGAAGTTTGTGAAGGTCTCATGTGCTGTTGAGAAGAATCTATTCATGCGGCGGATGGTCTTTTCGCTGAGATAAGCATTCTGGAAACGCTTTATGTCGTTAGCGAGCTTGTCTTTTCTGAGGAGAAGGTATATAGCGAAAATTACTCCTATGATGGTATTTATCAGAGCGGAGGTAACAGAAGTGATGAAAGATATAACAGAGCCGAACAGACCGAATGCGCTTTGAGTCAGTTTATTGACAATTTCGTTACGGTCGATCTCAATGTTGTTGAGTTGTTCCTGGAGTCTGGGGTATTGTTTGAGTTTTTTGGTTGAGAACGCCTTGCCTCTTTCGTAAAGATCCGGCAATTCGTCGTAGAACAGCTTTCCTGCTGTTACGAATTCAGGGATGACGACTTTCAGCACAAGCGTGATAGTTGCGATGACTATTGTGAAAGAAAGTATCAGACACAACGGTCTGCGCGAGGCGATTATTTTTGGCGATTTGCTTTTTGGAAAATAGTGTTTTTCAAAGAAATTCATAATGATGTTGAAGATATAAGCGATTATGCAGCCTATAAGCATAGGCGTGAGTGCTACAAAACTCAGGCTCAGAAGTGTGATGACTAATGAGAAGTTCTGTACTATCAGACATATCGCGACAGCAAGACTTGCGATGTATAGATATTTTCGCTTTTCGCGTTTTTCCATTTTAAAAAAGACCGTCCTTTGCATATGTTAGGTTATTTTTGAAGATACCTCTTCTATTATATTATATAATAAGTCTGGTAAGAAGTCACGCGGCATAATGTAAAATTTTTGTAAACAATGCGAAGCCCCATACTTGACCGTCTTGTTTGATGTATGGTATAATTACTGTAAGTCATGAAAGTGAGGTATGCGGTATGAACAGCGAAGAATTCCTTGGTGAGAAACTTTACAGAGTGGGCAGAGTTGTCGTTGATAAGAGCCTGCATACACAGAGTGCAGATGAACGCTTTTTCAGCTACTTCGGCAATGATGTTATTTATTCTATCAGGCGTACTATCGACGATGAGGACTATGAACGCCTTATAGGGTGCATTGATTCAGCTGATGATGGGGATCTGCATAAAACAGTAATACGCATGAAAGGCATCAACGGTTATCTGAGATGGATCTCGGCTTCTGTCCGCAGGATCGGAAAAGATGATGCGGAGCCGCTTTACAGCATAGTGCTCAGCGATGTATTTTCGCTTGAAGCTGCTGCCTACAAAAGAGAAAAAAAGCTTTCTGAACTGCGGTATGTTCTTAGCCTGATAAGCGATCTTGCATTTGAGTATTCTTTTGAGACGAAAAAGATCAGGATATATATTTTTGACTGCTACCGTGAGGTAGTCCTCGTGGACGAGAAGCTTGAAAAATGGCGTACAGATGCCATAAAAGAGGAGTATGTGCTTTCGCGTTACATAGAGACATTCAATTCGCTTTGCAGAGATATACGAAGCGGAGTTTATCGCTTCGATTACGAGATAGAGACATCAGTCCTGACTGGCGGAAAGAATCGTGAGACCTGTCTTTTCCGCGGTATAACGCGTTATGATGATCCGGATAACAGAAAGGTCACCGGAATAATCTCGGTAGTCAGTTCAAGAAGCAAGAGCAAGGAGGTAAATCTTGCTTTTGAAGCAAATAAGGATTCGATGTCCGGACTTCTGAATAAACGTGCAATAAATGCGTTTGCGAGAGATATTATCCGATCTGAGCCGCATTACAATGTAAATATAGTCATCCTTGATATAGACGATTTCACCGGTATCAACAGCAGCTACGGGCATATGTTCGGAGACGAGGTCATATACAAGATAGCCGGCATAATCAAGACTGAAATAGGTGCAAGAGGTATTGCCGGAAGAGTAAGCGGCGGCGGTTTCCTTATAGTTCTCGAAAACACACGCGATGAAGAGGATCTGCGCGGCATACTCCGTGCAATACGCACTAAGACCGAATTTGCATTCGCTGACCGTTTTGATAATCTGCGCCTTACCTGTTCTATGGGAGTTTCGACCTATCCTGTGGACAGCCGCAGCTTTGAGGAATTGTTCATGCAGGCGGATAAGGCACTGTACCTTGCACAGCAGAAAGGCAAGAACCGATACATAATCTATGACATCAATAAGCACGGTCCGGTTGAAAAAGATGCCAAGAATAAGATAGTTTACCTGAGCAGCAAGGGCGAAGCTTCCGAGAAACTCGGCTTTGCAGGTAAGCTTGCGGAAAGTCTTGTACTTGGAAGGATACCGGATATATCGGTGCTTCTTGAACAGATAAGGGCAAAGTTCTTGATAGATGACATCTGTGTTTATGCCGGAAATGATATGAGCCTTATTCTGAATTGCGGAAATGCCAATTCAAAAAGTGCGGCATATCTGCTGAATAACGGGTATACAGAGCGATTTTCGGCGGACGGTCTTTTCGTTATTGACAATGTGAATGAGCTTGAAGGACGCGATGACGATGCCTTTGCTCAGCTTTCTTCACAGAATATAGGCGGAGCAGTACAGTATCTGATGACAGATGACAGCATAGTCAAGGGAATGATCTCGTTCTGTTATATTTCACGCTTCAAAAAATGGTCAGTGGCGGATCAGAACTATTTTGCGATAATCGGCAGAGTTATAACCGCTATACTGAAAAAGCAGGCATATATATGATTATCTGAAAGGAAAACATATGGAGAAGATCTATAAAGTTGCTTTAGGCAAAGCAAGGTGTGCTGTTGATCTCGGAGACGGCAGTGAACGCGGTGAGTATGTCGAGCAGGATTACATTCTGCGTAAACTCGGCAGACCTCACAGGAGCATCAGTCTTATGTACTGTTATTATCCTTTCGATGAACACTTTCCTGAGCGTATCTCGGAAGCAGTAAGCGGAGAGGGGATAACCTATCAGTGGGACTATCCTTATGACGATTATTTTCCGTACCGTGGAGGTCTTGAAGGCGATACCTCTGGCGAGCCTTTCAATTTCATGCGCGATATAAGGCGGCATGGACAGGATGTAACTCTCACAATAACGATGGATCCGGCTGTAACTGATGAGCAGTTAAGAGCTATCGGAAATGATCTGCGTCCGTTTGGAAGGATGTTCTTGCGTATCAACCACGAAGCTACCGGTAACTGGTTTTCGTTCACGAAACGCGCCTCATATCAGGAAATAGCCGATTTTTACTGCCGCGCTGCACGTATTATCAAGGAACAGGCACCGAATGTCCGGACGATCCTTTGCATAGGCGGTATAGAAGATCCGGATTCCGATGAAATGGTAAAGGAAGAGGAGTTTACACAGGCTGTGCGTGAAACTGATATATGGTCAGTGGATAAATATATGTCGCTGCACTGGGGATGGCCTTATGACACAGCAATTACCGGCGGAAGCACTCATTTCCGGTCATCAGTCAAAGAAGTATACGAGCTTTCAAAGCGCAGCTATGAGCGCTTTAGGTATCTCAACGGAGGCATAGCCAAGCCTATGGTGATGTCGGAGCTCAATTCCGACGGAGATGTCACCGGACCTTATGAGCAGGCAGAAATGGTCAGGCTTTTCGCTGATATGCTGAAAGCTGACAAAGACGATTGGCTTGACGGATTCACGTTTTATCAGTTCCGTGATCGCGGAAGGCTCGGACTTGAGACGGAAGACCCTAATAACAGTAATGTCGGCGTGGAACAGCCGGTCATGCAGGCTTACAGGGATATTATCCATGATGACTATTTCAAGCCGTCGCTGAAGCGCGGGGATGAAACAGCGCTTCCTGTGCGGCTTCGCTGGGGCGGTGCTGAGGATTCGGAAGGTCTTGAAATACCGGTACATATTACGTCTGCACCGCATTTCTGCGAGCTGAAATTTGCAGATAATAATAACCTCATGCTTGAATTCAACGGTATGTGGTTTTACAAGTCGCCGGAAGCAGGATTCATTGATCTCATGCCGGCTTTTTATGCAAGACCTTTCAGCGGAGAATGTGAAATACCGCTGCGGATATTCGCTCCGCCTGCGAGCGGTGAGAATGACCTCAGTGTACCTGACGGTCTGTTGAATTACTTCTGTATTATAAAAAAACTGCCGGAACTGCGCATAGAGTATGGTCCGGTCGAACCAAGTAAAGATAAGAACGGAGAATGATATGAATACTTCAGTTGTGATAGTATGTGCCGGAAATTCTACAAGAATGGGTGGAGTTAATAAGATACTGCTTCCGCTCGGCGAAAGGCTTGTTATCGGCGTTACGATGCAGGCGTTCCAAAAATGCGAGAGTGTTGAGGAAATAATTATCGTTGCAAGAGAAAGCGACATCCCTGCCATCCGGGAGGAAGCCGATAAAGCCGGTATAACCAAGCTAAAGGAATGCACAACCGGCGGTGCAACACGTCAGGAAAGCGTTATCAATGGCATTCGCTGCATATCAAAGGGCATACAGCTTGTTGCGATCCACGACGGTGCACGTCCGCTTGTAAAGCCGGAACATATCGAGAAGGTCATCAAGGATGCTTCTGTGTTTGGTGGGGCAACTCTTGGAGTTCCTGTAAAGGACACTATAAAAACTGTTGATGGAGGTCTTATTATTGACACTCCGCCGCGCAGTTCGCTGTATATAACTCAGACACCGCAGATATTCAAGCGTGATCTCTACTTTGAGGGGGTAGACTTTGCACTTGAACACGGTCTTGATTTTACTGATGACTGTCAGCTCGTTGAGGCTATCGGCGGAAAGGTTGCAATGACAGTGGGGGATTATACAAATATAAAGATAACAACTCCGGAGGACATAAAGCTTGCTGAAGTCCTGCTGAAGCTGTGATAATTGGAGGTAAATTATGGTCAGAATTGGTCACGGATATGACGTTCATAAGCTTGTTGAAGGCAGAAAACTTATACTCGGAGGCGTTGAGATACCGCATATTACAGGATTGCTCGGGCATTCTGATGCAGATGTGCTCGTTCATGCTGTAATGGATTCTATGCTCGGTGCGCTCGCACTTGGCGACATCGGACATCTTTTCCCGGATACCGCGGACGAGTTTGAGGGTGCGGACAGTATGAAGCTTCTGGCTGAGGTGGTCAGGGTGTGCCGCGAAAATGGCTATGTTATCAGTAATATTGACGCTACTGTAATTGCACAGGCACCTAAGCTTGCGCCTCATATAATGAAAATGCGCGAGAACATTGCAGCTGTATGCGGCTGCGAGGTATCACAGATAAGCGTCAAGGCGACTACTGAGGAGCATCTCGGATTCACCGGTGAAAAACTCGGAATATCTGCCCATGCAGTTGCTTTAATGAAAAAAGTAGATTTTGCTTAAAGAAAGCACGATATAATTTAAGTTATCTTCACTTAAATAAAGAAAATTTTCTCTTAACTATTGACAAATCGTTAGGGATTATTTATAATAATAGTAGATAAGACTGAAATCAATTAGTTAAGTTACGCGTTAACTCATTGTTAATAAAGCATTTTATTTAAGGAGGATATTAAAATGAAAAACAAAATTAAAAGAGCTGCCGCAGCTGTATCTGCTATTGCAATGTCTGCTATGCAGCTTGCTGCTTTTCCGGTATCACAGTCGGTAACAGCAGCAACACAGTTCCCGTTCGTCATCGAAGGCGAAGACATGAAGGGCGCTACTCCGTGGAAAGAAATTTACGGACAGAAGATCGAAGGCTATTCTGGCTCGGGATTCTGGTATCTCACTAACGACAGCGCTTCACTTGAAGTGGATGCTCCGGCAGAAGGTATGTATCAGATAACCGTTCACGGCGCTCAGATACTGAACAAAGAAGGCAGAAAGCAGGCAATGAAGGTCAATGGTGTCAAGTATGATGCTCAGGCACCGTATTCGGATAAGTGGATCGACTACGATTTCGGACTTGTACGTCTTAAAGAGGGCAAGAATACTATTGAATTCTTTAACGATTACGGCTATCTGGCTGTTGATTATGTAACAGTATCTGAGGCTGAATTTCCTGATCTTTCCAAGGCTACTGACAAACTCTGTGATCCGGATGCTACTTCTGAGGCGAAGTCGCTGATGAAGTATCTCAAAAGCGTTTACGGAAACAATATCCTTTCCGGTCAGCAGCAGATCTATGGCGGCGGCAATACTATCCAGACCTCTATACGCTATGATGAAGCTAATGACAAGTGTGTGGATCAGGATGGCAAGGAGTACACTATCGACAAGGACAGCTACGATAAGGACGAGCAGGGACATAAATTCCCGTGGCACTGTTCAGGCGAGGACGGTCAGGTCTACACTTACAGCACTCAGAACCATAACTACACCTATAATAATTACGATAACGATATAAACATCATAAAGGATATGACGGGAAAGTATCCGGCTATACAGGGATTCGATTTCGGAAGCAACTGTCCGTGCTATGCGTGGGATGACGGAGTTGTTGAACGTATGATCGAGTGGACAAAGGAGAAAGGCGGTATCTGTACTGCTTCATGGCACGTAAACGTACCTACCCGCATGGCTGACTATACTCTCGGTGAACCTCTTGATTTCAGCAAGACTACCTATAAGGGCAACGAGGGCGGAAATTCTGTTTCAGATTTCAAGACAGCTAATTGTTTGGTTGAAGGTACAGTTGAATATGAGTATTTCCAGCTTTGTATGGAGAATCTTGCAAAGCAGCTCCTTGAACTTCAGGAAGCCGGAGTTCCTGTTATCTTCCGTCCATTCCACGAAGCTGAGGGCAACAAGAGCAATACCGATGATCCGATAGACGGCTCAGGTGCTTGGTTCTGGTGGTCGAAGGAAGGTGCTGTTGTATATAAGCAGATGTGGGAGCTCTTACAGGACACCCTCATTAATAAGTACGGCATCCATAACCTTATCTGGGAACAGAATCTCTACGCTTGGACAGATGCTTCTGCTCAGTGGTATTCAGGCGATGATAAGGTAGACATCGTTGCTTTTGATAAGTACAATACTCAGTATAACCGTCACGACGGAAAGCCTTCCGGAACTCCTAATTTTGACGCTGAATCAGGTATTTTCTATAAGCTCAATGAATTTGTCAAGGGCAATAAAATGGTTGCAATGGCTGAGAACGATTCAGTTCCGAGCATGGAGAATCTACTGATAGAACACGCTTACTGGCTGTATTTCTGTCCGTGGTATGATTCTGAGCAGGAACACTTCCTGCTTGGTGAAAAGTATCAGGATCCCGAGGAACTCTCAAAGCTCTACACCAGCGATTTCTGCATTACTCTTGACGAACTTCCGAAGAATCTTTTCAGCAACAACTCCGAGCCTTCTTCTGAATCAGATCCAACACAGCCTTCTACCGATGAGGATTACCTCTGGGGCGATGCAAACGTTGATGGCGGTGTGGATATGTCGGACGTAGTAATGGTAATGCAGGCTTGTCTGAATCCTAAGAAGTACGGCACAAGCGGTACAAGCGAGGATCACATTACTGCAAAGGGTGAAATAAACGGCGATGTTGACGGTAATGTAGGTCTCACCGCTAATGACGCACTTATTATCCAGAAATTTACGCTCCATCTTTTAGACGAGGCATAACACCAAAGGGCACACATAAGGGATTTACTTATATAGCAGTTTTATTTGCAGCTTATCGGGGCAACCCTTTTTCAAAAGGGTTGCCCTCAATAAATTACAGATAAACTTATATATGAGTATCCCTTTGTGTGCCCTTTCTGCTATTGACTTTCAAGCATTAGTATAGTATAATGTTCTTACAATAAAACTATCTGTGGAGTATAAAAATGGAAAAATATGATAAAGCGCTTGCGTTTCTGAAAAAAACATCGGTTCGCGGGATAGTTGAGGGACTTTCGCGTATAGAAGAGTTACTTCGACTTATGGGCGATCCTCAGAAAAAGTGTCAGATAGTACACATTTCCGGCACAAACGGTAAAGGATCGGTTGGTGCGATGATCGCATCAGTGTTGACCAGTGCCGGTTATCAGACCGGCAGTTTTTCTTCGCCGGCTATAACCTCTGTGATCGACAGCTTCAGGATAAACTGCGAGGAAGTAGACCGAGGACTGTTTGCGGATGTAATTCTGTATATTGCCGGTTTCTGGGAAAGTATGTCCGATAAGCCGACTGAGTTTGAGGTGCTTACAGCCGCTGCGTTTGAGATATTTGTACGGGAGAAGTGCGATATAGCAGTCGTTGAGTGCGGACTTGGCGGCGATATGGATTCGACCAATGTAATAAAAGAGCCGCTGCTTTCGGTAATTACAAATGTTCAGCGGGATCACTGTGGTATGCTTGGAAATACTCTTGCAGAGATAGCCGCTCATAAAGCAGGTATCATAAAGCAGGGGAGACCTGTTTTCTTCGGAGGTGAAAGCTCTGAGGCGCTGAAGGTCATACGCTCTGTTGCTGAGAAGTGTTCATCTGAGCTTTTTACTCCTGAGCTATCTGCGTTCAGACTGCTTGATGATGAGGTATTTGCGACTGAATTCATTTATAAGGGCGAGAAGTACGTTACTCCGCTTATAGGAACTTACCAGTTCAAGAATTCAGTCAATGCGGTTAGCTGTATTGAAATACTTAGGAAATACGGTAAAGAGATCCCGGATGCTTCACTAAAAAGCGGACTTGCTGATGTTAAGTGGCACGGCAGATTTGAACTTATGCACCGTGATCCTATCGTTATCAGCGATGGTGCTCACAATCCTGATGGCATACGTGAAGCCGCTGAGAGTATCCGACGTTGTTTCGGGACAAAAAAACTGATCCTCCTTATCGGAGTTATGGCAGATAAGGAATATCGCCTTTACCCCGAAATGCTTGGAGGATCAGTTGAAAAAGCTTATACTGTAACACCTGATAATCCGCGTTCGCTTGACAGCTCTGTGCTTGCAGAAGTTTTCATGGATTCAGGAATACCGGCTGAATCGTTCAAGGTGTTTTCGGACGGTGTCCGTAGCGCCTATGCCCACGCTAAGAGGAGCGGAATTCCGATGATAGCGCTAGGTTCGCTGTATATGTACCGTGAATTCTCTTCTGCTCTCAATGAACTGACAGATCACATATAACCACCGTCAAGTGAAAGCGACTGTTCTTCGGCGAACATCTTTTTTCGTTTAGCCTCATCCATAAACGCCAGAACGCAGCCAACTCCAATGAGTATGATCGCCGCGTACAGCGCAGGCTGGAATTTCAGCTCTATCAGACCATCCCAATCGCGGATGGTCTTTTTCATGAAGGTGTAACTCTTATCAGCGTTCTTGATGAAAAGCAGGAGCAGTACATCTGCACAGACTGCCGTAGCGCCTGCGCCTCTCGGAATGACGATAGCTGTAATAAGCACTATCGCAGCAAGAATAACTCTTCCGTTCCTGAGACTGTCTGATGTGCTTTCATTTGCATCGTTATCGTCATCAATACCGAATACAAGTTCACGACCTGTCATTTCGATAGGTTTAGCAAATGCGCTCAGATGAGAGTCTTCGCTGAAAGAAATCTTCATGAAAGGCAGGAAAAACAGTACCAGCGCCAGTATCATAGCGGCTTTTGAAGCCCAGAACATGATAGTTTTTTCTTTGCTTATACCATTTTTTGTTCTTATCGGTGTTGATACCGGTGTAAGTGTTGTTAGTGGTTTGAATTGCGGATGAGGTGCAGAAGATGTATTCTGAGATACATCTCCTGAGGTCTGAGTTCCGGCGGAAGAAGTGTTATTTAAAGCTTCTCCGCAGTTGGTGCAGAATCTTTTGTCATCTTCGACGAAATGTCCGCATTTTTTGCATATCATGGCAGTGATCCCCCTAATATTCTTTTATTTATTGCCGACTATCATTCTTCTGAGGATGATAGCATCATAGCCGTTGATTTTTCCGTCGCCGTTCATATCAGCGTTTGATATTTTTTTCTTTTTTCCTAAAATATAGCTGTTAAGACTCTCAACATCTGACCAGTCAATGATACCGTCGCTGTTGCAGTCGCCGAGAAGAGCATCACCTGCATCCTGATAAACAGCAGTTATGTTAAGGTCGTGAGACATAGGCAGAACGAGAACCGGATCTGTCATCTGTTCGTCGGTACTTTCAATTCCGCTGACATCCCAGCTTACGAACTGCTTGCCTTTTTTAGGCTCAGCGGTAAGGGTTATGGTCTGTTTGCTGAGATACTTAGCTTCCCAGCGGCTGTCGTTCTTGCCGAGAGTTATTGTATTAACGCGGAGAGTTCCCATGTCCGGATCGTTGTTTACGGTGAGGTTCATGAGCTCGCTTCCGGAATACTCAGAAAGCCGCTTCATCTGATTGATAATAGTATCAGGTCTTCTTGTATAGAAGTTGATGATGCTGTTCACATCTGAAGTATATTCGCTCTCCGGAGAACCGCCGAACATTGAATTGCCTGAACTGTATCTCTTCATAGAAGCGAGTATCTGATCGCGGTATTTGTCACTGTAATAGTATACAGCATCCGCTGTTTTATCTTCTGAGAAGTTATAGTTAATAAGGTCGGTCATAGTGAGCCAGAAATGCTCGCTGAAGTCTTTATTCTTGAGAAGGCTGATGAACATTTTGCATTCGGCGTTGTCTTCTCTCTGAATACGCTGGATAGCATCGATGTCAGCAGTAGTGTTCATTCCGTAGAGACCGGTAGAATACTCTGTATCGAAAAGGAGAGCTCTCCACTTTCCGTCGGCATACTGGTTATCAGCTTCAGGTTCAGAGACGCGCCATACAGCAAAGTTATTCTGCGGCCAGTCGGTATTGTTCCAGTATATCTGAGCAGCGAAGTAGTCTATGTAGCTCTGGATGTCGAGTTTTTCACATACCTGAGCATAGTTGCTGTCATTTTCCATATTGTTGGAAGCGCAGAATTGAGTAAGCTCTTTCCAGTCCTGAAGATCCTTATCAGTTCCTTCATCGGCTTCACCGTTCTTTATGATAACTGCATTGTCAGCGTTTATGCCATAGCGTGATTTAAGATACGAGTCATTCTGTTTTTCCATGATCTGGTATATGCCCCAGAATTCGCCGTCAAGGAAGACGATGCATTCGCTTGTAGCCTGAGTAGCCATATTGCGGTCGGCTACGAGTGACTGATTAATAGAGTCGCGGAAGTATGTATGGAGGTTATCGTTGCCGCCGTTGCGGAGAGTGAAGCCATCGAATTTATCTATGACCTTGCCGCTTTTCTTCTTGGTAGCCTTGCCGTCGAAGAGATCGAAAGCAGTTTCCTTGTAGCCGTAATCTGTACGGTTATAAATATTGAAGCTCTTCTGGGCGTGGTTTCTTGAAGCAGCACCCTTGATACGTATTCCGACATTTTCGTATAATACGCTTTTGCCGTCCTCAAACATTTCAAGAGTAGCCGGACGTTCCCATTCTTTGCCGTGCTGAGTGTAATTTGCTTCCATTTCCCATGGGTTAACGAAGCCGCCCCAGCCGCCGATGCCTCCGCCCCAGCCGCCGATACCGCCGCCCCAGCCGCCGATGCCGCCGCCCCAACCGCCGGGGCCTCCCGGACCGCCTGGATTCTGTGGATCCTGAGGATTTTGCGGATCATTATGCGTGCCGTATGTATCATCGTAGACCTTGCCTTTGACGTAGATACCCTTCTCATAATCAAAAAGGTTATCAGGATCGGTGACAAGAGAAACTACTTTCATATTCTTGTACATAGCGGCATTAGTCTTTCCGATGAAATATGTCTTGGTGATGATGTTGCTTGTTCTTCCCTGAGAATCAACTGCAACTGCACGTATAATAGCGGCTTTATCGACATTTTCCTTAGGTGCAGTAACGCTGTCAGCGCTTATATCAGTTCTTGCGCTGTAAACATTAGGCTCATCTGAACGGTCGGATATGCTGATAGGGGAAGAATACTTTTCTGAATCGGTGGTAGGATCGCTGCCGTCGGTAGTATAGTAAACCGTGCAGCCCTGAGGAACGTTTATAGTAAGATCGAACTGTGAATCGTAATAGCCGCTTTCCTTGGAAAATTCAGGTGTCCTTACAGCGTTTGAGCCTTCCGGAGCAGTATTTGCCGAAGCCGGAGTAGATTTCAGAGTGAACAGTTCATTGCTGCCGTCCGGATAACGTCCTATCGACTGGTTATCGGCAAGTGTTTCAAAGGTAACAGAGTCGATTTTCTCGCCTGTTTTATCGGTAAGAGTGATAGTTTCGCCGGAAGTTGAAAGACCGAATGGAGCGATCTTAGTGTTGGAAGCAGCAGCGTTTGAATCGCAGGCGATCATTAATCTGCCGCCGGCAGGTAAGCTTGTGCCTTCGGGGATGGTATAGCGGTAAGGCTTTGTGTCCTTATCTGTCACGCCCCAGCCGCTTATGTCTATCGTTGAATTTGAGCTGTTGTAGAGCTCGATCCAGTCATAGAGACCGCCTTCGATAGTATAGCTGCTGTTTTTAGGGCAAACTTCGTTGATAACAACTCCGCCTGAGACAGCATTTGCCGGTGCAGGGAGAAGTCCGCTTGTACTGAGTAACATGGCAAGGCTCACGATACCTGCCGCTGTTTTGGTGATTTTCATTGTTTTCCCTCCAATGTAAAAAATATTATGGCATTTTAATATTAACACTGGTTTCTTAAAACAGTCTTAAAAGTTACCAAATAATATATTTTTTATACTTTTAAGCTATTATAGCATCCATAATACATTTCTGTCAATAATTTCAAGCTATTTCAGCAATAATTGGCATTAAAAACGCCGGATCTGAAAAAAACAGATCCGGTCGTGATTATTCTTCTGAGAATGATTCCTTGCCAACACCGCACAGAGGACATTGAAAGTCATCGGGAAGCTCCTCAAATTTCGTTCCGGGAGCGATTCCGTTATCGGGATCGCCTGCGGATTCATCGTATTCATAGCCGCAGACATCGCAGATATATTTTGCCATATTATTTCGCCGCTTTCTTAAATTAATAATGATTTTTGTTAATACAGAATGCGGCTGCTGATGAATAACGCAGCAGCCGTTAAATTATCTGATCATTCAGCTTCAGCTTCGGAGACTTCAGCCTCAGGAGCGTTTTTCTTAACGCTTTCGATACCGTTCTTGCAGCTGTCCTTCTTTACATAGCCTTCGCTGCAAGCGATGATCTCGCCGTTTCTTGCTTTGAGACGGAATCTGAATTCGCCGGCTTTATCTTTATAGATCTCAAATTTCGGGTTAGTTTCAGTAGCAAAGCCCTCAACAGTCTGATCCTCGATATTAGCGATAGGAGCGTTCTTTTTAACGCTTTCGATACCGTTTTTGATGCTTGCGAGAGAGTTGTAAACTTCTCCGCCTGTTGCGATGATCTCGCCGTTTCCGGCTTTAAGGCTGTAAGTGAAGCCGGTTTTGGTTGTCTTGATTACAAATTTACCCATGATTTTTCAACACCTTTCAACAAGATTTATATTGTAAGTATATTATATACCATTATTCATATGCTGTCAATAGTTTTTGAGCATTTTGTTTAAGCAGTGAATAATAGCTGGACTCTGTTTTGCAGGGCAGGACTATTTTGTTAAGGAAGAATAAAAATATCTTTAGATTTTCTTTGCGTCTGTTGCTATTTGCGGAATAATGTGTTATAATAAAATGTAATAGTCTGCCGTCTATTAAATCTGCCCATCCGCGGACGGCTTTATGGGAGGTCTATCATGCTGTTAGCTATTGATATCGGTAATACAAATATTGTTTTCGGATGCGTGAACGAAAACGACGAAGTTATGCTTTTTGAACGCATCTCAACTAACCATTCCGCAACTGCTGCTGAATATGCTGTACTTATGCGTAATATCCTTCTTATGAATGATTTCAGCATATCGGATATTGACGCAGCTATAATGTCATCAGTAGTTCCGTCTGTTACAGCTACTGTACGTATGGCTGTAAGAAAGCTGTTTGAGGTGGATGTAATGGTAGTAGGTCCGGGAGTTAAGACCGGTCTCAATATACTTATCGACAATCCTGCCCAGCTCGGAAGCGATCAGGCAGTTGATGCCGTTGCGGCTATCAGCCAGTATCCGGTGCCGCTTATAATTATTGATATGGGTACTGCTACTACTGTCTCAGTCGTGGATAAGAACAAAAATTACCGCGGAGGTCTTATAATGACCGGCATGGGTGTTGCTGCGGATGCTCTTGTTGCAAGGACTGCTCAGCTGCCGAAAATAAATTTTGAAGCGCCTGAGAATATCATAGGTACAAATACAGTAGACTGTCTGAAGAGCGGTCTGCTTTACTCAAACGCAAGCGCTCTCGACGGTATCATCGAACGTATTGAAGAGGAACTCGGCAGCAGCTGTACAGCGGTAGCTACCGGCGGACTTTCGGAACTTGTAGTTCCGCTTTGCAAAAGACGTATCATTCACGACGGTGATCTTCTCATAAAAGGTCTCGCCATTATATATAAGAAAAACCGCAGGAATTGATGGGGGTGTATCATGCTTAAAGGCAAGACAGTATTGCTTGGAGTCACAAGCTCGATAGCTGCATATAAATCATGCAACATTGCGAGAATGCTTACAAAACTCGGTGCAGATGTTCATGTTGCGATGTCGCCTAATGCAGTAAATTTTGTACATCCACTCACATTTGAAACGCTTACGCAGCATAAGTGTCTTATTGATACATTCGACAGGAATTTTGAATACAGCGTTGAACACGTTTCGATAGCCAAGAAAGCAGATGTTGCTATAATTGCACCGGCTTCGGCAAATGTTATCGGAAAGATCGCAAACGGCATTGCTGATGATATGCTGACTACCACTATCATGGCGTGTACCTGTAAAAAGATCATTGCGCCTGCGATGAATCATAATATGTTCCATAATCCGATAGTTCAGGAGAATATTGAGAAGCTTAGCAGACACGGTTACTGTATCATAGAGCCTGCAAGAGGTATGCTTGCAAACCGGGATATTGGCGACGGTAAGCTACCGGACGAGGAAACTCTCCTTGAATATGTAGTCCGTGAAGCAGCATTTGAGAAGGATCTTGCCGGCAAAAAAATACTTGTTACTGCCGGTGCTACGAGAGAGAACATTGATCCGGTACGCTTCATTACCAACCATTCAAGCGGCAAAATGGGCTTTGCTGTTGCAAGAGCGGCAATGCTGCGCGGTGCTGACGTTACCGTTATTTCAGCACATACTGATGTTGAGCCGCCGATGTTCGTAAATGTTGTTAATGTCGGTTCGGCAGCGGATATGTTTGAAGCGGTAAAGGCACATCTCAGCGGATCAGACTATGTTATCAAGGCTGCTGCGGTTGCAGACTATACTCCTGTTACCACTGCTGACAGTAAACTTAAAAAGTCTGACAGCGATATGTCCATACCATTGAAGAGAACTGCCGACATTCTTAAATATATCGGAGAAAACCGCCGCAAGGATCAGGTGATCTGCGGATTTTCAATGGAAACTGACAACCTTATTGAGAATTCAAGAAAGAAGCTTGCCTCGAAGAACTGCGATATGATATGCGCGAATTCTCTGCGTACAGCAGGTGCAGGCTTTGGTACTGATACTAATATAATTTCAATGATAACACCGGATAATGTTCAGGAGCTTGAACTTATGAGCAAATTCGATGCTGCAAACGCTATTCTTTCAAAGCTTAAAGAGATCGAAGCTGAGAAAAAAAGTGTATCCTGAAAGGCGGTGAGTCTGTGACCCGCACTAATCCAAAGTTAAAAGAACTGCCCGATCATAAGCATTATGCAGCTTGTCTTAACCGCAAGCTGGAGATAGACGATTATTGCCAGAAGCTTTTTGTTCAGGTCTGCATTTACTGCGTTATGATGCTTCTGCTGACCTTTTTTACGGTAAGATTTACTGTTATCTCATGGATACCGTCACTTTTCGGCAGCAGTACAGAACTACTACCGTTTTTTACTCAGATACTGATAGTCGTGGGCATTGGGGTTCTTGCAGGTGTTAATTGCAGCAGCCATAAGATATGCGGAGTAATACTGTTTTTTATCTTTCTGGCAATGGCGCTTTTCGGTATGATACAAATGAATTTGCCGAATTCTGCTTCATTTATCATCGGAGTTGCAGGAGTGGTAGCTTCGTTCAGATCTATCGGAGTTTATCTCGATCATGAGCAGCTGAAAAACACAGAAGGCTATCCCTATTTCAGCCAGACGATCGCTTATCAGGAAGAGAATTCGGTATATAACAAACCGTATAGAAACAGTCCTCAGCCTGTCGTTGACGATGTCTTTGAAGAACCCGAAGATACTTCGTTTGCTGCACTTGATCCACTTGATGTTATAACAGAGATGCCGGCTATACCGGTTTCGATAAAATCTGCCCTGCCAGTGGATAAAGCTGCGATAAAATTCGTTCCCAACAGCGGAAAATTCTGCTATATGGCTGAAAGTAAGATAAAAACACATTTCTGATCGACCTGAGGTGATGCACAATGTTTGCAAAAATATCAAGTCTTGGACTATTTGGTCTGAACGCTTTCAAAGTTGATGTTGAAATAGACATAAGCCGCGGTCAGCCACAATTTGATATTGTAGGTCTGCCGGACGCTGTTGTGCGCGAGAGCCGTGAAAGAATTCGTTCTGCGCTGAGAGCCTGTAACATAAGCTTTCCGGTTGCTTCTGTAATGGTAAATCTTGCACCGGCTGATACCAAAAAGAGCGGCTCGGTACACGATATGGCTATATTTATGGCTATCCTAAAGGCAATGAGGTTTATTGACGCTCCGCTTGATGACTGCGCTTTTATCGGTGAGATCTCGCTGAACGGCGACCTCAGACACATCAATGGTGTTCTGCCTATGGTGATGCTTGCTCGTGAGACAGGCATAAAATCGGTTTTTGTGCCGGCAGATAACGCAAAGGAAGCCTCGGTTATAAGCGGTATAGACATTTATGCGGTCCATAATGCCGAAGAATTAATAAGTCATTTCCGTAACGAGAAGCTGCTTGCTCCGAGAGAACACTATATTCCTCCGGAAGCAGCCTATAATGAAACTCTTGATTTTTCAGATGTCCGCGGACAGCAATCTGCTAAAAAAGCACTTGAAATTGCAGCAGCCGGCGGTCACAATGCACTTCTTATCGGCTCGCCGGGAAGCGGAAAGAGTATGCTTGCAAAGCGTATGCCTTCGATACTTCCTCCGCTGACCTTCGATGAAGCACTCGAAACTACAAAGATACATTCAATCTCAGGTTTGCTTACGCCTGAAATGCCCATAATAACTAAAAGGCCATTCCGCTCTCCCCATCATACCATTTCGTCTGCCGGACTTGCCGGCGGCGGAAGTGTTCCTCACCCGGGAGAGGTCTCGCTTGCACATAACGGAGTTCTCTTTCTTGATGAGCTTGCGGAATTTGACCGCAGGACACTCGAAATAATGCGCCAGCCGCTTGAAGACAGAAAGGTCACTATCGCCCGTGCATCGGGAAGTGTATCCTATCCGTGTACTATTATGCTTATCGGTGCTATGAATCCATGTCCGTGCGGATATTACGGACATCCGCGCCGTAAATGTATATGTTCGCAAAAAAAGGTCTCGGCATATCTTTCAAAAATATCCGGTCCGCTGCTTGACCGCTTTGATCTTCACATTGAAGTTGCGCCGGTCGAATTCGATGATCTTTCTTCAAAGGGCGTAGAAGAATCCTCGGCGGAGATAAGAAAGCGCGTTATTGCTGCAAGAAAGCTTCAGGAGGAACGCTTCAAGGGTACTAAGATAACCTGCAACGCGCTCATAACTCCGGACAAGCTTCAGGAATTCTGTCCTATGGACGAAAGCGCGGAAGCTCTTATGAAAAACGTATTTGACCGTCTCGGCCTCAGCGCGAGAGCTTATGACAGGATACTCAAAGTCGCAAGGACTATCGCTGACCTTAACGGATCTGAGGTGATACAGAAGCAGCACGTTGCTGCGGCTTCACAGTATCGCAGTCTTGACAGAAAATACTGGTCTGCTTCAGCAGAATGATATACATATAAAGAAAAAGGAAGGAAATCAATGAAATCCGCTTTTAAAAAACTGTCTGCCAATAAACATAATATAGACGCCGGATTGCTTTTTGCAGTGACGATATGTGCGGTTATAAGTACATTGCTGATATTCTCGATAGCAGAGAGCGGTCTTAGCGAGGGCGAGGGCGTTGATTCGAGCTACTGGAAAACTCAGCTTGTTTCAATGGTGATAGGTCTGTTTGCCGCCGTTATAATATCACTTATTGACTACCGGAAGCTTGTAAAGCTATGGTTCATTTTCGTGCCAATATCGCTCTTCCTTGTCGCGCTGACGTTTACCTCGCTTGGCTATCAGCGAAACGGTGCTGACGATCAGGCGTGGATAAATATAGGTCCGGTGAACCTTCAGCCTTCTGAGATATTGAAGCTGGCGTTCATACTCACTTTCAGCTATCATCTTTCACGCGATGAAGAGGATATGAACAAGCCTCTTCATATGCTGCTTTTACTGCTTCATGCTGCGATACCGATCGGTATTGTCGGAAAGCAGGGCGACTTCGGTACAGCGATCATATTCGTAGCCATATTCATGTTCATGATATGCTCGGCTAAGATCTCGTGGAAATATCTCGTTGCAGCGCCTTTTGTCATTGCAGCCGGAGCTGCAGCGATGTGGTTTCTGGCATTGAGTGAATTCCATAAGAAGCGTATCACTATACTTTTTAATCCGGGTTCTGATCCTGAACATATGGAATACCAGCAGGATCTTGGCCTTGCAGCACTGAAATCCGGAAAGATATTCGGCAAGGGGTTATTCAAAAATGTAGATGAATATGTCTATGTTCCTGAGATCCATAATGATTTTATATTCACCTATGTCGGACAGGTTTTCGGCTATCTCGGATCTCTTGGAATAATAATAATCCTTGCATATATTTGTCTGAAAATTTTTGCCGATAGCCGTATAACACGCGATCGTCTCGGAAGATTTATCTGTATGGGGGCTTTCGGACTTATACTTTCACACTGTATAATGAATATAGGAATGGTGCTTAAAGTAGCGCCGGTTATCGGTGTACCGCTGCCGTTTATGAGTGCCGGCGGAACTGCAATGATAAGTATGTATGCAATTATAGGACTTGTGCTGAGTACGTATAGTCACCGCGCTGTGACATATAACGTATTCTACGATGAGGAAGAGTAGTAACAAAACCGCCCGCTTAATGGTGATGCTTATATGGAAGTTTATCCGTAATTTATTGAGGGAAAAACTTTTGAGAAAGGGTTCTGTCAACAGCGGCGGTTACCTTTGTCCTTCGGACATTTCCCAACACTGTGGTGAGTCACCCTTAAACTCCCTTCCTAAAGCTTTAGTCTGTTTTTTCACAATGGTATAAATATAGCCGGAAGTCATATAGACTTCCGGCTTTGTTTTTATATTCTGAATCATATACCATTGCGGAAAAAACTAATATAAAAGTCTTTGGAAAGGTTTGCCCTCTGATAAGGTTGCTGTATAAGTGACACCCTTACAGGCGTTTTATTAGTTGCTGTACTTAGGTTCGCAGGTAAGATTTATACCGAGGCGCTTGAATATTCTTTCGTCAACAGATGAGAGGATAACAGTTGAATGCACATCACAGCCGCGGAGTTTAGCGATCTGCTGCATTGCTTTCTTGGCATTATCATCTGTGTTGGCGCAGATCGAGAGCGCGAGGAGAGTTTCATCGGTATGTATTCTCGGATTGTTGTTTCCGAGGTGATTTACTTTAAGATCCATTATAGGCTCAATGACGTGCGGTGACATGAGCAGTATCTCATCATCAAGACCGGCGAAGTACTTGAGTGCATTAAGTAAAAGAGCAGATACTGCGCCGAGAAGATTGGATGTCTTACCGGTAAGGATAGTGCCGTCCGGGAGCTCCATAGCAGCAGCCGGAGCGCCTGTTTCCTGTTCGCGTTTAAGAGCGGCTGCGATGACCTTTCTGTCATCCGGAGTAACGTTTGCCTGTTTCATAAGGAGTTCAAGCTTGAGAACTTCTGCCTGTGAGATAAGTCCCTTCTTGTTGTCGCAGAGACCAGTGTAATAGCGGCGGATTATTTCTTCCTTGGCAGCTTTGCAGACTGCTTCGTCATCAACGATACAGTTTCCTGCCATATTAACGCCCATATCAGTAGGCGACTTATATGGTGATTCGCCGAGGATTTTTTCAAACATTGCATTGAGGACAGGGAATATCTCGACATCACGGTTGTAGTTTACGGTGGTCTTGCCGTAAGCTTCGAGGTGGAAAGGATCTATCATATTAACATCGTTGAGGTCGGCAGTAGCTGCTTCATAAGCGATATTAACAGGGTGGCGGAGAGGTAAGTTCCATATGGGGAATGTTTCAAATTTAGCATAACCGGCATTTTTGCCGCGCTTGTGCTCATGATAGAGCTGTGAGAGGCAGGTAGCCATTTTTCCGCTTCCGGGACCCGGAGCAGTTATAACTACAAGGCGGCGTGAGGTCTCGATATAGTCGTTTTTGCCGTAGCCCTCATCGCTGATTATCTGCTGGAGATTTGAAGGATAGCCTTTTATGCTGTAATGGTGATAAACCTTAATTCCGAGCGCTTCGAGACGGCTCTGGAAAGCGTCAGCAGTCGGCTGATTATCATATCTCGTGAGAACGACGCTGCTGACATACAGACCGATCTTTGTAAAGACATTGAAAAGTCTTATAACATCAATATCATAGGTAATGCCGAGATCTCCGCGGATCTTGTTTTTTTCGATGTCATCAGAATTGATAACGATAACGATCTCAGCCTCGTCTTTGAGCTGAAGAAGCATCTGAAGCTTACTATCCGGTTTGAAGCCGGGGAGAACTCTTGAAGCGTGGTAGTCATCGAAAAGCTTACCGCCGAATTCAAGATAGAGTTTGTCGCCGAACTGCTCAATGCGCTCCCTGATGTGTTCAGACTGCATTTTCAGATATTTTTGGTTGTCAAAACCAATTTTAGATTCCGTATTCATATGTTTTACCTCCTAAACGATCACAATTAATTATATACCAATTACGACAAAATTGCAAGGATTATTTTATTGCTTTGTAAATATTAATAAGCGTTAGTGATGTCAGAGGTATTTTTTTGTATTTAGTATGCGGACGGAATTTAGTATCAGCAGCATTGCCGTGCCTGAATCTGCGAATACAGCCAGCCACATATTCGGGTGTCCGAGCAGACCGAGTATCAGTACAGCCGCTTTGACAGCGAGTGCAAATATGATATTCTGATAGGAGATACGCAGTGCTTTATCGGCAATACGTTTTGCTCTGAGGACTGATTCTGGTTCAGAGTTCATGAATACAGCATCTGCGGCTTCAATGGCAATATCAGAACCGGACTGCATTGCACCGCCGACGTCAGCGCCGGCAAGTACAGGAGCGTCATTGATACCGTCACCAACAAACATAACAGCACCGAATTTTTCACGCAGTGCTGAAAGCTCGCTGAGTTTGGCTTCCGGAAGCAGACCTCCTCTGATATAGTCTATACCGAGTTTCTCGCCTGTTATCTGAGCGTTTTCGGGTTTGTCACCGGTAAACATAGAAGTTTTTACCCCAAGTCTGCCGAGACCTTTTACAGCGCTTGCTGCGGTTTTTTTAATAGTGTCCGAAACGACGATCATGCCTTCAGCATTGCCGTTCACAGCAACATATACAATACATCCTGAAATGCTTTCTATCTCAGGCAATCTGATACTGTTTTCGCGCATGAGTCTTTCATTTCCGCAGAGTACGGAATTTCCGCTGAGATCAGCTGAAAGACCTCTTCCGGCGATCTCGCCTGATCTTTCCGGTGCTGATAGAGCTATACCGTCAAGGCGGCAGCGTTCGGCGATACTCTGGGCAATTGGATGTGAGGAGGTCTGTTCGCAGCTTCCGCATATAGTTAGAAGCTGTTCAGCGGACAGCTTTCCGAAGCTTCTGACATCGGTGACAGTAAAGCTTCCGTCCGTGAGAGTTCCGGTTTTGTCGAAAGCGATAGCTTTTACCTTTCCGAGGGTCTCAACGGATTCACCGCCTTTAAAGAGTATGCCGAGCTTTGAAGCCGCACCGATCGCCGAAAAATATGCGAGCGGAACACTGAGCACCAGTGCACATGGACAGCTTATTACAAGAAAAGTAAGTGCGGAATGTATCCATTTGCTCCAGTCTCCGGTGATAAGGGAAGGGATAACGGCTGTAAGTAACGCTGCTGCAATAACGACAGGAGTATATATCTTCGCAAAACGAGTAACAAAGCGGTCTATTTTAGGTTTCTCAGACGAAGCATTTTCAACAGCTTTAGCGATTTTTGCAATAGTGGATTCATCAGCCGGGTAGGTTGCACGTACTGTGATAGTATCAGCGAGATTGATACATCCGGACATTACACTGTCTCCTGTGCGTACTGTCAGCGGAACGGGTTCGCCGTTGACAGCAGAAGTGTCGATGCGTGATTCACCGGACTCAACAACGCCGTCAGCAGCGATACGTTCACCGGTTTTAACGCGTATTATGTCTCCGGTAAGTATATTATCGGTATGAGTGCGGACGAATTCTCCGTCAGTCAGGATGTCAGCTTCTTCGATCCTGAGTGCGGCAACATCAGTGATAGCTTTTCTGCTTCTTGAGACAGCGATGTCCTCAAAGAGTTCACCGATCCTGAAAAAGAGTACAACTCCGACAGCTTCGGCGTATTCGCCGATCGCAAATGCACCGATAGTAGCGACTGACATAAGTGTGTTTTCATCGAAAAAGTTTCCTTTGCGTATGCCTTTGAAGGCTGAGAGGAGTATATCAGCGCCGAGTATCAGATATGCAGCGGCGTAAAGGACGATAGAAAGCGGAAAAATATCCAGTATATGAGCGGATATTACAGCAGCTGCGAAAAGTACAGTTCCTGATATAAGAGGTAACAGTTCAGGCACGATACTTTCTTTACCTTCGTGTGAATGTGAATGACCATGTGAATGTTCGTTACCGCATTCACTGTGTTCATGATGATGATGCTCATGTCCGCATTCACTGTGTTCGTGATGATGATGCTCATGTTCGCATTCACTGTGTCCGTTATGGCGGTGAGCGTGTTCAGCAGGGATGATCTCAACGTCCGGCTCGATCGAACGAGCGATCTCGTTCATTATGACGAGAGTATCTTCGTTGAATTCGCCGTTTACATTCAGCTTTTTCAGAGGAAAATTCAAAACAGCAGATTCGATCCCCTCGATCTTGCTGATAGCTTCTTCTATTTTAGCTCCGCAGTGAGCGCAGCCGAGATTATTGACAGCGAAGGTTTTAGTCATAGATACCACACCTTAATATGAATATTTGTTCATATATTAATATATCATGTTTTTCAGCATTTGTCAATACCTTTGCGAGAAAAACTCATATCAGAATAATAAGTATTGAAAAAGCACTCACAGAAGTGTATAATAGTATATTGTTAAGACTGGCTAACGTTAAATAAAAAAACTTTGCAAAACAATCGTCTTTTTTGCTCGTTAAACGCACTTATTAGTGAAAGCTTTCAGAACAGATAAGCGGTGCTTTCCGCAATAAAGTATAAAGGGGGAAATATATGATCGCCGGAGCAGATCTCTATTCCAATAAAGAAGCATCAGTTCAGACAGTGTTCAGCGGAAAAGAATATGAGCCGGATAAGTATACAAGTGTAAACAGGCTTATCGCAGAATGCGGAAGATCGAAGGAGTGTCTGAGCCGGCTTTATACTATGTTCAAGGGAAGTGTGTTTGCAGTTGCATATGGCATAGTGGCGGATTACCATCTTGCTGAGGACTGCGTTGCTGAGACCTTTGTAAGGCTCGCACAGGTAAAGCGGTTCTCGGAGAAAAAAGGCGATGGCAAAGGTTTTATACTAACTATCGCAAGAAATGTTGCATTAGAGACACGCCGGAGGTTCAGGCGCGATGTCAGCGACGTTTATCTTCAGAATTACGGTTCAGCGGACAGCATTGTCGAGAACAGCATATTCATTAATCAGCTGCTGAAAAATCTCAACGATAAGCAGCGGCAGGTAGTAGTAATGAAATGCTGCGCTGATCTTACATTCAAGCAGATAGCAAAGATAATGAAAAGTCCGGAATCTACTGTAAAATCAAGGTACCAGAAGGCAATGCAGATATTGAAGGAAAAGGCAGGTGAGTAAAGTGGTAAACGATGAAAACAGAAATGATACCGGCATTGAAAAAATGCTGAAGGATCAGATGGATGCGCTTGCGGAGAATGTTGATTGCTACGGTGATATAATTTCAAAGCTTTATCCTCAGCGCGATGTCAGATCAAGCGAAGAAGGCTTTATTGATTCTGTTGATGATGTTGAGAATATCACTGGAAAGAAGCGAGTTCCTTCTCTTTTGAAATTTGGCGTTGTATCAGCGGCTGCACTCGTGGCGTTTGCATCTGTTCCGAAGTTCATAACGCTGGATCTGGACCGTGATTCCGGAATGGAATCTGCAATAGCCTCTTATCAGGAGATACTCACCGACGTTAAAAATGCTGAAAACAATGCCAGCAATTATAATGTGTATGATCTTACTCTTGAAGAATATGCACAGAATGATGTCCTTATAGATCCGCTTTTCAGATGTCCGTTTGAGCTTGACACAGTTGATGACGCAAAGGTCAAGCTTTTCATAAGAAAAAACCAGTATTTCAATACGAATGAAGTATATGCTGTTGAATACAAAGGCGATTACAAGGAAGAGAACTTCATAGCAGCTGCAAGTTCGGGCGTTAAATTCACCGAGAAGGAGCTCAGCGAGTTCGACAACATATACGAAGACGGTGCTGCACAGGCATATTACAAGGCGCTGATGTGTCCTGAGGGTGAGCGCTTCTGCGGTATCGCAGCCGAGCATAATTTCAAAGGAGCGGATAACGGCGGACTCACCGATCTTGAAGGCAAGCCTGTATCAGCTGCGGCTTACAGCTTCAACACGATCTACAAGGACAGCGATGGTATCCTTCCGATAGCAACATCGGTGCTTTACTACCACGATAACAGCGAAACTAAAGAGAATAGTGAATTCAAATACGACACCTATTCCTTCAGCGTGGATAAGAAAACCGAAACTGTTAAAGAATTTGAACCGGAAACAGATAACGGCGGCTGGGAGATCTCTCTTTACAGCGATGGCATTTCGGCTTTTCCGGAAAAGGAATACCTTGAAGCGAATCAAGCAGAGCTTTTCTTTGATCTTGATGAAATTCCCGAAAAAGGCGAATTGGAGTATGTTATGCCGTATGCGGAGTATTTCCGCGTAAATATCAGCGACAGATATGCGCCTTCCGAGCGTTTCAAAGCTGTTACATCCGAGAATAATCTTTCAGCGATAGTTTCCACGATAGGCGATATGTCGGCAAGAAGATCCATGATGATATTCGGTGCCCGCGGAAAGCTTGTCGTTAAAAATGAAGAACAGGAATACTCCCGTGGTCTAAGAGTATTATCCACTAAGAGTAAGGACGCGCAGACTTATCTGGGTGTATCTATCAGAATAACACCTGCCGCAACTCTTTCTGAACTCCGGGAAAACCGTATGCAGGCAAAGAGAGCATATGTAAAAGGTACTCTTGATTATTGTGAAAAAGATATGGGATTTGCTTACACTTATGAAGGAGATAGTGTTGGAATTGTAACTAATTATTCTATCAAATACTATAAGATCAAACTCGATCAGGCAAGGGCGCAGGTTGATGAACGTGTTGGATTCAAAGGTCCGGAAAGAGTTATCGAAGCGAGAGAAAAAGAGATCTTAAAGCAGGAATATCTCGAACGTCTGGATGAAATAATTGGTTATGAGAAGAGTGCTTTGGATTCAATGGTGCAGTACGACAATAATTTTGTAGATAAACTCAGAGAATGGTATCCTGATGCTTCTGAGGAGGAAATTCAGAGGTCATATGCGGATGCGATGAGAAATCTTGAGGTGCAGAAGAAAGTCATCAATGAACATTTAGAAAAACTCAATGGGCTCAGAGATAAGTTCGATGAACTTATGGGAGAATAGTAACAAAAGAGGTTAAAAATAACTGCCGCACTTTTCAGTGCGGCAGTGCTGTTATATCAAAGGAGTGTTATGCCGTTTTCGGCACACTTTTCGATCATTTCGTCTGTCCAGATAGAGGACTGTACCTCACCGATGTGAGCCTTTTTGAGAAGCAGCATACAAAGTCTTGACTGACCGATACCGCCGCCGATAGTGAGCGGAAGAGTGCCGTCAGCTATCATCTGGTGATACTTGTACTGCATTCTGTCCTCAGCACCGCATTCAGCAAGCTGTGATTTAAGAGAAGTCTCGTCAACTCTGATACCCATTGAGGAGATTTCGAGCGAATCATCGAGGACTTCATCCCAGAAGAGAATATCGCCGTTGAGTGACCAGTCATCGTAGTCAGGAGCGCGGCCGTCATGTTTTTCGCCGCTTTTCAGCTTGCCGCCTATACCCATGAGGAATACAGTTCCGTGTTCCTTTGTGATGAGTCTTTCGCGCTCATGACCTGTCTTATCCGGGTACATATCCTCGAGCTCCTGAGTTGTTATGAAGAAGACATCGGTATTGATGCTTCCTGCTATCTGAGGGTATCTCAGACTGATCTTGCGCTTTGTGTAAGCAACAGCCTTAACTACTGATCTTACAGCGTCCTTGAGGTATTCGGTCGTTCTCTGTTCGCGGGTGATGACCTTTTCCCAGTCCCACTGGTCAACGAAGATAGAATGAGTGTTATCTGTATCGTCATCGCGGCGGATGGCGTTCATATCAGTGTAAATGCCCTCACCGGCAGTATAGCCGTAACGGTAAAGTGCCATTCTTTTCCATTTAGCAAGCGACTGAACGACCTCAGCTTCGCTTCCTATCTCCTTAATGTCGAAATCTACCTTGCGCTCAACACCGTTGAGGTCATCGTTTATACCGCTGCCTTTTTTTACGATAAGCGGTGCTGATACTCTGTCGAGAGTAAGTGCGAATGAGAGTGCCTGCTGGAATACATCCTTGATGTACTTGATAGCGTGTTGGGTTTCACGCAGTGTGAGAGCTGATTTATAGCCCTCTGGGATATACAGCGATCTTGACATTGTAATCACTTTCCTTTACTGATAATTTATTAAAAGAACAGCGCCATTGATGTTCTTTCATAGTGATAGTAAGGCGCAGATCAGTCCGCGCGGTTCAGAGTTCCCAGTATACCTTCAGCATCAGCGAGGATGAAGGTGTCATCGTCGATAAAGCGGATATAGGTTGGTTCTTTATCACTGTTATTGCTTGTGATAGTTCCCTTATCGTCGTCATAAATGTAGTCCTTCGTTTCGGTAGCATACATATAAGCCTTTCCGCTTGAAGGGAAATCAATAGCTGAGATCGAATCGTTTGAGAAATCAGCCGGTGCATCATATTCACCGTATATTTCATCGGACTTCTTATCACGGGTGAAGGTATAATACTTGTCCTTGAAGCCTGCTCTGAATGACTTTCCGTCGAAATCATATATCGGAGCATTTATACCGCCGATGAATAAGGATTTGTCCTGAAGTGCACTGGAAATATCCTCGCCGTAGAGTTCGAGAGGCTTTTCATCCTTGATGCACATCACTGAGGACATATCAAGAGTGAAAGTGATACTGCACATTCCGTCATCACCGAACTCCATGTAGCAGTCTCCGATCTCCATGCCTTTGAGGTCGCTGTCACCCATTATCATTTCAAGAGTATCTTCATCAATATTCCACTTGCCGATAATGTCGCCGCCGGGCTCACCGGGAAGATCTTCAGGAGATACAGTACCTGTCGATTTCTCCCTGGTAGTTTTTTCTTTCTTTGAATTCTTGGTTGTGGTTTCTTCTTCGGTTGATTTTTCTTTGCTCTTCTTTGTTGACTTGGTATTGCTTTCTTTTCCGTTGTTCTCTGTTTCGTCTTCTTCTGTTTCATCCTCATCGCTTGTTGAGGAAGCAGAAGTCTTTGAATTCTTGGAGGTGCTTTCGGAACCGTCGTCACTGTCTCCGCAAGAAGTGAAAGAGCAAGCGAGCAGCATACTTACTGCAAGGATAGAAATTAGCTTTTTCATAATGATTTTCCTTTCTGATAAGTTTATCTTATTGAGCCGACTGTTCTCGGGAAGAGGATAACGTCGCGGATATTAGCCATACCTGTTGTGTACATGATAAGTCTCTCGAAGCCGAGACCAAATCCGCCGTGAGGTACGCTGCCGTACTTTCTGAGGTCGAGGTAATCGGAATAGAGGCCGAGGTTCATATTTCTCTCGTTCATAGCAGCGATGAGCTTATCGTAGTCGTACTCACGTTCGCTTCCGCCGATTATCTCACCTACACCGGGGACGAGAAGGTCAACAGCAGCAACAGTTTTGCCGTCCGGATTCTGTTTCATGTAGAAGGACTTGATCTCCTTCGGGTAATCGGTTACGAATACAGCCTTCTTGAATACCTTCTCAGAGAGGTATCTTTCATGCTCTGTCTGGAGGTCACAGCCCCACTCAACAGGGTAAACGAAGTTTTCACCGGATTTCTTGAGGAGGTCGATAGCCTCAGTGTAGGTAACTCTGCCGAAATCGTGCGAGATGAGTTCTTCAAGTCGAGCCTTGAGTCCCTTCTCGAAATGAGCATCGAAGAATGCTACCTCGTCAGTACAGGTCTTGAGAAGCTTGCCTATAACGTATTTGAGCATATCCTCAGCAAGTTCAATGACATCATCGAGCTCCATGAAAGCTACCTCTGGTTCAATGTGCCAGAATTCAGCGAGGTGCTTGGGAGTGTTGGAGTTTTCGGCACGGAAAGAAGGTCCGAAAGTATATATCTTACCCATAGCCATAGCAGCCATTTCGCCTTCAAGCTGACCTGATACTGAAAGACCAGCCTTTTTGCCGAAGAAATCATTAGCGTAGTATTCTTCCTCAGTCTTGTATTCAGTTGTGAAGCCGTTTGTAGTTACCTGGAACATTTCGCCTGCACCCTCGCAGTCACTGCCTGTGATAAGCGGAGTGTTGATGTAAACATAGTTATTGCTCTGGAAGTATTCGTGGATAGCAGCGGCAAGCACTGAACGTACTCTCCAGACAGCGTTGAAGGTATTCGTTCTGCCTCTGAGGTGAGGAATAGTACGGAGAAATTCAAGGGTGTGTCCTTTTTTCTGGAGAGGGTAGTCAGTCGGAGCATCGCCGAGAATAGTAATAGCTTCCGGAGTTGTGTTGATCTCAACAGTATTATTTCTGCCGGCAACGGCTTTGCCTGTTACCTTAACTGACATACCAACGCGGGGCTCTTTGTAATCGCTCTCGCCTTTTTCGACTACTACCTGTATGTTTTTGAGCGAGGTACCGTCATTGAGCTCAATAAAAGCGACGCTCTTTGAATTTCTGGATGTACGCACCCAGCCGCAGACGGTAACTTCCTTGTCCACGAAATCCTGTGAACTGATGATGTTTTTGATGTCGATGTGCTTCATGATGATCGTTCCTTTCAATAATGAATATTATTCAGGACGAGTGAGCATATATACAAAAAGCCCCCGTCCTATACAGGACGGGAGCATAATACCCGTGGTGCCACCTGAATTATCGCAAAAGCGATCACTTTTGAGCCGCTGTAACGTGCGGAAAACGTCTCACCTACTAAGAAGCAGCTTGATTGGAAAAGCCGGATCCTTTGGGGTTGCTGCTCGGAAGTGTTATTCACACAAACTCTGATATGCGGCTCGCACCTAATCCGCACTCTCTGGAAACGAAATTTCGTGTTACTTCTCTTCGTCATTGCATTTATTGTGTTTATTGTATCACTTTTTAGGCGTGATGTCAATAGGAATACGGAAAAAACTTCATTTAACTTAAATCAGCTTAAATCAATCGTTTGTGCATATTGTATAATCAAAGGAAATTGCTGCAATGGGAAATGGGGATTTCGGGCTTTTTGAATCTGTGATAATTGTAACAACTTACAAAATTTGGCTGCGGCAAGAGTAATTTATTGATTTTTAAGCGAATAAATGCTATAATTGAATTATTGAGTTCATATATTATTAATATTTTGTATACTTTTCACACATATATACGTCAAGTATTTGTTTGGAGGAAATTTTAATGAAGATGATAAAGTGTCCGGAGAATCATTTCTATGATTCGGATAAATACGATAGTTGCCCGCTTTGCGCGAAGAATAAGCGCAACAGTGCTGTCAATGATGATGAAAGCGGCAGCAAGACAAGGATCGTTAAAATAAGCAGCAGAGCTGTTAAAATTAAGAAGCAGCCTGAGACTAAGAAGCCGGAGGTCAAGTCCGAGCCGAAGCAGTCCGAGACAAAGAAGCCGGAGGTCAAGTCCGAGCCGAAGCAGTCCGAGACAAAGAAGCCGGAGGTCAAGTCCGA
>ONAI01000038.1 GCA_900315755.1 uncultured Ruminococcus sp.
TTGAATGAAAAGCCATGGGTAATTGAACAGGTAGTTTCTATTGATAAAAATCATCAAGGCCTTGTTCTTTCAAATGCTCCTGATAGACAGCTGGACTTCCGATGAGATCGAAATGCTGCTTGATATAGCGCTGAACAGACATCCTGTCCGCTATCTGTTGAACGATCTTGACGTCAAATCCTTCTATCAGAAGATCATCAGGAAACTGCCTCAGGGAAATAATAAAGCTATCGAAATTGAGAAATGCTGGGAACAGGCAGAGAATAATAAAGCATAATGCGAGGTGAGCATTTTGGAGTATATTGCAACTAAGCTACAACCGATAAAAAGCTATCCGACATATCAGCTCCACGCATTCACTGCTAATGACAAGCTGGGCGCGGACAAGGACGATGTCTGTGACTGGGCACGGAAGAACTTCTCCGGGAATATCATCATTGCTCCGCGGACTGAATCTGCTCTCAGGAAGTACAGCGGTGCGCTTGATACTGCCGTTCTCTGCGACGGTATCTATTACCTGAACGCTTACGCCAGGTACCGGAAGTCTGAGGTCACCGAGGAGGAGTTGCACCTTTACGCCGAAAGCTATAATTGGGAAGTCGGCGGGTGCGGAAGCGGTGCGCTGAGGATCCACCGGGACGATTACGAGGTTCTGGTTGACGGCGATAAGTACCTCCTTGATATGCACATCAAGTACGGCGTAAGCTCGCAGGTCCTTGTGCGAATCTATTTCTGCTGGGACGAAAAAACGCGAAAAATCGTTATCGGATATATGCCGGAACACCTTGCGACTGCCACTAAAAGTACATAACGAAAGCCTCCGATTTTTTCGGAGGCATTTTTTATCGTTTAATGTTGTTGCTGTACATTTCAATGAAGTCAACAAAATCATATTCGCCTATAAGCACTATTCTAAGCTCAAGCAGCGGCTTTTCGGAATATGTGAGCGACTTAATATCAGCAAGTTCAGCCTTTAGTATTGGAATGTGATAATGTCCGTATGTACCGCCGCATGAATGAATATCGTTCTTGAAATAGCCGAAGCAAAACAGATCCATGTCCGTGTCATCAAGCCTGATCCGGCGCTCTTTTTTAACATATGGCGAGAGCTTGGCGATAATATAGTAATTCTCATCGTAACAAATAATATCCCCTATCTTGTAATCGTGCGGCAGTTCAACGAAGGCGCTTTCAATCTTATCACGCCAGTCAATATCAGAGTCGCTGTTTTCGGTCTTGTAGATCTCCTTATCGGAATTGAAATAATAGCGGAATCCTCCACCCTTTTCATTTCTTATACGCCTGATTATGCAATCATATCCGCACAGTTCATCGTTTGATTCTATGCTCTGAAAAATCATTAGTATCAAGAGCAATTATCTCATAGGAATAAGTTTTATACTGATTGAGGTAGTAAATGGTATCTCCGTCAATGAACGTCATAACTGCGAGAGTAAAATCACTTGCATCAGTAAAGCAATCCCTTATAATCGGTTCAGGTTTGTCGTTGCCTTTATACAAAACACAGACAGTTCCGGTTTCGTCACGAACTACTGAAAAGTCTTCACAAACTGGGCGGTAACTCCATTTATCATACACTACATCGCTGAGATCGGGTTCCGTGCCTTTTTTATCACATCCACTCATAAGGCAAACGACTGTCATCATACAGGCAAGGCTCTTCATGCGATGTATCCTAATTCTTGCACCACTGAATGCAATCATACCGATAATAAACAACGCAAGAATTATGGATAAAATTGTTTTATCCATTTTCAGGCACGGCTCACATTTCGTTTATAACATTCTCCAAAGTTTGTTTTATTATGTTGATATTTCAAATGAAATAATATACATTTTGCAAAGCTTTACTTGAAAATAATTGTTAAATGTGATATAATACATATAACACTTAATTAAAGGTAGTAGACTCCATAAATGTATGATCAGGAGTCTGTTCAATATATTGTTTATTAAGGATGAAATACCGGAATGTTATACTGATTCCAATACCATATCGGAAACTGGATGTGATGAAATAATGAGTGTAGTAGAATTTCTGAAAGAATATCAAATGAATATAATGCTCGTACTAAGCTCAATATGCGGACTGCTCGCATTTTTTATCCTTGTAACAAAATCGCTGCCGCCTCGCCGCAAACTGATATTTGTGACAATAGAGCTATCTGCTATGTTCCTGATGATCTCTGACAGAATGGCGTATTTCTACCGGGGAGATCCCAGCAGGATCGCCTACTGGATGGTCAGAATCAGCAATTTTACGACATTTTTAATGATTCTGCTAATTATCTTCATTTTCACCCTTTATATCATGGAGCTTTACCAAAATGACGGCAATTTAAAAAAACTTCCCAAAAGACTGTATCTTTCCTGCATACTATGCGCAATAGCTGCGGTAATGCTTGTAATATCACAGTTTACCGGACTCTATTATACCTTTGATTCAATGAATCAGTATCATAGAGCAGAAGGCTTTATGCTCTGTTATTTGTTCCCCCTAATCATTCTGATACTCGATATGTCGGTCGTACTGAAGTACCGTAGCCGTTTAGGCAGAGGAATGCTGATAACAATACTGCTGTTTACCATAGTTCCGGTAATATCCTCTATTGTCCAGATATTTACATACGGCGTCTCACTGACAAATATCACTCTTGTAGGACTGGTAGTCTCACTGTACGTCTTTTCGCTCCGTGATCTTAACGATATGCTGGAGCGCGCCAATAAGCGTGAGCTGGAGCTCGTCCGCGAAGATCAGAAGAATATGCGCCTCCTGTTCGAGCAGACGGCAACCGCTCTTGCAAATGCGATAGACGCCAAGGACAAGTACACCCACGGTCATTCCCGCCGAGTTGCCGAATATTCCGTTAAAATTGCAAAATATCTCGACAAGACTCAGAATGAGCTCGATGAGCTGTACTTCACGGCACTTCTCCACGACGTGGGAAAAATAGGCATAAAGGACAGCATCATAAACAAGGAAGGCAAACTTACTGACGAGGAATTTGCCGCTATCAAAACCCACCCCGTTATCGGTATGCAGATACTCTCAAGTATCAGTCAGTCGCCGTATCTCAGCATAGGCGCTCATCATCACCATGAACGCTATGACGGACACGGGTACCCTGACGGACTCAAGGGCGAGGATATACCTGAGATCGCACGTATAATCGCCGTCGCAGACGCATACGACGCGATGACCTCCAAGAGAAGCTATCGTGATCCTATCCCCCAGGATCTGGTCCGTGAGGAATTTGTAAAGGGCATCGGAACACAGTTCGATCCGTATTTTGCAAAGATAATGCTTCACCTTATCGACATTGATACAGAATACCATATGAAAGAACGCGAGGAGACCAACGAGCTCGAACGTATCGGAACTCTTGAATGCGCTTCTTACCGCACGTCAGTATCAGACGGTATCCTGCTTACAAATTCCGTAACTCACATCCACCTGAGCAGCTCCATGGACGATGAGCACGATCCGAAGAATATTCCAAGCTTTGTGCTGTTCGATTCACTTGATGCAAGAATACACGAGGACGAACGCAAACGCCGTGATCTGCTCTACCATGAATATGCTACTATACGCTCCGACGGCAAGGTTTTCCCGGCAGGTGTAAGAAACGTAAGGACAAAAACCTCTGAAAAGATCGGTGCAGCCGCTGAAGCCAGAGCTATGCAGCGTGAAAAGATCAGCTTCGATATAGAGGCTGTGCGCTACAAGGATCATCTGCTTATCAGATTGTCAGACGCCTTCCGTTCCCACGAGATAATAATCGCCCTGCCGGACAGCACAAGATTTTCCTATCTGTCACTGACCGGAGAGCACTGCACTATCAGCGATATCGATATCTCCAAGACCGGAGAGAATATCGGAGAAGGCTACATACCTCGTATAGCTGAAGAAATAAGCTATATCAACGTTCCGGCGGGAGATATACCAAACGTTCAGATAGACGGCTGGCGCTCAGATTCGTCTGAGGGAATCGAAGTGACCGACGGTATGCGCATATGCTTCCATACCATGAGCCTCCCCACTGCCAGACTGGTCTGGCACTGTCCCTTCGCCGCGCTTTATACAGCTGAGGACGGAAAAATCAACGGCAGTAACTACCGCGAGCTCACAGTTGTCCGCCTCGACGGCGAGGGCTGGGAAGAGGATGACGAGGCAGAAAACCGGGTTTATGTCAGCAAGCTCGACGGCTTTCAGAACTGGAACGAATTCAAAGCTATGAATAAGGCAGGACAGGACTGTGAGCTGCATTATAAGCTTGATAACGGAATGGTAACTATCACGACTGAATACTGCGGTCTGTTCATACGTTCCGTTACCACGATCCCAGCAGGTGAAACAAAGCTTTATACAGCCATTACAGGCGATCAGTGTGCCATTACGAATATCCGTATCACAAGGTGATGTTATCCGGAGCTTCCGCAAAAACTTTACAAATAATAAAACGACCGCAGAGGAATTTCCTGCGGTCGTAATCATATATTCGGTTATTCTTCTCCTGAAGCGCCCAGCACTATCTCCCTCAGCGCCTCCCGAAGCATCGAAATATCCCCCTGAGCCGCTCTGATCGCTGCTATCATAAGCATATCGTTATCACAAAGGTTAAAATCTATGTCCCTGCCGGTATACCTTACCAGCAGAGTGATGAAAAGTCTCAGTGTTCTGCCGTTGTCCTCGAACACCATAAAGAAGGCTGTGTTGGAATGGCAGCGAATATGATCGGTGTTCCGAAGAGGATCATTGTATTTTATGATAGTAAAAAGATCATTACGATGTTCAACCCCGAGATAACTGGAAAGAATCAGCCGTATGAAACGGAAGAAGGCTGTCTTTCACTGCTTGGAGGTCCGAGGTCTGTGACCAGATACAAAAGTATAAAAGTCCGCTATCAGGACAAGTTCATGAAAACGCACGAAAAGCGTTTCAGCGGTTTTACAGCGCAAATAATCCAGCATGAGGTCGACCACTGCAATGGAGTTTTGATATAAAAAAGAAAACTTCTCAGTACATTGAAAAGTGTACCGAGAAGTTTTTTGTTATATTGTAGTGATGAAAGGGGTAAGGAGTATGATTATCATACAAACCGGACATACGAACTTTATCATAATGCGGAACAAATGCTTTGCACTGAATCTATCCTGACCGTGCAGCACTTCATCTTCAATGTAAGAAGTTTTTGCGACGTAGCCGATGAGTATGCAGGTGAAGAATGCGAGAATAGGCATCATGACGTTGTTTGTGATGAAATCAAAGAAGTCGAGGAACTGCATACCAAGCAGTTTAACTTCTGACCATGAACTGTAACCGAGTACAGAAAGCATTCCGAGTACGAGAGTGATACCGATAACTACGAAGCAGCTTGCGACTCTGTTGAGTCTGAACTTTTCCATAACTACTGCGGTGACTGTCTCCATAAGGGAGATTGACGAGGTCAGTGCTGCAAGAGTAACGAGTATGAAGAATGCTCCGCCAATGATATCTCCGGCGGGCATACTGTCAAATACAGCCGGCAGAGTTTTGAACATAAGGCTGGGACCTGCATTGAGCTTGTCGGCATTACCGCCTGAGAATACGAATACTGACGGTACGATGATGAGTCCTGCGAGGAATGCGACAAAAGTATCGAATACTTCTATCTGTCGTACAGACTGTTCAAGAGCGTCTTCCTTGCGCATATATGAACCGTATGTAATCATGATTCCCATTGCAAGTGACATAGAGTAGAAAAGCTGTCCCATAGCTCCGACAATGGTTTTCAGGAGCTGTTCAAAGGTGAAGTCTTTAAAATTCGGTTGCACGTAGTATTTAAGTCCTTCAAGTGCACCGTCGAGAGTTAGAGTGTATATACTTATACCAAAAATGAGTATCAGCAGTACCGGCATGAGAAATTTGCTAAGGGTCTCGATACCCTTCTGTACACCGAGCATTACTACCGATGCGTTGATAATTACATATATAACAAAGAAAATAGTTGGCTGAAGTGGGTGGGAGATGAAGTTCTCAAAGAAACTGAGGTTAGAGTCGCCGTAAGTCTCAGTTGCGATCCTGTGACCGTGTACAGACAAGAATTCTACCATATATTTCATGACCCAGCCGCCTATAACGCAGTAATACGGCAGAATCAGCGCAGGTACTGCCGCCGCTATCCAGCCGAGGGGAGCAAAATGTTTGTTTACGTCTTTGTATGCACCGATAACACTTTTACCGGTTTTTCGTCCGATAGCTATTTCGGTTATCATGAGAGTGAAGCCGAATGTTACAGCAAATATGAGGTAGACGAGCAGGAAGATTCCGCCGCCGTACTTAGCGGCAAGATACGGGAATCTCCATATGTTTCCCAGTCCGACGGCAGAACCGGATGCCGCGAGAATGAATCCGATTTTTGAACCGAATCCACCTCGTTTTTCAGGTGATTGCGTATTGCTTTTTTCTTTCATTTTAAAGGTCCTTTCATAGTGTCAGTGAAATGATAGTCCGCAAATCATTATATCATAGTTCACTGGAAATTGCAATATGCAAACTGGCATATTTCACTAAAAAAGTATAACAAATTTAAGGCAACACCCCACAAAGCCTGCCTGATGTATATTAAAAACAATCTTTTAACTTTAATATTATTATTGACAAAATATACACCACATTGTATAATTATACTGTGAATAAATTCAGCGATGCCATAGTCGCAGATGCTGAAACAGATAATAACAAAGGGGTAAAAAATATGGGCGAGTTTTTTAAGAATATCGGAAAAATCCCGTACGAAGGCAAGAATTCAACAAATCCGCTCGCGTTCAAGTACTACGATCCCGATGAAGTGATCGCAGGAAAGCCTATGCGCGAACATCTCAGGTTCGCACTTTCATGGTGGCACACAATGGGCGGAGACGGAACAGATATGTTCGGTGTCGGAACTGCCGATAAAACGTGGGGAGAAAGTGAACCCGAAGCAAGGGGAAAGGCGAAGGTCGATGCGGCATTTGAAATAATGGAGAAGCTTTCGATAGATTATTTCTGCTTCCATGACCGTGACCTGTCGCCTGAATACGGAAGTCTTGCAGAAACAAATGCAAAGCTTGATGAAATAACCGACTATGTCAAGGAAAAGCAGGCACAAACCGGTGCAAAGCTTTTGTGGGGAACTGCAAAGTGCTTTGACCACCCAAGATATATGCATGGTGCAGGTACTTCGCCGTCGGCTGACGTTTTTGCTTTTACAGCGGCGCAGATAAAGAAAGCGATAGAAGCTACCGTAAAGCTTGGCGGCAAGGGCTATGTTTTCTGGGGCGGACGTGAAGGTTATGAAACGCTGCTCAATACGAATACCGCTCTTGAACTTGACAATATGGCACGTCTTATGAAAATGGCAGTCAGATATGCGCGTTCTATCGGATATACCGGAGACTTTTACATCGAACCGAAACCAAAGGAACCGACAAAACACCAGTATGATTTCGATACTGCAACAGTACTCGGCTTTCTGCGGAAATACGGTCTTGAAAACGATTTCAAAATGAATATTGAAGCCAACCACGCTACGCTTGCACAGCATACCTTCCAGCATGAACTGCGAATGGCGCGCGATAATAACGTGTTTGGTTCTATCGATGCAAATCAGGGGGATACTCTGCTTGGCTGGGATACAGACCAGTTCCCGACAAATGTTTACGATGCGGCACTTGGTATGTATGAGGTGCTGAAAGCAGGCGGATTCACCAACGGCGGACTCAATTTTGATGCAAAGGCACGCCGCGGTTCGTTTACTCCCGAGGACATTTTTTACAGCTATATTGCCGGTATGGACACCTTTGCACTCGGTCTGCGCATTGCTGTGAAAATGATAGAGGACGGACGTATCGACAAGTTTGTTGAGGAGAGATACTCTTCATGGACAAATGGTATCGGAAAGGATATCATCGACGAAAAGGTCGGCTTTGAAGAACTTGAAAAGTATGCACTCGAAAAGGGCGAGGTTACTGATTCTCTCGGAAGCGGCAGACAGGAAATGCTTGAATCAATAATGAATAATATAATGTTCAGTCTCTGATAAAAAAGTCCGGACACCTCTTATTTCGGGACGGTGTCCGGACAATTCATTTTTGAAAGGAATTTGCTATGTCATATTTAATAGGTGTAGACTGTGGAACAAGCGGTACAAAAACAGTATTATTTGATGAAAAGGGTACGGTAATTGCAACATCGACAGTAGAGTACCCGATGTATCAGCCCAAAAATGGTTACGCGGAACAAGACCCGAAAGACTGGGCTGATGCGATGATAAATACGATAAAGGCAGTAATGGATTCGGGCGGAGTAAAAAAGAATGATGTAAAGGGTATAGGTATATCGGGACAGATGCACGGACTTGTGTTGCTTGATAAATATAACAGGGTACTCCGCAGAAGCATTATATGGTGCGACCAGCGAACAGCAGCAGAAGTTGAGGAAATGAACCGTATTGCCGGACGTGAGCGTATTGTGGAAATAACGGCTAATCCCGCACTCACCGGATGGACTGCCGCGAAGATACTGTGGGTGAAGAATAACGAACCGGAAATATATTCTGAAATTGCCCATATACTTCTGCCTAAGGACTATCTGAGACTTATTCTCACCGGCGAATATGCTACGGAAGTCAGTGATGCGTCAGGTATGCAGCTTCTTGATGTACCTCACAGGTGCTGGTCGGACGAATTGCTGTCTGATTTCGGGATTGATAAAAGCTGGCTTGGCACGGTTTATGAGTCATGTGAAGTTACCGGAAAACTGACAAGAGAAATGGCTGATGAACTCGGACTTTCAAAGGATACAGTAGTAGTCGGAGGTGCAGGAGATAATGCAGCGGCAGCAGTCGGAACAGGTGTGGTCGGGGACGGAAAAGCGTTTACAACAATAGGCACATCAGGAGTAGTGTTTACACATACGTCTGAATTGTCGATAGACAGGCTTGGAAGAGTTCACACCTGTTGTGCGGCAGTTCCGGGTTCATGGCACCTCATGGGAGTAACACAGAGTGCCGGATTATCGCTGAAATGGTTCCGCGACAATTTCTGCATGACTGAAAAAGAAACAGCAAAGCTTATGGGGGAAGATGAGTATTTCTTAATGGATAAAGCGGCGGAGAAAGTAGGTATAGGTGCAAACCGACTGCTTTATCTGCCATACCTGATGGGGGAGCGTACACCCCACCTCGACCCTGATGCGAGAGGTGTATTCTTTGGCTTATCCGCAATGCATACTCGCAGTGATATGCTTCGTGCAGTGATGGAAGGAGTGACATATTCGCTCAGGGACTGCGTTGAAGTTTTCCGCGAAATGAATGTAAATGTCAGTGACATGATGGCTTGCGGCGGCGGAGGTTCATCGGCATTGTGGAGAGAAATTCTCTCAGACGTATACAATTGCAGTGTGAAAACTGTAAAATCCAAAGAAGGACCTGCACTTGGTGCGGCAATTCTTGCGAGCGTAGGTTCGGGAATATATTCGAGTGTTACCGAAGCTTGCGGCGAAATTGTCAGAACAGACAAGATACAGGTACCGGTTGAGAAAAGGGTTTCCGAGTATGAAAAATATTATCAGCTTTACAGGAAGATATATCCTCAGTTAAAGAGTTCATTTGCCGAATTGGCGGCACTGTCTTAAATGCAACAAGAAAGCCAGTCCATATGGACTGGCTTATCAGTTTTATGAGATATAATTTTTTTTGCCGAGTACAAAATCAGCGATCAAAACGAGGCCGTTGACCTGTACTTTTCCGTTTTTGTCGATATCTGCGAGGACATTTACTTCTGAATCGTTCTGTACATTTACGATTTCCTGACGGCAGAGAACAACGTCGAATGAGTCGACTCTCTCATCACCGTTAAGGTCGCCGGCGATAAGGTCGGTACTCATATAGTAGTTTTACAAGAACTAATATGAAAGACCTATACAGCGGGCTATGACAATCAAACAGGAAGATACTTCATTTCGAGGTATCTTCCTGTTTTTAAATGGGAATATAAGGAAAACTGCCCCTAAAACCCGTTTCCGTTCCTTGAAATCCTCCAAAAACCGCTCCAAATGAAGTGTTATACTGAAAGAGCAGTCGACAAACACCCAAAAATCTGGTAGAATATAAATAATAAAACCAGGAAGGGAAAGCGACTATGAAGTACAGTAAAGAATTCAAAGAAGAAGCATTAAAGCTCTCGGATGAGATTGGACTGAAAAAGGCTGCTCAGCAGTTATGGGAATCATACTGAATATGCAAAAGAAGTCTTAACGAAGAAGCATTATTTCTATAATGAAGACTACAGAAAGTCTATATCTGATACACTTGGTATAGATTGTTCAGAAGATGTTTTAAATCTAATCTTGTTTGGTAACAGAATGGATGAAAACGATAAAAATCGTCCTCTTTCAAAACTAACACGTGATTTGTTGTTTGATAAGTGATAGTTTTATCTTTGTTGAGAAACTATACATATTTCCAATATCATGGTTTTTCACGAGATAGATTGAAATCTACTGGTAAACATACAAAAAATTACTGTGAAAACGAAAACTGAATAATGTTCTTCTTTTATAAAAGCATTAGAATGTACTTTAGAAGAAAAGGTAGTGCATAGGCAATTAAAAACGCTTAAAGTTGTGAAAATATGAATGTCATCAATTCTGTACAGCTTACACATGATGGCATAACAAAATTGATGACATGCAAGAAAAAGGCCCGAAATATCGGGCTTTTTTGCTACCCGAATCTCGAAAAATTTACTTCGATTTTCATAGATGACATTGGGCTGTTTTAGCCATGTGTAAGGATTTGAACTCTCAAAAGGGCAGATTCAGTTCCCTCTAAAGGTCGAAATACAGGCAAATATCGATTTTCTCGGCAAAAAATAGTATACAAAGTTTCGGACTCGGTTTTAGTGGTTTTCACGAAATGTGAAAACACTGGAATCGAGTCCTTTTTTGTTTCTCCGAAAACCAAGTGATAGTAAACCTATCAGCGATTTGTGATCCGTTTTTAACGGCATCGGTGGCAGGTCGGGAAACTGCATCACCGAGGGCAACTAAAGCCGCTGTGAGCAATTTGTGAGCCGCCTGTGGCAGATACATACGATATCTCAGCCCTGCGTGTATCGCCTTGTCGTTTCGTATCTGTCCACCCTTGCAGCAAGCAAGGGAAAGCAGACCGTTATCCACGCAGGGAGCAAGTCCGGTGTCTGAGGTTAGTCTGTATATGTAAAGGTAGGTCATTAGATCAACTCCCCCCAGTCAAGTAAAACATAATCAAGAAAAATCCCATTTTGGAGAACTGCATCGTCTACATGTCGAGAAAAGCGGTGTTTGAGTGTATGTTCTATATTTGATCGTTTGTGGCTGTGTTTTTGGGTACAGCAGTTTTAATTTATTAAAAATCGGGAAGTTCTCTGTCATATTTACCAACAACATATTTAGGAGCGTATTGGCTTGTAACATAATAACTTCGCAATTCAGTAATATACTTGCTTGAAGCTCTATATAACAATAAAAACTCCATGTGCCGCACACATGGAGCTGAATCTATAAAGCAAAAAACAGTTACATAAATTTTAATGATATGATTGCTTTGACAAAGTTCGAAAAATAGCCATTCGCTGACTTCTCTTCCAGTATAACACTTCTATTCACGATCAGTTTATCAAGCTTTCTAACGTCGCAAATAATGCGTTGTTATCGATTGGCTTGCTCAGGTGAGCATTCATACCCGCCTGCAAGCTGCGTTGAACATCTTCGTCAAAAGCATTCGCTGTCAGTGCGATGATCGGAATGCTTTTTGCATCGGAACGGTCAAGAGAGCGGATAATGGTAGTTGCTTCAAGTCCGTCCATCTCAGGCATTCTGATATCCATAAGAACAGCATCATAGTAATTTTCATCACTTGCAATGAATTTATCTACCGCAGCTCTGCCGTTTTCTACATGGTCTACGTTTAGTTCTCTCATTGCAAGGACCATGGTCATTATCTCTGCATTTATCGGTACATCCTCCGCAAGCAGGATATGTCTGCCCTTCAGGTCAGTCCGAGGTTTTGCAGACTTTGAGCTGTTTTTCTTATGCAGAGCACTGCGGAACTCCTCGATGATATTATTTGCAAAAAGCGGTTTTGCTATGAAACTGTCAACTCCTGCGCTTATTGCCTCATCAAGAACATCGTCCCAGCGATATGCTGTAATGATGATGATGGCGGATTCATGACCGACTATCTTGCGTATCTCGCGTGTAGTTTCGATTCCATCCATATCAGGCATCTTCAGGTCCACAAGAATTAGGTTATAAGGATTCTGCCTTGCGTGACGCAGTTTTACCATTTCAATTGCATCAAATCCTGAGTAGGCTATCTCACATGCTATACCTATCTTTTCCAGTATCAACTTTGCGTGTTCACATGCAACAGGATCATCGTCGATGACAAGAACGCTCATATTATTTGTATCAATAACGAGCTCATTAATCTCATCGTGTCTTCGTTCAGAATCCATAAGCGTAACAGCAACGGTAAACGTGGTACCTTTACCTTTTTCACTTCTGACCTCAATATTACCGTTCATCATCTCAATAATGCTTTTGGTGATAGCAAGTCCAAGACCAGAGCTTCCATATTTATTGGTCGCCGAGCTGTCTTCCTGACTGAATGAATCAAAGATATGCGGGAGATACTCCTTGCTGATACCGATTCCGGTATCCGATACTGTGAAACGGAGCGTCGATTTCTTGTCAAACTGAGCTGTGCGCTCAACAGTAAGGTCAACACTTCCACCCTCATGAGTGAATTTTACAGCATTGCCAATTATATTGATAAGTACCTGTTTGAGCTTCATGCTGTCACCAATATAGTAGTCGTCGACAGAACCGTTGATATGACAGTTATACTGCAGACCATTATCGGTACATTGGCTGCTGAACATCGTATTTATCTGCTCAAGCAGATTCGAGAAGGAAAACTCCTCGTTTTTCAGTATCAGTCTGCCTGATTCTATCCTTGACATATCAAGGATATCATTTATAAGTGCAAGCAGATGGTTTGCGGAGCCGCCTATCTTTTCCAGGTATTCCCGTGTCTGAGCCGAAATATCAGGGTCATTCAGCGCTATGCTGTCCAGACCGATTATCGCGTTCATCGGCGTTCTGATCTCGTGGCTCATACTTGAAAGGAAGGCTGTCTTTGCCTTGCTTGCCTCTTCAGCAGCTGTGAGTGCATCGCTGAGCGCCTGACTCTGAGCCATCTGCTCCCGCATTTCATCATCAATGTCAGTAAAGCCAACGCCGATAGCGTGTACCATGTGGTCTTTTCTGTCTTCAGCGCGGCGAACGCCTGCTATACGGAGCATTTCATAGCTTTCCTTGTCATCATTGGTTATGAGATAACGATAGCTCAATATAGTTTCACTTTCAAGCCTTTTTCTTATATTCTCAGGGAAAATGAAGCGAAGGAAGCCTTCACGATAACTTTCGGCAACTCTTTCATTTGCATATCTTGTAAATGCATCTTTAAAAGAAAACTCATCTCCGACCTGCGGTCCTTCATTTTTTTCTACGGAAGAACGATAGCAGATGCAATTATCTGAATCAAGGTCAGCAAAGTACACGCTCCTGTAATCTGATGAGAGTGCGGTTATCATAAAATCCTGCTGTGTTCTCTGCTTCTCCTGCTCAAGTAGTTTATCCTGCAATTCAAGTCGCTGTTCGAGTTCCTCCTGCTTTATGCGGTTTTCGGCTTCAGAGGATTCCTTTTCAAACGCTATCTTAGCTGCCCGCTTGTTCTGGTAATACAGCACTACAAACATTATCATCAGGATTATTGCCGTAAGAACTGTCTGGAGCAGACTGCGCATAAGGATACCATTCGATGTAGCGCCAATCTTTTCACTTATGACACTCTCACGGATAAGATACGTCAGCATCCAGTCAGTCCCGTCGATCTGAATGTATGATAGTGTCTCTTTGACATTATTATACGTAAACGAAACGTAGTTGTTGTTTCCGCTTTCAAAATCTGTTCTGACCTTATCAGCTGTAACACCGTTATCAAAATCCGCATGCTCAAGTGCATCGAGGAGATTATCCTCACTTGCAAGTCCGCCAAGTACCATATCGGTCAGAGCTTTACCGTCTTTTGTATAAATATTGCAGAAGGTCGTATCGTTATTGTCAGAATGAAGAGCCACACCCTCAAGCATGGTATCCATATCTATCTCCATAAAGCAGACAACAAGTGTCTTGCTACCGAGAGAGAGGTCGTCGACAGGAACAGCTATTATGACCTTTTTCCCACCGTTATCCGAATTCTTTATTGATATCTGCTGTTCGCTAATGCCGACATAGTCGATATTGTATTCTTCAATATCGTTCTGTATGCCGAGGGATGTATATATCGTACCATCAGTATCAACAAAGGCAAATTTTTCAAGGGTGTAAAGCTTTTTCATTCGAGCCTGATACGCCTGTAAGTGCTGGATATCGCTAAGGTCTTCATCTGTCATGAGGCCGACGGCAGTCTTCAAGTCACTGACATTTCTTCGCAGTACCGATGAAACGACCTGTTCACGTCTGCCAGCAAGCTCATCAAGATAAAATAGACTTACCGAACTGACAGCTTTTATCGTATCATTTTTTGCCTTATGACCTGTCCATAGGGTTCCGAGTATAAGGATAGCAGCTATTAATACGCTTCCTATCACAGCGACAGGAAGCGTTTTTCGGCTTTTTTTCAAATTCATTTGATATGCCTCATTTTGTTACAGGCTGCACAGCTTTTCAAACTGTGTTATTGTTTCTTCTATTAGCGCGGAATAATCGGTATCTGTTCTGCTCCTGAGCAGTTTGGTAATCTCACTTACCGGTTTTGTCAACGGATCAAGGGAAAGATTCGCATACATACCTTTCAGTGCATGAGCCGTTTCAAAGGCTGAATCAAGGTCTTTATCTGCAAGCTGTGCTTCAAGCGCAGTTATTCTTTTATCCTCAAGCACTTTTCCCACAAGAAGAAGATAAAAATCTTCTTTTCCCATGCAGCGCGTAAGACCGTCATCAACATTTGCTCCGTATTCCCTGAGCTTTTCAATTGTAAGCATATTGCCCCTCCTTTAACTCCGCCTCTATCAGCTTGTCAAAATCCTCGGGAGGAAGAGGTTTCGAGAAATAGTAGCCTTGTATTATATCACATCCGACAGCTTTCAGCAGTTCCATTTGTTCCTTAGTTTCAACGCCCTCTGCGATAACAGGAACTTCAAGCAGTCGTGCTATATCTATTATTATCCCGACAAGGCGATAATCCTTAGGATTTGTACAGATATTGCGTATAAACTTCATATCGAGCTTCAAAGCATCTATTGGTAAAGAGGTAAGCATATTCAATGATGAATAACCGCATCCAAAATCGTCCATTTCTATTTTGAAGCCTTTTTCCCTGAGAGCGGCAACTGTGTCGATTATTTGCTGCGCGTTATCGGTATAGGCTGATTCTGTTATCTCCAGAAGTAGTTTTTCAACGCTCAGACCGTTGTTATTGGCTATGTCGGTCAATATATCACAAAGCTGCGGGTTGAATACATCAACTCTTGAAACATTCACGGATACGGGAATTGATATTCCGTACTTATCGTTCCAGCATCGGATCTGTGCGGCAGCCTCATTCCATACATATATGTCAAGCTTTTGAATAAGCCCGTTGTTTTCAAAAAGTGAGATGAATTCACCCGGACTAACCATGCCAAACTCCGGATGGAACCATCGCACCAGAGCTTCTGCACTGGTGATAACAGGCTTTTCTCCGCTTATACTGTATTTAGGCTGGTAAAAAACCTTGAACTGCTTTTCTGCAAGAGCTTTGTCCATATCGTTTATAAGACGTTCGGAATGGAGCTCCTTGCTATGAAGCTCAGCGTTGTAGAAATCATAGCATGTAGAATAGCTGTTTCTGAGTTTGTGGCATGCAAGTCTTGCACAATCGAATCTGCGCTCGATATCGGTAATACTGCCGTCATCATAGTATATTCCCATTCTTACGCTGATTTTCTGATCTCCCATACTCTCATTTATCTTTTCCGTATACTGCGAGAGCTTTTCTCTGAGGTCAGAATTGTGCGGGATATATATACCGAAACTGTTGCTGCCGGAGCGGCACGCAAGGCCGCCTGTCTGACAAACAAGCTCGTGTATACTGTTTCCTATTTTTTTCAGTATCAGATCACCGTAATCCCTTCCGTAAAGCTCATTTACGATGTGAAAACGGTTTATATCGAGAACTATGGCGTCCATAGGCATATTATCGTTCTGATAATCAAGGCGTCTGCCGTATTCAATGAAGAATTCCTTATTAAAAAGACCGGTCAGACTGTCACGCTCCGTTTCGTGAATGATAATGCTGTCCTCGGCGAGTTCAATTGAGCGTCCAACTCTTGCTCGTATCACATCAGGAGCTTCATACGGCTTTGTTATAAAATCTGCTGCACCGAGCTGAAGGCTCTTAACTTCTGCATCCTTTTCAGAAGTCAGTACGATAACCGGTATACGACGGAGCTCACTGTCCGAACGGATAATCTTCAGCAAGCTATATCCGTCCAGTTCAGGCATATGTAAATCGAGAATAACAAGCGAAAGCGTCAGTTTGTCACGCTTGATGATATCAAGCGCATGTGAGCCGTTTTCGGCATAGCTAACTTCATAAATATCACTGAGCATTGCACCGAGCATTTCTCTTTCAATGAATTCATCATCAACGATCAAAACACTTCTGTGAAGTCCTTTTTTACGTTCAAGCAGTTCCTGCATATTATACCCTCCTTGTTCAACACCATAATTAGCAATTCGGAAAATATGGTTACATTGATATGCTTTTAAACATATCTAATTTTAACACATTCAACACACAAACGCAATGATTATTGTTGAATATCAACCGAAAATCTCTAATTATCAGCATTATAACCAAGCACTACCTTTTTTTCTTGTAACTATTTCCAACGTTTTTCCTATATAAGCTCAGGAACTACTCTTGAATCCGAGCAGGTAATGATTATTGCGTATGGCTGCTGACCGCTCTGACTGAACTTCAGGAGCGTATCCGGCGATACGTTGCTTGTTAGTTCGTTTGATACGATATATTTCTGATTGCCGATAATGAGACGTTGTTTTGCCTCTTCTGCTGATATTCTGTATTCTTTCATTGTATCACCTATATTTCTTTCCTAAGCTTGCTTAGTATATTAATGCATACGGGAGTCTGTCCAAAGTGCCAAATCAGACGTTTCAAAGTGCCAAAATGGCACTTTGGAGCAATGGGCTGTACATAAAAAAGCCATCACTTTGATCAATCATGTCTTTGTTCAGTATTGCCGAATGTTTCGCAGAAGCGTCCTGCAAAGGCAGGAGGTTCGCCGTGAATATTCAGGTGAGAAATATCACCGAAAGCGGTAACGCGTAAATACGCTATACCCTCACGGCGTTCTTCAGTGCATACAGTTGTTACTGAGGTAGGAGCTGCAATAAAGCCGTGCCAGAGCAACATTGGTGAGATACCGAGAAGATGTCCGAGCATTACGCACTGGACTCCGAAATGGCAGAACAGTGCAATAGTGTCTTCATTCGGACAAATGGCATTATAGTAATTGCCGTTTCTTTCATATCCGTGTTTAGCAAGTAAAGAATCAAGTCCGTTTTGTACATAGGTGATACCGTTACGCATATCTGCTTCAGCCATAACAGGAACGTCTGTCCATTTCTCTTTGTCGTAGTATTCGGGAACAGACGTCCAGTTCTGAGGCAGCATATCCCAGGCAATGCGGCGCTGACCGTCCGGTCCGATAATAAGGCTGCGGTCAAACTCATGGAGCCAGTCCAGAGTCTCTGCTGAACGTCCGCATTTCCTCAGGGTGTATTCGGCAGTAGCCTTAGCCCTCCCAAGCGGAGACACATAATAAGCTGCAATATCCATAGGAGCAATACGCTCGGCAAGCATTTCAGCCTCTCTATGACCTTTTTCTGTAAGCGAATCGATAGTATAGTCAGGATCCCCGTGTCTGATGATCAGCAATTTCATAGTACTCTTCCTTTCTTGTTTTACCAGGCATACAACGCAGCTTTGTGATATCCGCATATGATCTTATTCTTTGAATAGCTTTATCGTTCTGAATACCTGTTCGGTTGTATCGGCGAGATTACGATAGGCAGTGGTCTTATCCATAGCCTCTTCAAGTGTAAATACTTG
>ONAI01000052.1 GCA_900315755.1 uncultured Ruminococcus sp.
CTCTTTTTTGTTGAGATTATCATCATAACGCTTAGCCTGCTCATATGGAGTTAGCATTATATCACCTGACTGGTGCAGCTTTTCTGTAAGATCTTTCCCAAGGGATTTCTGCTCAACGATTATAGTAACATTATCGTGACGGATATATACATCAATGTACTTTTGATTGCCGTCCACAATGACAGGCTTTTCATATTTCACAAGACCAGTGAGTTTCTCAGCACCGAACACATCAGTCAAGAGCTGATTCCAATAAGTCTGAGTATCACTTTTCTCCGATCCTTTGTCTTTCCAATACGCTGCGAACTCTTTTGCAGCCTTTTTCTGTTCCTTATCGGTCATGTTGGTACATCCAATGCTCGATTCTTTAATTCGGATGAATAAATAAACGGATTTATATAAAAATAACCTGATACCTACATTATTGTAAGTATCAGCTTGTGTCCTATTCAGTTTGGTTTCTCATTTGTTCCGCTAAGAGCAGCACCCCTCCGGCGATACGCTTTTTTATTTTGCAGCATATCCGTTGCCGGAAGGGCTTTTGGAAAAAATTCATTTTGCCTATTGCAATTTATCGTGCGTTGTGATATAATAAGTTGTAAGCGCGCATAATAAGTTGTAAGCGCGCTTTTTAGTGCGATCGCTATAATTAAATTTTATTTTTACGAAAAGAGGAATTGAAATGCCTGCAAATATTGTAGTAGGAACTCAGTGGGGCGATGAAGGTAAGGGCAAGATCATCGACATCCTCGCTTCACGCGCTGACGTAGTCGTTCGCTCTCAGGGCGGCAACAATGCCGGTCATACCGTTGTAAACAACGGCGAGGTCTATAAACTCCACCTCATTCCTTCCGGTATTCTCTACCCCAACACACTCTGCCTTATCGGCGCAGGTGTAGTTCTCGATCCTAAGGACTTCATCGGTGAACTCGACAGTCTCTCGGCAAGAGGTATCAAGACAGAAGGTCACCTTAAAGTTGATCCGCGCGCTCAGATCGTTATGCCTTGGCATATCGCTCTCGATGGTCTCTCTGAGGCTTTCCGCGGCGGCAAGGACATCGGTACTACAAAACGCGGCATAGGTCCTACATATATGGATAAATACGAAAGATGCGGCATACGTATGTATGATCTCGTTCATCCTGAGGTCCTCGCTGAAAAGATACAGTCCACAGGTAAGCTCAAGAACAAGATCATTACTGAGGTCTACGGCGGCGAAGCCTTCGATCTCGATGCTGTAACAAAGGAATACACAGAATACGGCAAGCGTCTTCTCCCTTACATGGATGATGTTTCCGTTCTTACCTTCGATGCTCACAAGGCTGGCAAAACTATCATGTTCGAGGGCGCTCAGGCTACTCTCCTCGACATTGATTTCGGTACTTACCCTTATGTTACCTCATCACATCCGCTTTCAGCAGGTGTATGCGTTGGTACAGGTGTAGGTCCGAAGGTGATCACAAACATCATCGGCGTTGCTAAGGCTTATACAACCCGCGTAGGCAAAGGTCCTTTCCCGACCGAGCTCGATGACGCAACCGGCGATCAGATCAGAAATGTCGGCGGCGAATTCGGTACTACTACCGGCAGACCAAGAAGAACAGGCTGGTTCGATGCTGTTATCGTGCGCCATTCTGTAAGAGTTAACGGTCTCGACAGCCTCGCTATCAATAAGCTCGATACTCTCGCTAATATCCCTACTCTTAAAATGTGTGTTGCTTACAAGAAGCCAGACGGCACTGTTACCGAAAACTTCCCTGCAACTCTTGAAGAGCTCGACGGATGTACTCCTGTTTATGAGGAATTCCCGGGATTCACTGAGGACATCTCAAAGTGTACTTCATTCGATGCGCTCCCAGAAAACTGCAAGAAGTACATTGAGCGCCTTGAGCAGCTCGTTGGCTGCCCTGTAAGCATGGTAGGTATCGGTCCGGACAGATCCCAGATCCTCGAAAGATGATCCTTCCGCTTCCATACACTTTCAAATGAGGTGATCTCTATGAACGAAGATAATAACTTCGGCGGCAATATCCCGGAAGATATTGATTATTCCGGCGGAGAGCAGAAGCTCGGTGCTCCCACAGGTGTTTCCGCCCCTGTTCTCGACGATATAGATTATGTTGCCCCGTCCGCTAAAAAAGAAGGACCGACAGGTGTAAGTGCTCCTGTTCTCGATGATATGAGCAGCTATATACCTCAGTCCTCGAAGAAAGACGGCCCGACAGGTGTAAGTGCTCCTGTTCTTGACGATATGGAAAGCTACACCCCCGACAGCAGTAAAAAAGGCGCTCCCACAGGCGTAAGTGCCCCCGTTCTCGATGATGTTCCGGATAGCTTTGATAAGCCCGCTGCTGATCAGCTTGTACTTTCAGATGAGGACATCGTCAGCGGTCTTACTCCCGAACTCAAGGAACGCTTCCTGAATCTCCCTGCCGATAAACAGAAGCAGGTCATAGAAATGAGAAGATCACAGCTCGGAGCTGTTGCTCCGGCTGCTCCGGTCACAGCACCGGTTCTCGATGAGGATAATTACACTCCGCCGCCGAAAAAGGAAGCACCTTCCGAACCGGCTGCTCCGATCTCAGCTCCGGTACTTGACGACGAACCGGAAGCCCCTAAGTACGTCCGCAAATATGCAGATGAGGATACCGAACGCGCTAAGCAGGAAGCAAGAAAATCTGTTTCCGCAGGTCTGACCTCAAATCAGAAGGACTCGAAAAAGAGTCTCGAAATGATGCTCCAGCTCAAAGAGGAACGCCGCGCAGAAGTTGCTGCAAAGGGCTTCAAGGTAACAGTTGTGGTATCGCTTATCGGCATACTCGCTTCTGTATGCTTCTTTCTCCTCTATTCCGGCGAATACTTCGGTCTCGGATATAAGGACGGCATGAGCGGTATCAGCTCAAAGGTAGAATCACTTTCACTCTATCTTGCGATCGGCTCAGGACTTTGCTCACTCGCTCTTTTATCAGGCATAGGCGGTTTCAAATCGCTTGCTTCTGTCGTATACCTGCTGTTCAGCTTCATACAGCTGATACCCGGTGCGCCGATGCTGCTTCAGCATGAAGGCAGCAAGCCTAAAGCAGTCCTGCTTTATACGGTCGCACTGATCGGCTCTATCACGGTACTGGTCGCACTTTCCGCCAGCGAAGCTATCGGACAGTTCTTCAAAAGGGAAAAGAACTAAGCAGCGGCGGGGAGCCCACGCAGGCTTCCACGGCAGCGTGACGCTGCACCCTTCCACGTTGTCGCTCGTGAACTCGCTCACTTTGACGGTAACACTTACACGTACTCGCTCACGTCACTTATCATGAATGGGCTGCAAGGAAGGGCGTTCCCTTAATTATATTATACTATCTAAAGGGAGGCAGATGTCTCCCTTTTTCTGTGGATGACAATATTTTTCTCAATTCCCTATTGCAATTTTTTCCAAGCTGTGATATAATATTAACGATGGGGTTTTGTCCCCGTAAATGAAATTCTCAGGAGGAAATTTTTCTATGTTAACTTCAGCTACCGAAATGCTCCAGAAAGCAAGAGCTGGCAAATATGCAGTTGGTCAGTTCAACATCAACAACCTCGAGTGGACTAAGGCTATCCTTCTTACTGCTCAGGAACTCAATTCACCTGTTATCCTCGGCGTTTCTGAAGGCGCTGGCAAGTACATGACAGGCTTCGAGACTGTTGCAGCTATGGTTGCAGCTATGGACAAGTCTCTCGGAATCACTGTTCCGGTTGCTCTCCACCTCGATCACGGCTCATACGAGGGCTGCTACAAGTGCATCAAGGCTGGCTTCACTTCTATCATGTTCGATGGTTCACACTTCCCGATCGACGAGAACGTTGCTAAGACTACTGAACTCGTAAACGTTGCTCACGGTCTTGGTCTCTCTATCGAGGCTGAGGTAGGCGCTATCGGCGGTGAAGAAGACGGTGTTATCGGTAAGGGCGAATGTGCTGATCCTAACGAGTGCAAGATGATCGCTGATCTCGGCGTTGACTTCCTCGCAGCCGGTATCGGTAACATCCACGGCGTTTACCCTGAAAACTGGGAAGGTCTCAGCTTCGAGACTCTTGAAGCTATCAACAAGACTGTCGGCGAAATGCCTCTCGTTCTCCACGGCGGTACAGGTATCCCTGACGATATGATCACTAAGGCTATCTCCCTCGGCGTTGCTAAGATCAACGTTAATACTGAGTGCCAGCTCGTTTTCGCTGACGCTACAAGAAAGTATATCGAGGCTGGTAAGGATCAGCAGGGTAAGGGCTTCGACCCAAGAAAACTCCTCGCTCCCGGATTCGAGGCTATCAAGGCTAAGGTCAAGGAGAAGATGGAACTCTTCGGAAGCGTTAACAAGGCTTAATCGTTCTATAAATTATGTAAGGGACTGCTTCGGCAGTCCCTTTTTTCATCAGCCTCCGCTGATAGTTCCTGTGATAACAAGTGTGCTTACGCCGGGCTGAACGCTCCATACTCCTGTTGCGGGATCCTGTGAATACTCCGCAGCCGGTACGGTTATCTCGCCTGCGATAGACGTAAACACGCCTGTTTTGTCGTCGTAATTATAGTTTGTGCCCTCTGTCCAGTCAGTGCCGTTGAATCTTGCTGTAAGTCCTGTGAGGACGGGATCAAAGATGTCGCTGAAGATGATGTCGTCACCTGAAACTGCTTCGGCTGCACCTGAATTCTGGATGATGAAGGTGTAGGTCACTGTACCGTTTTCCTCAACAGTTGTCGGACTGAGCGACTTGCTGATAGCAAGAACAGGCTCTGCTGCCGGTGTTGTGACAGCAGACGCAGTAACGTCTGAAATGCCGCTGCCTGAAATAGTCGAAGTAACGGTTATAGAAGCGCCGTCGCCGTAAGGTGCATACTGATTGGTCTTTACCGCATAGACTATCGCTGCATTTCCGCCAGCCGGTATACTGATACCTGTAACTGTAAGCGGAGAAGTCGATGTCACTGTGGGAGCAGGCTGTTCAACACCATTGACATAGTAATTGATGCTGCCATCAGTGTAGGTCAGCGGAACGACAGTGATCTTCGGGGAAGGTGCCTCGCCGGTAGTATAAGCGCCAAGATCGCTCGTAACTGTGAGGTTTGTGAGATCCTCCGAGCCGCTGTTGACCATATTGATAACGTAAACGTTATCGCTGTCGGGCGAATAGGTCGGGATGATAGCGTCCTTATATGCCGAGAGTATGCCGATTATCTCGCCGGCTGTTATATTTGAACTCAGCACATTTCCGTTGAAAGATAAAGTTGCCTGATTATAAAAAGCTGCCATAATGATTCCTCCGATCGGCTTTTGAAGCCGGATTTCGGGAGGGAGAGCGTCCCTCCCTCATTGACCATTATATGCAGCTTTGCTTTTTTGGTGACAATTACCGCAGCTAACGGCTCTTGACAAGCAGCTCCTTTTCAATGCCGATATTCCCCTCAAGAGTGTAATTGACCGTCAGTGTTATTCCTGACGCGGTCACCTCTTTACTGATAGTGCGGTCGATCACCTTAGTCTCCTCGGGGATGAAATTCTTCTCGTAAATGAATATCCTGCGGTTGAGTTCGGATTCGAGCTCCTCAGGGGTGAGCGTTATTGTTTCGAGCGATGTCTCACTGTTGCGCCGGCGTACTACCGATACAGGGAGCTCCTTTCCAAAGAGCACAAGCGGCGAATCACTTACCTCCGTTCGCTGCTGCTCATAGCTTCTGCGTCCGAACGAAAGAGGAATATCAAGGCTGAAAAGCCTGAGCGAATCATCGCTGCACTCGTTGCCGGTAAGGACGTTCCTTACAGTCTCGAAGCTTCCGGAAAAAACGACCGTTTCATCGTATTTTCCGATTATCTCGCCCATAGCGTGATGCAGATAATTCTCCTTCCACTTTGTAGAGGTAACTCCGCTTACAAGCAGACTCCCCTTCCTTACATGATCGCCTATCTTGTGCATCAGGAATCCGTCGAGGACTGTAAAATCCGTTATCTGAGCGTCCTTTGACGAGACTATATTGCAGGGAACGTTCCTTTTAGGTGCTTCCGGTGCCGGAACTACCTCTGTGACATCTACCACTATGCGGTTGCCGGTACGCCTTATAGCTGCCCATGATACGCCTTTCACCCGGACACGCAGCTCATTCTCGCAGTATCGCAGATCAAGATCACGAATGTGAGCGCCGGAGCGTATGCCGAGTTCATCGAGAACAGCAAGGATGTCCTCATCGCAGACCGTGTTATTTCCCTGAATCTCGATCGTGACAACTACATTTGAGAAGTAAGCGATGATGAATACCGCAAACACTGCACCTATCAGCAGACCTATCCTGCGGCGGTATTTCAGCAGCTTCGAGGACAGTGTAGGCAGCTCTCGGTGTTCGAGCTCTATTCCGCACTCTTCCGCTATCGACATCACCTTTGCAAGATCATGGCGGTATATCTCAGCAAAGAACGTATCATTGCGGCAGAACTGCTCGAAGCACATTATCCTGCCGCAGTGTATCATATTAATGAAGCGGTAGAGGTTCTTACCTTTTGCGGTTATTCTTATGCAGCCTCTCAGCTGATCTTTCATTTGAAGCGCTGCTCCTTTCCTCAAATTCGATACGCGAAAAACGTCCGCGGATGATAAGTCCGCGCGTCTTGAAATCAAAAGCCCTCAGACCGCTCCCCCATACATTAATGTACATACTCCCGGAAATAAGACGCATGAACACCTCGTTGTATTCCTCAATTCGGCGGCAATTCTCGATAAGCATTTCGCGGTTGCAATCGAAGTGTATCTGCGGCTGGAGACACAGCTTATCGTAAGTTATGTCCGAGATCTTTCTGAACATCAAATCACTCCCTGTGATAAATCTTCACATCCAATAATATGATTAATGGGGTGATGAATATGAAGAATACTGCAAAAAAAGCGACTGCACTCATCAAAGCAGCCGCTATTATGTGGGGAGGCTGGTTCTGCATGACAAAAAGCACAGCCGCTTCCGAAGCGGTAAGCAGTGCATCAGAACGATGTCTTACAGCTGTGATACCCTCGCTTTATGCGATGATGATAGTCTCAGGTCTTATGATACGCACCGGACTGATACAAGGTGCAGCCCGTTACACCAGCCGCGCAGGACGGCTTATTTTCGGTATGGAGGGCGAAGTATCCGCAGTTTTTCTGTTCAGTATGTTTGCCGGCTATCCGGTCGGAGCAAGGATGATAGGTCAGCTTTATGATTCCGGCAGACTGAGCAAGCGCCGCGCGGAATTGTTCTGCGGAGTATGCTACGGGGCAGGTCCGGCATTTGTACAGGGCTGCATAGCGCAGCGGCTTTACGGCTCTCAAGCGGTCGGGCGGACGATAGTAATATCAACTGTCGCCGCAAATATCGTCCTCGCTCTCGGACTTTCCCTCTTTGTACGCAGAGATGCTTCGGATAACGCTCCGGCAAAAGCTGCTTGCTCAAAGGATGTGCTCACGGACTGCGTCCTCTCCGCCGGACGTTCAATGGCTGAGATATGCTTCATGATAACCGCATTTGCAGTCGCAGCAGCAATGCTCGATGATTCGGGAGTTTTCAACGTTTTGGGCGACAGGTATGCGGCTATCGCAAGGACAGTTCTCGATGTCACTGCCGTTGAGGAGCTCCCCCGCCGCGACTACACTCTCATACCGCTGCTGAGCGGTATAGTATCATTCGGAGGAATATGCGTGATATGTCAGGCGGCGGCAATGAATTCCGGAAGGCTGAATGCTGCTCCGATGATAATAATGCGCGTAATATCGGGAATTATAAGCTATTTCGTATGCCGCCTTATAATGCCGTATACCCTCCGCGGCGAGACCGTTGCGGCGGCATCGTCACACATCTCGCTTCACAGCGCTCCCTCACCGATACCCTCAGTAATGCTCATCCTCATGACCTTCATGCTTCTGAGTAAAGACCGCTCCGATAATAAAATGAACAGTTGTCACGAGGTCAAAAAAGTGGTATAATATACTAAAGACTAAGTGAGGTGATTGGAATGAAGGAGTTCCCGAAGGCTGAAGCGCTCCTTAAAAGGCTTGAGGATGCCGGTTTCGAGGCATATTATGTAGGCGGATGTGTCCGCGATCATCTTATGGGAAGAGCTGTCCACGATGTTGACATCACGACAAATGCGCTCCCGGAACAGACTGCCGCTGTCTTTGAGGGGTATAAGGTCATACCGACTGGCATCAGGCACGGCACTGTAACAGTCCTCGCAGAGGGCACTCCCTACGAGATAACCACATACCGCGTGGACGGCAGCTATTCGGATTCACGCCGTCCGGACAGCGTTGAGTTCACTCCGGACATCGTTCAGGATCTCGCGCGGCGCGATTTCACCATGAACGCCATCGCTATGGACATCCGCGGCAATATAGTCGATCCCTTCGGCGGACGCGGCGACATTGAACACTCACTGATACGGTGTGTCGGAGAGCCGGAAAAGCGCTTCACTGAGGACGCTCTGCGTATCATGCGCGGAATAAGATTCGCCTCACAGCTCGGATTCGGCATCGAAGAAAAAACCGCGCAGGCTATCATTGATATGCGCGGCAGACTGAGCATCATTTCAAGGGAGAGAGTGCGCGAGGAGCTCGACAAGCTTCTCTGCGGAAAGGACTGCGGCAAAGTCCTTACTGATTACCGCGTGATAATCGCCGAGATCATTCCGGAAATGGTCGCCTGCTTCGGGTTCGATCAGTTCTCGCGCTACCACAAGTACGATGTCTATGAGCATATCGTAAAGGCTGTCACATCTGCACCGCAGGATCAGCTGATCCTCAGACGCGCCCTGCTTCTCCACGACATCGCCAAGCCTCAGATGTTCACCCTCGATGAAAACGGTGTCGGACACTTCAAAGGTCATGCAAAAGTCAGCGCGGAAATGGCTAAGGAAATCCTCACCCGCCTGCGCTTCGACAACAGGACTATCGCTCTCACATCACAGCTTATCTCACACCACAGCGACAAGATCCACTCGGAAAGACAGATACGTCTTATGGTCAGTGAGCTTGGCATCGAGACCTTCCTCATGCTCATGGACTTCAAAAAATACGATAACTGCGGCAAAAATGATTTCGTGCTGGACGAGAATAAGGAGTTCGACCGCTTTAAGGTCATCGCGCGTGAATTCGCCGATTCCGGGGAATGTATAACCCTCTCACAGCTCGCGATCAGCGGCAGCGACCTCACAGAACTCGGTTTCAGGGGCAAAGAGATCGGAACTGCTCTTGCACAGCTTCATTCCCTCGTCATAAGCGGCGATCTTCCCAACGATAAGCAGGCGCTGACAAACTACATCTTAAACGAGATCAACACAACACTGGAGTGATAATATGATAAAAGGCAGGATACATTCAACGGAAAGCTTCGGAACGGTAGACGGTCCGGGAGTACGCTTCGTAGTGTTCTTTCAGGGATGTCCGCTCCGCTGCAAATACTGCCATAATCCCGATACATGGGACTTTTCCGGCGGCAGAGAGGTCACCGCGGATGAACTCATGAAGGAGTACGATTCGTATAAGGAATTCCTGAAATCAGGCGGTATTACTGCTACCGGCGGCGAACCTCTCGCACAGCCGGAATTCCTGACAGAGCTTTTCAGGCTTGCTAAAAGCAAGGGAGTTCACACCTGTCTGGACACATCTGCCGGATGCTACGATCCTGATTCCCACAGCAGGATCGACGAGGCTCTGAAATATACCGACCTCGTTATGCTCGACATAAAACATATCGACGATGCCGCACACAAGCAGCTCACAGGTCACACAAACCGCAATATACTCGCATTTGCAGAGCATATCCGCGAACTCGGTATACCGGTCTGGATAAGACACGTTGTAGTTCCCGGCATCACCGATGACCGCGATGAGCTCTTCCGTCTCGGAGAATACATCGCCACTCTCAAAAACATCAAGGCGCTGGACGTCCTGCCGTATCATGACATGGCGAAGTCCAAATACGAGCAGCTTGGTATCCCATATCCGCTTCCGGAAACTCCGCCGCTCACAAAAGAACAGGCTATCGCTGCCCGTGAGATCATTCTCAGCGGTATAAAGTCCGCTCTTCATAAGCACGAATAATTGACAAAAAATGCCCTCTGTGTTAAAATAAACACGGAGAGCATTGCATACAGCGGCAAGGCGGTTCTATTCTTCCCTCGGAAACGGGGTGGGTTTGAGATGACGATAATGGAAGTACTTACGCTTATTTTAGTTGTAATATCTATTATAGAACTCAGCAACAAAAAGAAATAACCGCCCCACTACCACATGGGCGGTTATTCCAAATAACAACTCATTGAGGGAGAACCGCTGAGCCATAAGGCTTATGCAGTGCTCTCTTTTTTTATATTATACCATGCAATCGGTGCTGTGTCAATACCTAAATGTCATAGCAGGAGATAATAAGCTTAACTCCGCGATATTATTCTTCTTTCAACTTATCGAAAGCGTCATCGAAGGCAATATCGTCCATAGTGGACGGAGTGCGTCCTGCTTTCGGAGGCATGGTCATACCGCACGATATATCGCTCATTTCGACATCTCCGCCGGTGACGTAGGTCTCACGTATCTCCTGCTCGGTAGATTCGCGCATTTCCTTCTGACGTTCAAGATCGCGCTGGTATTCCATTGCGAAATCCATTTCGCCGCCTGTGAGACTTTTTTCATACTTTCTGTGTTCCGAGGGAAGTCCTGCTTCCTCACGTTTAGCGTCAACAACGTAATTTGCAAGCGATTCTGTAAGGCTTGCCAGAACTCCTATCAGTCCGAACGGATGCCTGCGTCTTCTGTAACTCATAACTATCTCCTCCTGAGAGTCCGGCATTCTCTTACCCCTGAGAACGCCGGAATGCTGCTTTATAATGATTTTCCCAATATCCTTCAGGCAGCACCGCACATAAGCTGTGCGGTACTGTCTTAGCAGATGAACACACTTTCACCGAGCAGATCACTCTGCCTGTGATGTGGAATCGCTGTCGTCAAGCGGAACATTTATCAGCATACCGCTGTTGCTTCCTGTAACCTTAGGCATAACGCCGTTCCACTTCTGGATCTGCTCATAAGCGATGACCTTATCCGAAAGTGATTCTTCAAGAAGCTTGTTAGCGTCTGCCTGAGCCTGTGCCTGTGCGAGGATAGCCTCTGCCTCTGCCTTAGCGGTTATGATCTTCTTATCCGCATCAGTCTGAGCGATGACCTTGACCTGTTTCTGTTCGGTCTCGGTTTTAAGAAGATTCTGCTCTGCGACCTGCTTTGCCTCGATAGCATTGTTGAACTCATCCGAGAAATCGAAGTTCACAATGTTGAATTTTTCTATGTAGATACCGTAGTCCTTCAGCTTGAGTTCGAGGGCTGTCTTTACCTCGTCACCGACTGCCTGACGCTCTGTGATGAGCTGTTCTGCGGTATATTTTGCTGTTGCGGACTTCATACACTCCTGTACAACAGGTGCGATGAGTACGGTCTTGTAGTCTTTTCCGACATCCTCATACATACTTGCTGAATTCAAAGAAACAAGACGGTAGTTTACAGCGATATTACTGCTGACTGTCTGCAAGTCCTTTGAAACGGCTGATGCCGGAGTCTCATAAACCTGTATCTTGTTCGACATCGTTTCAACTGTCTGCACGAAAGGTATTTTCAGGTGGAAGCCCGAATCGTAGGAAGTCTTTGAAACTTCGCCGAGAGTGAGTACAACGCCTGTATAACCAGCCGGAACGATAGTGAATGAATTTGCCGCAACAATTAATGCTGCAAGTCCGGCAATTATCCATTTGACCGGCTTAAAGCTGCCTTTTTTAGGCATATTCTTATTGAGTTCTCTAATATCAATAGACATATATTTTTCCTCCTGTAATATAACGCTTATTGAAAAGTATTATCAGTATTCTTATTGTTTTTATCTTTCCGGCTGAAAAGATCCGTGAACATATCTACGGCATTGAAAACGCCGTCTGTTAAAGCATACATAATGAATATTATCCCTCCGAACAAAATGAAGAATATCACCTTCAGTATCACGGAAGAAATTGACTTTTTCTCATCCATAGCATCACGCTTTCATTATGATCCGCTCTCCACCGCTTCAATATCAATGATCTCCTTGGCAGCATCTGCGTCCTGTTGGCTTTGCGGTACTCCTTTCATTCGCTTGACAACAAATGCTGAGAGTGTGAGCAAGGCTGCAAGAGGTAAGCACAGAATTATGCCTGTTGTTATCAAAAGACTTTTTATCGTTATTCCCATATCATTTTCCTCCTTAGGCTATTGCCTATTTTCCGTAGCTTCCGGAATTGACTTCCTCAATTACAATTTCGAGTACCTCTTCCATAACGGCTTTAAGTCTGCCGCTGTGATAGCCCATTACCATTACGAACATCGCCTTGCTCAGCTTTTCCGCATTGGCTATATCGCATTTATGAGCGTCTATCTCTGCGCTGATGAGCTCCCTGACAGCGTCCGGAGAGAACCGGTAGCCGTCCTCAGCCTTGAAGATTATCCTGCAAAGCATATTGTAAAGGTGAATATCAGCGATGATGTCATCCGAGTTATCGTCAACATCGCCGTTGACATAGGACATCAGCTTTGCAATGTCTTCAAGCTTCATCGCGCTTCTGAGCATATTTATGAGAAGTATGCGAAGTACCTGTTTTTCCGAGTATTTCTTGCCTATTGTCGCAGATACCCAGCCGCGTTTTATCCAGTTCTGGATAGTCGAGCCTCCAAGACCTGTAAGTGTTGATAGCTGGGAAAGCGTAAGCCCTCCGGTAGCTTCAAGCACAGGGGCTATGAGCGAAAATGCCGACTCTCTGGCTTGTTCTGCGAATTTAAGGGTAGTACCCGGAATGTATCTCTGCATAAACTAAACTCCTCTCACATGATGATATGATTATATCACAGGTTCACATGAACTTCAAATATCATCTTAAGACGATTTAAGCTGTTTCTCCAGTATTTTTTGAATTTATATTTGAATTTCACACTATTTCGTTTATTTTCAACTTTTTTCACCCATTTGTATTTTTTTGATCTCCCCGGCATATATATTAGTGAATCTAATTCATAAGGGGTGATCATTTTGAATATCCAGCCCGATCAGAGAGCGGTCGTACTCGGCAGATATATCCTCGAAAACAAAGCCACTGTACGCTCTGCCGCAAGCAAATTCGGGATAAGTAAATCCACTGTACATAAGGATGTCAGCGAAAGACTTAAAAGAGAAGACCCTGTGCTTTTCGCGCAGGTAAAGGATATTTTGGAGATAAATAAAAAAGAACGCCATATCCGCGGCGGAATGGCAACTAAAAAGAAATACGAAAAAATCGCAAGCTATAAGCATACCATTTCCAGATAGCAGCTATCAGCAAAAAGCGTACCGAAATGTGCGCTGCTCTTAGCGGAACAAATTACAAACCAAACTGAATAGGACACAAGCTGATACTTACAATAATGTAGGTATCAGCTTATTTTTATATAAATCCGTTGATTTATTCATCCGAATATGGTAAAATGTACTTAATGAATCGAGCATTGGAGGTACCAACATGACCGATAAGGAACAGAAAAAGGCTGCAAAAGAGTTCGCAGCGTATTGGAAAGACAAAGGTTCGGAGAAAAGTGACACTCAGACTTATTGGAATCAGCTCTTGACTGACGTGTTCGGTGCTGAGAAACTCACTGGTCTTGTGAAATATGAAAAGCCTGTCATCGTGGACGGCAATCAAAAGTACATTGATGTATATATCCGTCATGATAATGTTACTATAATCGTTGAGCAGAAATCTCTGGGGAAAGATCTTACAGAAAAGCTGCACCAGTCAGGTGATATAATGCTAACTCCATATGAGCAGGCTAAGCGTTATGATGATAATCTCAACAAAAAAGAG
>ONAI01000011.1 GCA_900315755.1 uncultured Ruminococcus sp.
GTTCAGTAAAGGACATTTTTGAGAAGTATTCATCGTTTTTCCCGCGTATGCCAAAAGAGCTTCTTACTTCGGTAATGACGCAGGACTCGCCTGTAAAGCTGTTTGAGACCGTTACATTCAATTGCAGTCTCAATTACAGAGACAAGCAGACTCTTCTCGAAGAATCAAATATAATAAACAAGCTTTCAGTTCTTTTTGCCTGTCTGACATCAGAAGTCGAGATACTCGAACTTGAAAACCTTATCAATGAGCAGACCAAGAACAGCATTGATAAAGGACAGCGTGAATACTATCTCCGTGAACAAATGAGGATAATTCAGGAACAGCTCGGCGAAGATGACGGAGATGATGCTTACGCTTACATTAACGACATCATGGAGCTTAAAGCCGATGAAAAAGTAAAGGAAAAACTGATGAAAGAGGCTGATAAGCTTACAAAACTTCCGCCTTCTTCACAGGAAGCCTTTGTGATCAAGAACTACCTCGATACTATACTTGATCTTCCGTGGGGAAAATACACCAAAGCTAAGCTTTCAATGCCTAAAGCAGAAGCAGTGCTTGAAAAAGATCACTACGGACTAAAAAAAGTCAAGGAACGCATTCTTGAATTTCTTGCAGTCCATATGCTCAATCCCGAGATAAAGGGACAGATAATCTGTCTCGCAGGCCCTCCCGGAATCGGCAAGACATCTATCGCAAAATCCGTTGCAAAGGCTATGGGACGAAATTACGCAAGAGTATCTCTTGGCGGCGTCAGAGATGAAGCAGATATAAGAGGTCATAGAAAGACATACGTCGGCGCAATGCCCGGAAGAGTCATAACTGCAATATCTCAGGCAGGTTCTATGAATCCTCTCATCCTGTTTGATGAGATAGACAAACTTTGCAGCGACATAAAAGGAGATCCGTCATCAGCAATGCTTGAGGTTCTTGACAGCGAGCAGAACAACGCTTTCCGCGACCACTTCATAGAAGTGCCTTTCGACCTCAGCAAGGCTGTATTTATCACAACTGCAAATGATGTATCTGCTATACCCGGACCTCTGCGCGACCGTATGGAGATAATCGAACTTCCAAGCTATACAGCCGTTGAAAAATTCCATATCGCAAAGGAACATCTCATTCCGAAGCAGCTTAAGGAACACGGTCTGAAAGCAAGACAGCTTAAAATAACCGATGATGCTATAAATGACATTATCCAGTTCTACACAAAGGAAGCCGGAGTTCGTTCACTTGAAAGAAAAATAGCTTCGATATGCCGCAAGACTGCTCGAATGATCGCTTCTGAGGAAGTAAAACGCGTTACTGTAAAATCTGATGACCTTCATGAATTCCTCGGTGTCAAGAAGTATCTTGAAGACATATCTTCAAAAAAGGATCAGGTCGGAGTTGTGAACGGCCTCGCATGGACAAGTGTCGGCGGAGTTCTTATGCCGCTTGAGGTACTTGTTATGAAAGGAACAGGAAAGATAGAAGTTACCGGTTCACTCGGCGATGTCATGAAGGAAAGTGCTAAGATAGCAGTAAGCTATGTCCGCAGCGTCGCTGATAAATACGGAATTGATCAGGAATTCTACAAGAATAATGATATACACATCCACGCACCTGAGGGAGCTGTACCTAAAGACGGTCCATCAGCCGGTGTTACAATGACAACTGCCCTTGTTTCAGCACTTTCAGGCAGCCCGGTACGCTCAGACGTTGCAATGACGGGTGAGATAACTCTTCACGGAAATGTGCTTCCGATAGGCGGACTTCGTGAAAAAACTATGGCAGCTTACAAGGCAGAGATCAAAAAGGTCGTTATCCCGAAAGCTAATGTACCTGATCTCGAAGAGGTCGACGAAGCAGTAAAATCAGCTATTGAGTTCATACCTTGCGATAACCTGAAAAATGTACTTGATACTGCACTCATACAGTCATAACTGAAAGAGGTAACAATGAAGCTTAATTATAACAAAGCAGAATTCACCGCAGCATACGGTAAATTTTCACAGATACCAGCACCTGAGCGCATCGAGATAGCGTTTGCCGGACACTCAAATGTAGGTAAATCAACACTTATCAACAAGCTGCTCAACCGCAAAAATTTAGCAAGAGTGAGTTCAGTTCCCGGAAAAACTGCCACTATAAATTTCTTTGGACTCGAAAATATCTACCTTGTCGATCTGCCGGGATACGGCTATGCAAAGGTGTCGAAGTCCGAAAAAGAACGCTGGGCAGGACTTATCGAGGGCTATCTGAATTCAGAGCGTGATCTCAGACTGGTATTCATGCTTGTAGATATGCGTCATAAGCCAACAGCTGATGACGTGAACATGATAAACTATCTTATCGACACTGAAACACCATTCGTAATAGTCCTCACAAAAGCCGACAAGCTCAACAAAACAGAACGCAGCAAACGTATGGAAGCTTTTGAAACTGAGATCCCATGCTTCAACGAGATCCATTGTATCCCGTTTTCATCCCAGACAGGTGAAGGCGCAGAAGAACTCCGCAGCATAATTGAGGACATAGCTTCTGACGAAGAATAAAGCCTTATAATACTGAAAGGAATGATATAAATGTTTATCTCAGATAACTATGACATAAATGCTCAGGGAAACCTGACTATCGGCGGCGTCGACACAACCAAACTTGCTGCTGAATACGGCACTCCGCTCTATGTTATGGACGAAGATCTTATAAGAAACAATCTTCGCCGTTTTCACGAAAGCTTCAAGAAATACTACGATGGAAAAGGCGAGGTGCATTTTGCAAGCAAAGCATTCTGCTGCCTTGAAATGTGCAGACTGGTCGCAAGCGAAGGCGACGGTCTCGATGCTGTATCTATCGGTGAACTATACACAGCAGTAAAAGCCGGATTCCCAATGGAAAAAGTCGGATTCCACGGCAACAACAAGACTGATGAAGAACTCAGATTTGCGATAGAGCATGGCGTTGGACACATCATAGTAGACAACCTCAGTGAGCTCTCACGTCTTGAAAAGATCGCAAAGGAAATGGGCGTTAAAGCGCGTATCATGTTCAGATTAAAACCGGGCATAGATGCTCATACTCACAAGGCAGTCATGACAGGTCAGATCGACAGTAAATTCGGATTTGCTATTGAGACCGGCGAAGCATTCGATGCTGTAAAGGAAGCACTCTCGTGCGAGAATATAGAACTCTCGGGGCTTCATTGTCATATCGGCTCTCAGATATTCGATATTTATCCGTTTGAGGAAGCTGCAAGAGTAATGCTCCGTTTTATAGCCGATGTAAAGAACAAATTAGGATTCGAGATTAAAGAACTCAATCTCGGCGGCGGATTCGGCATCAAATACCTTGAAGAGCATGATCCTGTGCCTTTTGAAGTTTACATGGAAAGAGTATCAGAAGTTGTCAACGAGGAATGTGAAAAACTCGAAATAATCAAACCATTCATATTTATCGAACCCGGACGTTCTATCGTAGCTTCAGCCGGTATAACCCTCTACGAGGCAGGTTCACGCAAGGAGATACCTGATACCAGAACATACATAATCGTTGACGGCAGCATGGCTGATAATCCGCGGTATATACTTTATGAGTCCGAATACGAAGCAGTCGTAGCCAACAAGGCTTCACAGCCGAGGGATGAAAGAGTGACCATTGCAGGAAGATGCTGCGAAAGCGGCGACCTTATAGGTGAAAATATGCCGCTCCAGCACGCAGAGGCAGGAGACATAATCGCAGTCCTCGCAACCGGTGCTTACAACTACTCGATGTCATCAAACTACAACCGGCTTCAGAAACCGGCAGTAGTATTCGTTAAAGACGGCAAATCGAGAGTAGTCGTAAAACGTGAAAGCCTTGATGACATAATCAGTAACGATGTCTGATATTGATTTTTGACTGAATTTTATAACATTATTTCAACGTCTATATTGGCTGCCAGACTGTTATTTTACAGTCTGGCAGCCAACTTTTATTTTTCTGGCAAAAATATATTGTTTAATTCTTGACAAACTTAATAAAATGTAGTACAATTACTTTGTATTCTTATGTATTGAAAGGAATGATCTCAATGGGTTATACTTTAACTGAAAAAATCCTCAGAGCGCATCTTGTTGACGGCGAATATGTCAAAGGTCAGGAGATCGGTATCCGTATCGACCAGACTCTTACACAGGACGCCACAGGTACTATGGCTTACCTCGAGTTTGAGGCTATCGGCGTACCAAGAGTAAAAACTGAACGCTCAGTTGCTTATATCGACCACAACACACTTCAGAACGGCTTTGAAAACGCTGATGACCACCGTTTCATAGGCTCGGTTGCAAAGAAGCATGGTATTTATTTCTCACGTCCGGGAAACGGCATCTGTCATCAGGTGCATCTCGAAAGATTCGGCATCCCCGGAAAGACTCTGATCGGTTCTGACAGCCATACTCCTACCGGCGGCGGTATCGGTATGATAGCTATCGGTGCGGGCGGTCTTGACGTTGCAGTTGCAATGGGCGGCGGCGCATACTACATAACCTGCCCTAAGGTCGTTAAGGTTGAACTCACAGGCAAACTTCGTCCGTGGGTAGCAGCTAAGGACGTTATTCTTGAAGTTCTCCGCAGACTTTCAGTTAAGGGCGGCGTAGGAAAAGTAATCGAGTACGTAGGTGAAGGCGTTAAGACACTTTCTGTACCAGAACGTGCTACGATCACAAACATGGGCGCTGAGCTCGGTGCAACAACATCTATTTTCCCATCAGATGAGATCACAAAACAGTTCCTCAAGGCGCAGCAGCGCGAAGAGGTATGGACACCTCTCGCAGCAGATGCAGATGCTGTATACGACGAAGAACTCACAATAAACCTCAGTGAACTTGTACCTCTCGCAGCCTGTCCTCATTCACCTGATAACGTAAAAAGCGTCGAGGAGATCGGCAGACTCAAGGTAGATCAGGTATGTATCGGTTCATGTACAAATTCCTCGCTTCTTGATATGCTCAAGGTAGCATATATCCTCAAGGGCAAGACTGTTGATCCGAGCGTTTCACTTGCTATTGCTCCCGGTTCAAAGCAGGTACTCAATATGCTTGCACAGAACGGCGCGCTCTCAGACCTTATCGAAGCCGGCGCACGTATTCTTGAAAGTGCTTGCGGTCCATGCATCGGTATGGGACAGTCACCTAACTCAAAGGGTATCTCCCTCAGAACATTCAACAGAAACTTTGAAGGACGTTCCGGTACAAAGGACGGTCAGATATACCTCGTTTCACCTGAAATGGCAGCTGTATCTGCACTTACAGGTTATCTCACAGATCCGCGTGAGCTTGGCGATATGCCTGAATTCAAGCTTCCTGAGATATTCACAGTTAACGATAATATGGTAGTTCCTCCGGTTTCAGAAGCTGAAATGGACAGTGTTGAGATCCTCCGCGGACCAAACATCAAGCCGTATCCGGAAACAACTCCGCTGCTTGAAACTATTGATGCACCTGTATCACTTAAAGTCGGCGATAACATCACTACTGACCACATCATGCCTGCCGGTGCAAAGATACTTCCTCTTCGTTCAAACATTCCGAAGATCTCACAGCACTGCTTTGCAGTATGTGACGAAAGCTTCCCTGAGAGAGCAAAATCTCTCGGCAAGAGCATTATCGTAGGCGGTTCAAACTACGGACAAGGTTCATCTCGTGAACACGCTGCACTTGCACCGCTTTACCTCGGCGTAAAGGCAGTTCTCGTGAAATCATTTGCACGTATCCACCGTGCTAACCTCATAAATGCAGGTATACTTCCGCTTACATTCGTAAACGAAGCTGACTACGATTCTATTGCACAAGGCGACGAGCTTGTACTTGCTGATGTAAGAAAGGCTGTTGCAGAAGGCAAATCTGAACTTACCGTACTCAATAAGACAAACGGCAAGTCTATCCCTGTTCTTTGCGAGCTTTCCGGACGTACAAAGGACATCATGCTTGCAGGCGGACTTCTTGACTATACAAGAGAATCAATGAAGTGATCCAAGAAAATCGCAGTAATTGGATAAAAATATAATGGAGGTCAAACTCAATGGCAAAGATAACTATGAAAACTCCGCTTGTCGAAATGGACGGCGACGAGATGACCAGAATACTCTGGCAGTGGATCAAGGAGATACTCCTCGAACCATATGTAGAGCTCAATACTGAATACTACGACCTCGGTCTTATTCACCGTGAGGAGACAAAGGATCAGGTAACTCTTGATTCAGCTGAGGCTACTAAAAAGTACGGCGTTGCTGTTAAGTGTGCAACTATAACACCTAATGCAGCAAGAATGCCGGAATACAATCTCACACATATGTGGAAGTCACCGAACGGCACTATCCGTGCAGCTCTTGACGGTACAGTATTCCGTACCCCTATCATTGTTAAGGGAATCGAGCCTTATATTCCTACATGGACTAAGCCTATCACTATTGCACGTCATGCTTACGGTGACGTTTACAAAAATACCGAAATGCGCGTAAATAAGGGAAGCAAGGCTGAGCTCGTTGTAACTGATGAGAACGGCAATGAAACCCGTGAGCTCATCCACGATTTTACAAAGTCTGACGGTATCATTCAGGGACTTCACAACCTTGACGCTTCAATTGCAGGCTTCGCAAGAGCTTGTCTCAACTATGGTCTTGACCTCAAGCAGGACGTATGGTTCGCTTCAAAAGACACGATCTCAAAGAAGTACGACCATCGCTTCAAGGACATCTTCGCCGAGATATACGAAAAAGAGTACAAGGAAAAGTACGAAGCAGCAGGCATCGAGTATTTCTACACACTCATCGACGATGCAGTAGCAAGAGTTATACGTTCAAACGGCGGCTATATCTGGGCTTGCAAGAACTATGACGGTGATGTAATGTCAGACATGGTATCAACTGCATACGGCAGCCTTGCAATGATGACTTCTGTACTCGTTTCACCGGACGGTATATATGAGTACGAAGCAGCACACGGTACAGTTCAGCGCCACTATTACAAGTATCTCAAGGGCGAAGAAACTTCCACAAACTCTGTTGCAACTATCTTCGCATGGAGCGGAGCTCTCAGAAAAAGAGGAGAACTCGACAATACTCCTGAACTTTGTGATTTCGCTGATAAGCTTGAAAAGGCAACTATTCAGACAATCGAGGAAGGCGTAATGACCGGCGACCTTTACCTTATCTCAAAGCTTGAAAACAAGAAGAAGGTTGACTCAAAAACTTTCCTCAATGAGATCAAGGCAAGACTCGATAAAATGATCTGAAACGATAACCAACTCTGAAAAGAGGCAAATACACAATGTCTAAGAACACGATTTCAAATTCAGTTATACGCAGATTACCTCGTTATTACAGGTTTCTCGGCGAGCTTGAAGCAAATGGATATGTCAGGATCTCATCACGCGAGCTCTCTGAAAAAATGGGACTTACAGCTTCGCAGATAAGACAGGATTTTAATTGCTTCGGTGAGTTTGGCCAACAAGGTTACGGATATAATGTAAGTGACCTGAGAGGGGAGATCGGCAAAATACTTGGTCTCGACTGCCAGACACCAATGATACTTATAGGTGCAGGTAATCTTGGAAAAGCTATATCATGTCATCTTGATTTCAAGAGCAAAGGCTTTGATCTCATAGGAGCATTTGATGTCAATCCGGAGATCATCGGACACAGCATCGGTGATATTACAGTTGAGGATATGTCAGGTTTAACGGAATTCTGCAATAAGAACAAGCCGATCGCTGCAATACTCTGCGTTCCGACATCTGCGGCATCAAGTGTAGCAGAACAGCTTATATCACTCGGTATCAAGGCGTTCTGGAACTTCACTCATTTTGACCTCAGAATGGAACACACAGACGTACTTGTTGAAAACGTTCATCTTGGCGACAGTCTGACCACATTATCATATGGACTCAACACAAGAATGGATACTGAATAATATGACCTGAAGATTTATCGCTGCGGAATTGACGCAGCGATATTCAAAATATCAAATGTGAAATAATTATCAATCTTTCTTGTGATGTATATAATATATGGAATTATTATATTCTGTATTTATATGTACATATTTGCTTTGAGCCTTTGATTTTATCTTGCGTCGTAAGAATATGGAATTCCTTACTGATCAATACTATCCTAATACAGCCAAAACTTCAATCGTCAAAGCGATTTGTTAAGCAAATGCAACAAAAATGATAAAATGTCGAAACAACATGTATCGCATATTTATTCAAATATGCGATCAAGCACAAATATGAATATTCACCATATCGAAAATAGCTTGTTAAGAATATATCAATATTGAATGACGATATGCTGATTGTGAATTTGAATTTTGAAGCTTATACTGTTATACTTATATTATAGGGCTGCATTATTTTTATGCAGTTACAAACACTAAAATTTATCTGGGAGTGGATACGAATGGATTACCGCATCGAACACGATTCTATGGGCGAAGTTAAAGTACCAGCCGACAAATACTGGGCTGCTCAGACAGAGAGAAGTCATGAGAATTTTCTCATTGGCGTCGGCATTGAAACTATGCCAAGAGAGATCACTCACGCCTTCGGAATTCTGAAAAAGGCTGCTGCAATCGCTAATCATGAACTCAAGCCTGAAAAAATGACTGATCAGAAGCTTGCTGCTATTTCACAGGCTTGTGACGAGGTCATCAGCGGTTCACTTAACGAGCATTTTCCGCTCGTAGTATGGCAGACCGGTAGCGGCACACAGTCTAATATGAACGCCAACGAAGTAATTGCCAACAGAGGCAACGAGATCGCAGGTGAACGTATCCTCCATCCGAATGATGATATAAACATGAGCCAGTCTTCAAATGATACATTTCCAACTGCCATGCACATTGCCGCAGTTATCGCTATCGAGGACAAGGTTCTTCCCGCTATTGATACACTCATCTCTACTTTTAAGCGTCTTGAAGAAGAAAATGAAGGCATTGTAAAGAGCGGTCGTACTCACCTTCAGGATGCAACTCCTATAAAATTTTCTCAGGAGATCAGCGGCTGGAGAGCTTCACTTGAAAAAGACAGAAAAATGATCGCTGCTTCCTGCGAAGAGCTTAAAGAACTCGCTCTTGGCGGTACAGCAGTTGGTACAGGACTTAATGCTCCGGCAGGTTTTGCAGAAAAGTCCGCAGCTGCTATCAGCCAGCTTACAGGCAAGGATTTCGTAACTGCTCCAAACAAGTTCCACTCTCTCACCTCAAAAGACGAGATCGTATTTGCTCACGGCGCTCTAAAAGCGCTTGCAGCTGATATGATGAAGATCGCTAACGATGTAAGATGGCTCGCTTCCGGACCTCGCGACGGTCTTGGAGAGATATTCATCCCTGAGAATGAACCTGGTTCATCAATTATGCCCGGAAAGGTAAATCCGACACAGTGCGAACAGGTAACAATGGTCGCTGTACAGGTAATGGGCAACGATGTTGCAGTAGGTATGGCAGCTTCACAAGGTAACTTTGAACTCAACGTATTTATGCCGGTGTGTGCATACAATTTCCTTCAGTCAGCACGACTTCTTTCTGAATCTATAATCAGCTTCAATAAAAACTGTGCAGTTGGAATCAAAGCAAACAAAGAAAAAATGCACCACAACCTCTATAACTCGCTCATGCTCGTTACCGCACTCAATCCATACATCGGATATGAAAATGCTGCAAAAACTGCGAAAAAAGCTTACAAAGACAACATTTCACTTAAGGATGCCTGCGTAGAACTCGGATTCCTTACAGCTGAAAAATTCGATGAAGTTTTCCATCCAGAAAAAATGGCTTGATTTGAAAGGAAAGTGCTATGGAAACTTTTACATATTATCCCGGATGTACGCTCAGAACTAAGGCAAAGGATCTTGATGTTTATGCAAGATCCAGCGCACAAGCTCTTGGCATAAAATTAGAAGAGCCAGCCGACTGGCAGTGCTGCGGAGGTGCTTACACAACAGCTAAGGACGAGATCGCTACCAAGCTTTCTGCTGTAAGAACACTTAACGCCGCAAAGGAGCTCGGACGTCCCCTCGTAACTGTATGTTCCGCCTGTCATAATGTCATAAAGCAGACTAACTATGACATCTCAAATGATGAGGATATGGCAGCAAAGGTCAATAATTACCTCGGACTTGCTGAACCTTACAGCGGCGAGACTACTGTTTATCACTATCTCGAACTCCTTCGTGATGTAATCGGATTCGATGAACTTGCAAAGAAGGTAACAAATCCTCTTAAGGGCAAAAAGATCGCAGCATACTACGGATGTCTGCTGCTTCGTCCGTCAAAGGCTATGGCTATGGACGATCCTGAGAATCCAACCATTATGGAAAACTTCATAAAAGCTATCGGTGCAGAGCCTGTCATTTATGCACAGAGAAATGAATGCTGCGGCGGCTACATCACTCTCGAGGATAAGTCTCAGGCTGCTAAACGCAGCAATGCTGTAATGAACTCAGCAAAGGATCAGGGGGCAGATATGGTGATAACAGCCTGTCCGCTCTGTCTATACAATCTCAAAAAGAATTCAGAAGTTGATCTTCCCGTATACTATTTCACAGAACTGCTCGCCGAGGCTCTCGGACTGAAGGAGGCAAGCAATGAATAAAAACCTGAAAGAACAAGTGCTGCGTTCAAGCGGTGTCAACGTACTTAAATGTATGCGCTGCGGAAAATGCTCCGGAACGTGTCCTTCTTATGACGAGATGGAATACCATCCGCATCAGTTTGTTTACATGGTAGAAAAAGGCGATATTGAAACCCTTATGAATTCAAAGTCGCTCTATAAATGTCTTACCTGCTTTGCCTGCGTTGACAGATGCCCGCGAAACGTAGAACCTGCAAAGGTCGTTGAAGCAGTAAGACTTGCAGCTGTAAGAATGCAGGACAATAACCACCTGAGTCCGGACCAGATACCGGCTATGCTTGATGATGAACTTCCTCAGCAGGCTATCGTTACCGCACTCAGAAAGTATGCAAAGTAAGGAGGTCTGACACAAATGCAGAGAATAGGCGTATTTGTCTGTCACTGCGGTACTAATATCGCCGCAACGGTAGACGTAAAAACTGTTGCTGAGACTCTCGGTCACGAAGCCGGAGTAGTCATCTCTCAGGATTATCAGTATATGTGTTCTGAATCCGGTCAGAACCTTGTAAAAAATGCAATAAAGGAGCATAACCTCACAGGTATAGTGATCTGTTCATGCTCACCGCGTATGCACGAGAATACATTCAGAAAAGCAGCTGCTGCTGCCGGACTTAACCCGTATCTCGTTGAGATCGCAAACATCCGCGAACAGTGCTCATGGATACATAAGGACATTGCTACTGCAACTGATAAGGCAATAATCCTTGGACGTGCCGCTATTGCTAAGGTACACCTCAATGCACCTCTTATAGCAGGTGAAAGTCCGGTTGCAAAAAGAGCTCTCGTCATCGGTGGCGGTATTGCAGGTATCCAGACAGCTCTCGATATAGCAGAAGCAGGATTCGATGTTGACATCGTAGAAAAACAGCCTACTATCGGCGGTAAAATGGCACAGATCGACAAGACTTTCCCGACTCTTGACTGCGCCGCTTGCATTCTCACACCTAAAATGGTAGAGGCTTCACAGAATGAACATATAACTATACATTCATTCAGCGAAGTAACAGATGTCAAGGGATTCGTCGGCAACTTCACAGTAACCATAAAGAAGAAGGCTCGCTTCGTTGATGAGACCAAGTGTACCGGCTGCGGACTCTGTACAGAGAAATGTCCGATGAAGAAAGTACCTAATGAATTCAATATGGGGCTTGATAACAGAAGCGCCGTTTATATCCCATTTGCACAGGCTGTTCCAAAGGTAGCTACAATTGATCCGAATTACTGCATGATGCTGAAAACAGGCAAATGCGGCGTATGTTCAAAGGTTTGTTCTGTTGGCGCTATCGACTATAAGCAGCAGGATAGGTTTATTGAGGAAAAATATGGTGCTATCGTAGTTGCAACAGGCTTCAATCCTATAAACCTTGATAAGTATGATGAATTCGCATATAATCAGTGCCCGGACGTTGTAACTTCCCTCGAGCTTGAAAGACTGATGAATGCTGCCGGACCTAACGGCGGTACTCTTCTTCGTCCTTCTGATAAAACACATCCGCACACCATTGTATTTGTACAGTGCGTAGGTTCAAGATGTGACGACAGTAAGGGAAAGCCATACTGCTCAAAGATCTGTTGTATGTACACAGCTAAACACGCAATGCTCATCCGCGAGAAGTATCCTGATACCGAGGTATATGTATTCTATATTGACGTCCGTACTCCCGGAAAGAACTTTGATGAATTCTACCGCCGTGCAGTTGAACAGTACAATGTTCACTATATAAAGGGCATGGTAGGAAAAGTTACCCCGAAATCAGACGGAAAGATTGATGTACAGGCATCTGACCTGCTTGCAAATGAACAGCTTCACATAAACGCTGATATGGTAGTGCTCGCAGCGGCTATCGAACCGGACAAGACTGCACGTCCGCTTGCAACGATGCTCACAACACAGATGGATACAAATGATTTCTTCACAGAAGCTCATCCGAAGCTTCGTCCGGTTGAGAGCGCAACTGCCGGAATATTCCTCTCAGGCGCTTGTCAAGGCCCTAAGGACATCCCTGAAACTGTTGCACAGGCAAGTGCAGCAGCTGCAAAGGCTATCGGCCTTCTCTGTAAGAACAGCATCACCTGCAACCCATGTGTTGCTCATTCAGATGAACTCATGTGCAATGGCTGTTCATCATGCGAAAAGGTTTGTCCATACGGCGCAATAACATACATCGACAAGGAATTCAGAATGCCTGACCGCACAACTAAGGTGCGCAGAGTTGCAAGTGTCAATCCTGCTGTATGTCAGGGATGCGGTGCTTGTACAGTAGCTTGTCCGTCGGGCGCAATGGACCTCAACGGCTTCTCTAACAGTCAGATCATGGCGGAGGTAGACGCGATATGCAAGTAAATGATAATAAAGAATTTCAGCCGCTGATCGTTGCTTTCTGCTGCAACTGGTGTTCGTATGCAGGAGCTGATCTCTCCGGCACAAACAGGCTTAATTACCCGACAAATGTAAAGATCATCAGAGTGCCCTGTTCATGCAGAGTAAATCCGATGTTCATACTCAGAGCTTTCCAGCGCGGCGCTGACGGAGTGATACTCTGCGGCTGCCATCCGGGTGACTGCCACTATACATCCGGAAACTACTTCACCAGAAGAAGAATGACTCTTCTGTTCAGTATGCTTGATTTCCTCGGAATCGAAAGAGACCGCACAAGAGTTGAATGGGTATCAGCAGCTGAAGGTGCAAAATTTGCAGCTACTATGAATGAATTCACTGAGGCCGTAAGAAAACTCGGCCCTAACCGCAGACTGGAGGATCTGAGATGCAGGAAGCAATGATAAACAGAGCCAAACAGCTCCTTGCCGACGGTACTGTTAAACGTGTTATCGGCTGGAAGCGCGGCGAATTTGCATATGATATAACTCCGGCTGTATTTGAAACTGCCGAAGAACTTGATAAGGACTTCGTTTTTGATGATTTCACATCTGCAAACGTATCTAAGTATCTCGTAAAGGAAAGCCAGAAGGAAGGCAAAGTTCTTGCATTCCTCAAGCCATGTGACACTTACAGCCTTAATCAGCTTACAAAGGAACATCGTGTAAACCGCGATAATATTTACGTTATCGGCGTTCCCGGAGGTCCTAAGCTTGATGTTGAAAAGATCAAGGCAAAAGGCATAACAGGCATCACAAATCTCAGAAATGAGAACTACACAATAAAGATAGAAACTATCTACGGTGAGGAAACTATGCCGTTCTATGAGGCTATACTTGATAAGTGCGCTTCATGTAAGAGCAAGAAGCACGTAACTTATGATGAACTCATCGGTGAGGATGGAGATGTCCTCGAATCCAACCGTTTTGATATGGTAGAGAAGCTTGAAAACATGACCTCTCAGGAGAGATATGACTTCTGGAGAGGCGAGCTCTCAAAGTGCATCAGATGCAATGCGTGCAGAAATGTATGTCCAGCCTGCACCTGCGAGAACTGTGTATTCGATAACCCGAAGTCCGGCATCGACAACAAAGCTCCTGCCGACAGCTTCGAGGAGAATATGTTCCACATCATCCGTGCATTCCACGTTGCCGGAAGATGTACAGACTGCGGTGAATGTTCAAGAGTATGTCCTCAGCATATCCCGCTTCACCTCCTCAACAGAAAATTCATCAAGGACATCAACTCACTTTACGGTGAATATCAGGCAGGCGAGGATATAACATCCCGCGCACCGCTTACTGATTACACAGCTGATGACTGCGAGGCAAGCATAGTTCACGAAAGGGGTGTTGAGTAATGCTGAGAATCGCTTTTGATAAGTTAGACGAGCTTTTTGCAGCTGTCTCCGCTAAAAACACTCTCTATATCCCGACAAACCGTGAAGACGGCGAGGCTGAATATAAAAAGTATGAGCCTGGTATGAAGCTTACCTACAATCTCAATACACTCAGAAGTGCAAAGGATTTCTTCTTCCCACAGACCGAAGACCTTGTTGAGTTCAAAATGGAAGGCAAGAACATCGAAGTTAAGGACATCCGTAAGGAATCCGAAGATTTTGTAATTTTCGGTGTACGCCCCTGCGATGCAAGAAGCTTCACTATACTTGATAAAGTATACCTCGTTGATCCGGTAGACAGCTACTACAAAAACCGCCGCGACCACGGAACAGTAGTTTCATTAGCCTGCACAAGACCTGCTGAGACCTGCTTCTGTCAGACATTTGGCATTGATCCTACTGCTCCCGAAGGAGACTGCGCTTGCTGGAGCGACGGCAGATACTACTATTTCAAAGCAAATACAGAAAAGGGAACAGCATTCCTTGATTCTATCGCTTCACTGCTTGAAGACGGCGACACAGCTGAGCTCGACAAGGCTATCGAAAGAACAAAGACAATAATGTCAAAGCTGCCGCTTGCAAAGCTTTCAACTGAAAACTTTGGCGGAGACAAACTCAACGAGTATTTCAATTCTGATAAATGGGCTGAACTCTCTGAAAGCTGCCTCGGCTGCGGAACCTGTACCTTTGTATGTCCTACCTGTCAGTGCTATGACATTAAGGACTTCAATACCGGAAACGGCATCAAACGCTATCGCTGCTGGGATTCATGTATGTATTCAGACTTTACAAAAATGGCTCACGGCAATCCGAGACTTACTCAGCTTGAACGCTTCCGCCAGAGATTCATGCATAAGCTTGTTTATTTCCCTGCAAACAATAACGGTGAATTCGGCTGTGTAGGCTGCGGAAGATGTCTTTCAAAGTGTCCTATATCCATGAACATAGTCAAGGTCATGAAAGCATTGGAGGAAAAGTGATGAACAGTAACGATACATTGATACCTTATGTCGGCATTGTTACCGATATTCGTATAGATACTCCGGATGTAAAGACATTCCGCGTAGAAGCTCCGGAGGGCGGCAAGGTCTTTGAGCATATGCCCGGACAGTGTGCGATGCTTTCTATCCCTGGAGTAGGGGAGGCAATGTTTTCTATAACGTCTTCACCTACAAATAAGGATTATATGGAATTCAGCATCAAGAAATGCGGCTGCCTGACTTCATGGCTTCATGCTATGGATGTTGGACAGATGATCACACTCAGAGGACCTTACGGAAACGCTTTCCCTGTTGAGACTGAACTCAAAGGCAAGGACCTCCTGTTCATTGCAGGCGGTATCGGACTTGCACCGCTCCGCTCAGTTATCCATTACGTAAGGGATAAGCGCGAGAATTACGGAAGCATTCAGGTAATATACGGCTCACGTTCAAAGGACGATCTCGTTGACTATCAGGAGATCATAGACGAATGGATGGCTGATGACGGCGTTGAAGTCAACCTCACGATAGATAATGCACAGGAAGGCTGGGACGGTCATGTCGGATTCGTTCCAAACTATGTAAAGGAGCTTAATCCTTCTACAAATAAGACCGTCCTTGTATGCGGACCTCCGATCATGATCAAATTCACTCTCGCTGGACTTAAAGAGATCGGCTTCACAGAAACTCAGGTCTATACAACTATGGAACTTCGCATGAAATGCGGCGTAGGCAAGTGCGGACGCTGCAATATCGGAAACAAATACGTCTGCAAGGACGGACCGGTATTTCGTTTTGATCAGCTCGATGAACTTCCGGACGAATATTGATAACAGGAGGAGCAATAATGGAAAATATGATAGATGTTTACCTGTTTGGTAAGAAATACAGCGTACCTGCCGGACTTACAATAATGACAGCTATGGAATATGCAGGCTACGAACTGGTAAGAGGATGCGGCTGCCGCAACGGTTTCTGCGGTGCCTGCGCTACTATTTACAGAATAAAGGGTGAATCACAGCTTCACGGATGTCTTGCCTGCCAGACAGAGGTACAGGAAAATATGTATGTTGCTACACTTCCTTTCTTCCCGCTTGAAAAGAAGATATACAACATTGAAGACATAAAACCGGATCAGCAGGTAATGATGCAGCTTTATCCTGAGATATATGCCTGCGTAGGCTGTAACGCCTGCACAAAGGCTTGTACACAGGAACTTAACGTAATGCAGTATATCGCCTATGCTCAGCGCGGTGAATATGACAAGTGTGCTGAAGAAAGCTTCGACTGCGTAATGTGCGGTGTATGTTCATCACGCTGTCCAGCCGGTATCTCACATCCTCAGGTAGCAATGCTCGCAAGACGTCTCAACGGAAAGTACATCGCTCCTGAATGCAGACACCTCAACGACAGGGTAAATGAAATCAACGAAGGTATCTTCGATGAAAAGATCGCTGAACTCATGGCAAAATCCGTTGACGATATTGAAGAGATCAAGGCTATGTATAACAACCGTGAGATCGAGAAGTAAGGGAGGGGAGAAGTTATGTACAAAATCGAAAAACTCAACGAACTTGCAAAGGTAGTTGCTGCAAAAAGAGCAGAAAACGCTGCACTTGAGCCAAGAAGAATGACTGCCGAAGAGAAGGATGAGCTTCTCGCTTCATTCCACCCTGACTATAAAAAAGACGAATTCACTGTACTTTCAGCCGGCGTAAACAAAGGTGAGAAAGTACCGACTCAGCTCGCTGAACTTCTTCAGGGTAAGAGCCGTATCAGCGCATCAGACGTTGATCTCAGCACTCCTGACTATGATACAGACGTACTTATAATCGGCGGCGGCGGTGCAGGTGCATCCGCAGCTATCGAAGCTGATGAAGCAGGCGTAAAAGCGATGATCGTTACAAAGCTCCGTATCGGCGATGCCAACACAATGATGGCAGAGGGCGGTATACAGGCAGCAGATAAGCCGAACGATTCACCGGCTATCCACTATATCGACGCTTTCGGCGGCGGACACTTCGCTGCAAAGCCTGAACTTGTAAAGAAGCTTGTAACAAAAGCTCCGGAAGCTATACAGTGGCTCAATAAGCTCGGAGTTGAATTTGACAAAGAGCCTGACGGTACTATGGTAACAACTCACGGCGGCGGTACATCACGCAAGCGTATGCACGCTGCAAAGGACTATTCCGGCGCTGAAATAATGAGAACACTCCGTGATGAAGTGCTCAACCGCGGTATACCGGTAATTGACTTCACAGCAGCCGTTGAGATAATCCTTGACAAGGACGGAAAGGCTGCCGGAGCTGTACTTATGAATATGGAGACAAAGCAGCTTCTCGTTGCAAGAGCTAAGACAGTTATCATCGCTACCGGCGGTGCAGGAAGACTTCACTATCAGGGATTCCCGACATCAAACCACTACGGCGCAACTGCTGATGGTCTTATCCTCGGTTACAGAGTAGGCGCAAGACTTCTTTACGCTGATACACTTCAGTATCATCCAACAGGCACAGGCTATCCTGAGCAGATATTCGGTGCACTCGTTACCGAAAAGGTACGTTCACTCGGTGCAAAGCTTATCAATATAGACGGCGATGTATTCATGCATCCGCTTGAAACTCGTGATGTAACAGCTGCTTCTATCATACGTGAATGTACAGAACGCAATAAGGGAATCGAAACCTCGCTCGGAAAAGCTGTATGGCTCGATACACCAATGATCGAGTATAAAAACGGTGAAGGCACTATCGAGAAACGTATACCTGCAATGATGAGAATGTTTGGCAAGTATGGCATCGACATCCGTAAAGAACCGATCCTCGTATATCCAACTCTCCATTACCAGAACGGAGGACTTAACATCTCTGAGGACTGCTCAACAGATATTGCCAATCTTTATGCAGCCGGCGAAGTCGCAGGCGGTATCCACGGCAGAAACAGACTTATGGGCAACTCTCTCCTTGATGTTATCGTATTCGGCAGAAACGCAGGTATAAATGCTGCCGCAAAGGCAAAGGAGACCGCAGAGCCTTCCGGACTTACTCTTGAGCATATTGAGAAGTTCAATAAGGAACTCTCAGACGCAGGAGTACAGAATGAAACAGCTTCACCAATGCTGCTTCCGCACTACGCAAGAAAAACAAAATAAACAGCAATAGGACGCGCTGCGTCCTATTGTCGTGTTAATACAAAGAAAGATTGTGTGATAAATAATGGAATTATTCAATGGTATCCTGTCTATAAACGGAACCGCTTTCCTGATTTTTTCAGTAATTCTCGTAGCTGCAATCGGCTATATTTTAGGAAGAATTACTATCAAGGGCGTTTCACTCGGAACAGCCGGAGTATTTCTGATCGCCCTCGTTTACGGTGGAGTATTCTATGACAGACTTTCAGATGAAATGAACGCAAGCTTTGTAAAGAGTTCGCTCTCGATCATTGATACACTCGGACTTGTACTGTTCGTTTCAGCAGTAGGCTTTATAGCCGGACCGAATTTCTTCAGTAATTTCAAGAAGAATTTCAAATCATTCGTTACACTTGCAATGATAGTAATAGTCAGCGGTGGACTTGCTTGCATAGGATGTATGCTTATAGGAAGAAACTTCACAAATCTCGACAATGATGAATTCACCGCACTCATGGCAGGACTTCTCTCAGGCGCACTCACAAGTACCCCTGGACTATCAGCAGCAAAAGAAGCGGCTGGACATAACCTTGAGGACGCAGTTGCAGTAGGTTCAGGAATTGCCTATATCTTTGGCGTTATCGGCGTTGTGCTCTTTGTTCAGCTTATGCCAAAGCTTCTCAAGGCGGACATGGAAAAGGAACGTCAGCTGCTCAAATCAGCAAGTTCAGAAGTAAAGAATAAAAATTCGGATAAAAAGCTAATCGAAATGGATAGCTTCGGACTTATGCCTTTCGCACTTGCAGCCGGAATCGGTATTCTTATCGGTTCATTCAAGTTCAAGAATTTTTCACTTTCAACCACAGGTGGCTGTCTGCTCGTTTGCCTTGTATTCGGTCACTTCGGACGTGTTGCCAATATCAATTTCATGCCAAAGGATTCAACATTGAAAGTTCTCCGTGAACTCGGACTTATGCTCTTCCTTATTGGTTCGGGAATTAAAGGCGGTGCAAAATTCGTTGAATACTTCAAGCCAATATACTTTGTATACGGAATGATAATGACAATCGTGCCGATGGTTATCGGATTCTTGTTTGCAAAGTACGTATTGAAGCTGAATCTGCTTAACAACCTTGGTTCTATCACAGGCGGTATGACTTCAACACCTGCACTTGGTACACTCATAACAACCGCAGGTACAGACGATGTTGCCGCCGCATATGCCGCAACATATCCTATTGCACTTATCTCAGTTGTTCTGACAGAGCAATTCATAATAATGCTGTTCTGAGAAAAGCCCGGAAGAAATTCTTCCGGGCTTTTATAATGCAAAGAGTTCAGTTTTCTTTTTTGCTGAACCTGATATAGCGTATTGAGGTTGCAATTACTGTCAGAATAAGAATGTGCAGGATAGTGTGATAGATATCAGGTATATATCTTCCTTCAATTTTGAGCCAGAAAAGCGAGCCTGAGAAGAATTTTTCCTTTCCTTCGAGAGTACCCATGAAGCCCTTTCCGAAAATAGTATACCACTCATGACAGAGAAACTGAATTGCAAACCATATCGATGTCCAAACCAAAACTACCCATTTTCCGGCTTTTTCTCTGAAGATGAATAGTAGTACAGTGAACAGATAAATAAGGAAGAAGAGTCCGTCATCCTTATATGAGCGTGTGACAAGATAGCGTTCTCCGAAATACACGCCCGTCATATCAAGAAAGAACCAGAAAAGCAGAACAAGCTGAGTGATAATGCAATATTTTTTCTTCATTATAATGTGCCTCTGGGAATAAACAGAACCGTGTCTTATCAGCCGGTAATGCCGTAGGCTTTTCTGTATTCAAGCATCTTATCAAGGTATTCTTTACCTGGAACTATATCGTTTCTGATAGCGTCAATAATGTCCTCCATAGTAACGATAGGGTAAACAGTAACGCCGAAATCGCGCTTTACTTCCTGTACAGCTGAAAGCTCGCCTGTACCTTTTTCCATACGGTCAACAGTAATTACCATACCTGTAACATCAACATCAGCAGCTCCTTTAAGCTTAGGCATTGACTCACGAAGCGCCTTGCCGGAAGTCATGACATCATCAATGATAACTACCTTTTCACCGTCTGTGAGAGTCTTTCCTACGAACATACCTCCCTCGCCGTGATCCTTAGCTTCTTTACGGTCAAAACAGTAAGAAACATCAATACCGAATTTATTACTGAGTGCAACAACAGCAGAAACGGCAAGTGGGATTCCCTTGTAAGCCGGACCAAAGAGAGTTTCAACAGGTATATTGTTTTCATGAATACATTCTGCGTAGTATTCACCAAGCTTTGCGAGCTGAGCACCAGTCTTGTAGTTACCGCAGTTTATGAAATATGGAGCTTTTCTGCCGCTTTTAAGTGTAAATTCACCAAAAGTAAGAACACCGCAGTCCACCATGAATTTTATAAAGCTTTCTTTGTAAGTCATTATGTGTACCTCCGAATAGTAATTGGTTTAAGACTGTAAAAGTCCAAATATAATTATAGCATATTATTACAGAAATAGCAAGATGCGCGGAAAAAAAGCAGCGTTTCTTACACTTACGCCGCGAAAAAGCCAGCGGGGGCTCCCCGCTTATAGCATATTATTACAGAAATAGCAAGATGTACGGAAAAAAGCAAAGTTTCTTACACTTACACAGCTAAAAAACTGCACAAAATATAAAAAACCACTTGCAAAAATAAGGAATACAGGGTATAATAATAAATAGTGTTTGCCAGGAAGCAAATCATAAATAACAGCAATGGAGTAAATATGGAAAAAAAGCATACAGTACAGAGAATATCTAATAAAAAACGTGTAAAGCCGAAAGTAAGATTCAGTTTCATGATGCTTATCATTATAACTTTTCTCACATTTCTTGTCTGCTTTATACTATATATGATAAATGCAAATGTAAAAGGTGATCTTCTTGATGATGATGACGATGATAAATCTGCGGTAACTACTGCGATAACTACTGAAGCTTTAACCGATGAAGAAGGCAACACCCTCTCATCCGAAGACTCAACAGCTGAAAACAATGTTTCAGAAACTCAAGCAGCAGCAAGCAGCGGTACAATAACATACCCTCTTGCACAGTCGGCAGCTGTTGATTCATCATATTTTGATAACTGCTGCATCATAACAGACACAATACTGCTTTCCATATCCAAATATACTGATTTTGAAGATGTAGTAGGAAACTCTCTGCTAAACGCCAAAAACTGCAACGAGACCACTATCTCTTCCTCATACGGAAACATCACAGCATATCAGACTATGCAGCTGAAAAAGCCCGAAAATATCTATATAATGCTCGGAAGCGACCTTGGTACCAACACAGTAAGTGACATGATAGCAAGCTACACAACTCTTGTTACAAGTCTGCACAATTATCTTCCTGATACCCACATATATGTAATGCAAGTGCCGCCTGCTCCGGCAGAAAGTACAACAATCACAAGCGAACTCGTAGACGAATACAACACAAAGCTTATGGACATGGCAAAGAGTGTAGGAGTGTACTGCTTAGACACAAATACAGCACTCCGTTCAGCAGATGGAACTATCTCTGATAACTACTGGTCAGACGATGATTCTACACTGACCGAAGAGGGCTATAAAAAAATAGAATCCTACATTTTAACACATACAATATAACTAATTTGCACCACTATATATAGTGGTGCAGTTTTTTTAATACAAGTAGTAGATTTGAGTAACGTAATATAGCCAACAACTAATTTTTAACACATTTTATATACATTTCTTACAATTGTAAGTCCTATACTCAGATTCTGATTGTTAATTTCCACAATTGACTTTATATGAATTTTGTTCTATACTAATATAGTAACATAGAAACGGAGACACTATATATTGTGTTTGGAGGTAATGATATAGATGATAATCCACATTATCAAAAGAGACGGCAGAAAAGTGCCGTTCAATATCGAAAAAATCGCAAACGCAATCTTCAAAGCAGCACAAGCCAAAGGCGGAACAGATTTTAACGCCGCTATGGACGTTGCCGTAGAGGTTTGCAGATTATATGAAGAGCAAAACCCCGGTAAAGTGCCGACAGTTGAAGAGATTCAGGATCTCGTTGAAAAAACCCTTATCGAAAAAGGTCACGCTAAAACAGCTAAGGCTTACATTCTCTACCGCTATGAGCGTACACGCTCACGTGAGATGAAGACTAATCTGATGTGCGTACTCAACGAACTGACATTCAGTCCTGCTAAGGACAGCGACATCAAGAGAGAAAATGCCAATATCGACGGCGATACTGCTATGGGTACTATGCTCAAATACGGCTCGGTATCTGCAAAGGAATACTACGAGATGTACGTTCTCGATCCTAAACACGCAAAAGCACACCGCGAAGGCGATATTCACATCCACGATCTTGATTTCTATACCCTTACAACTACCTGCTGTCAGATTGATCTCAAGAAGCTCTTTACAAATGGTTTCTCCACCGGTCATGGCTATCTCCGTGAGCCTAATGATATATCAAGCTACTCAGCACTTGCTTGTATCGCTATACAGTCAAATCAAAACGATCAGCACGGCGGACAAAGTATCCCTACTTTTGATTACGCAATGGCTGACGGCGTAAAAAAGACGTATGCTTCAAGATACATTCAGAACGTCGGAAGAGCATTATCACTTATCGCTGATGTTGATAATGAAGACGAAATAGTAGCTTCTATCAAAAAGGAATTATTTGAAGGCAAGAACCTTAAACCAATCCTTGCCAACGATAACGGCTATCAGGAAAAGGAAAAGGAAATCCTTCTTAAATATACAAGCGAAGACATCGTTGACAAAATACAGGCATTCGCAAAGAAGAATGCCGAAAAAGAAGCCGACAGAGCAACATATCAGGCTATGGAAGCACTTATCCATAACTTGAATACCATGAACAGCCGTGCAGGTGCTCAGACTCCGTTCAGCTCCATAAATTACGGTACTGACACTTCACCTGAAGGAAGAATGGTAATCAAGAACGTCCTGCTCGCTCAGGAGGCTGGTCTCGGTAACGGCGAGACACCTATCTTCCCGATACACATTTTTAAGATCAAGGACGGTATCAACTATAATCCAACTGATCCGAATTATGATCTTTTCAAGCTTGCCTGTCGGGTATCAGCAAAGCGTCTGTTCCCGAACTTCTCTTTCATTGATGCACCTTATAATCTTCAGTATTACAAGGAGGGCAATCCTGATACTGAGATCGCATACATGGGATGCCGTACAAGAGTTATCGGAAACAAGCATGATCCTTCACGCGAAATAGTAACAGGACGCGGTAACCTCAGCTTTACATCTATCAATCTTCCTCGTCTTGCCATCAAGGCAGACCATAACGTAGGACTGTTCTTCGATATGCTTGATGACATGATGGATCTCGCAATAGATCAGCTTATGCACCGCTTCAACATTCAGTCGCAAAAGCGTGTAAGAAACTTCCCGTTCCTTATGGGACAGGGGATCTGGATTGATTCGGACAAGCTTTCTCCCGATGATACAGTAGGGGAGATACTCAAACACGGAACTCTTTCAGTTGGATTTATCGGACTTGCCGAAGCTCTCAAGGCACTCATAGGCGCACACCACGGTGAAAGTGAAGAGGCTCGTGAGCTTGGTATCGAGATAATAACCTCAATGAGAAAACGTCTCGACGAGGAATCAAACAGAACAGGTCTCAACTTCTCACTTCTTGCAACTCCGGCAGAAGGTCTCTCAGGACGTTTTGTACGTATGGACGCTAAGAAATTCGGTATAATCGAAGGCGTTACAGACCGTGATTATTATACAAACTCATTCCATGTACCTGTATACTATCCGATAAGTGCATTCGACAAGATCAAGATAGAAGCTCCATATCACGAGCTCACAAATGCCGGTCATATCAGTTATATTGAGCTTGACGGCGATCCGCTCGAAAACCTAACAGCATTTGAAAAGATAGTACGCTGCATGAAGGAATCCGGTATCGGATACGGTGCGATCAATCATCCGGTAGACCGTGATCCATGCTGCGGATACACAGGCATAATCGGCGAGGTGTGTCCTTACTGCGGAAGAAGAGAGCACACAAACAATGTCGCTTTCGATCGAATCCGCCGTATAACAGGCTACCTTGTTGGTACGCTCGATCGTTTTAACAACGGCAAACGCTCAGAAGAGCACGACAGAGTAAAGCATAATGTTTAAGGTGATATAATGGAACTCAGGATAGCCGGAACTGTCAATGATTCTATCGTTGACGGTCCCGGAATCAGATTTACAATTTTTACACAAGGGTGTCCGCACGACTGCAAAGGATGTCACAACCCGCAGACGCACTCATTTGACGGCGGAACAGTAGTCGATACAGACGAACTGCTTGAAAAGATCAAGTCTAATCCGCTTCTTGACGGTGTAACATTCAGCGGCGGAGAACCATTCTGTCAGGCAAAGGCACTCTCAGTGCTTGGAAAGCAGATCAAAGCACTTGGCATGAACGTCATTACCTATACTGGTTATACATTTGAGCATTTATGGCACGACCGCTGCGACAGCAGCTGGATAGACCTACTTGAAGTTACCGACTACTTAATTGACGGACCTTTTATCCTTGAACAAAAGGACTGGGAAATCAAATTCAGAGGAAGTTCAAACCAGCGCTATATTGACTGCCAAGCAAGTATAAGAGAAGGTAAAGTTATAGAAACCGAACCATAAAAAAGCAGCCGGAAGGGAAGTCTCCCAACCGGCTGTTTTAGTTTATAAAACGGTAAAAAATATCCGCCTTGCCGTCATATAGTGAATGAAACCCGCACTCAGCAGGTGGGTAAACGCCCGAGTGTTTCTCGCTCCCTTCTTCCCGTGGGGAGGTCTGCAGTCCACAAACGGAGCTGAATTCCCTTTAAAAATGTGTTGGATCAAATGAACTATATTTCACCGAACAAGGCAGATTATTTACTTTTGCTAATTATATTATATCACTATTATAAGCAAAAGTCAATACCTTATTAAAGATTTTTTGTGATTTTTTGTCAAGATTTTACATTTCTTCACTTTCAAAAGCTTCCTGCATACGCTGAAGGAAGAATCCTGATACTTCTTCAAACTCATCATCATCATCAATAGAAGCAAGTATCTCCTCACCGTTATCGTCGATAGTTTTAAGTATAACAATATCGCAGTCAGAGTTAAGGAAGTCCTCGTCCTCAACAGCTGGAACCATACAATAATATTGCTCACCATTGATTTCAGCAGCATCGATCAATTCAAAATTCTTTTTGTTGCCATCATCATCAATGAGTTCAAAAAGCTCAGGGGTGTATTCATTCATTTCTGACATAGTTATCTCCAATCCGGCTAAGCGCCATGTAATATAAATATTATACAATGAATACACAAAAAATGCAAGTGGAAATGATAACCGCCTTCTGCTTTATTAAATATGCACTAAATGCTAATCTCGTTTTTGTGCACACCAACGATTTATACCAAATTGTGATACATCTTTATAATTTTATATTGACATTTCACAAAATGTGTGGTATTATATAATCAAGATAAAGGAAGAACCAGAATTGAGGTTCTCCAAGCTGTAATTTACTTGGACTGAGGCACAAACCTCAATGTAAATTATTAAAAGCGGAAGGGGTGGTGAGTCCAATGGAAGAAACTATCGGACAGCAGCGTGAAGCCGGCGGGCTTGCTGAGTAATTGAAACGCATCAAGAGGGAATATAAGCTTGTATCAGCTTGTTCCAAAGCGTGAAGTTGCAAATGTTAAGATTTCAATTATAAAGCGGACGTATTGCTGACTGAAAACGGCTTCATGTCTAAACTCAATTTGGATACAGGATTATCTGAAATTTCGACAATGAGTCTTTAGATAAATTCAATCGAAAATAAATGGTAAAGGTTGAGTCCAATGAGAATTTAGTACTTTATTCTATGGTATCGGTGGCAGACGTTACAGTCTGTACGGAATGACCGATAATATTCTAAGTAATAAGGTGAGTCCGATGAGAAATTAATTTGCTTAATTACTTTTTGAAAGAATGTGGTGCTATAAAAAAAGCAATGTATTCTACAAATATCTGAACCGAAAGGGTGAGTCCAAAGGGTAATTTAGCTAAGTGATGAAAGTCGCTTTACGATTGTAAAATTGAATATGATAAAAGCCCCGAAGGTCTCTCGGGGCTTTATATTTGCATAAAACATCATCGAACTATTATTTGCTTTCAGCTATGATTTTTTTACGATATTGCAGTGCAGCCTGCTCCTGCTTGTTATCTGCAAACTCATAATAGACGTGATCCTTCAAAGCATCCGGAAGGTATTGCTGCTTAACATAGTGATTCGGATAATTATGCGGATATAGGTAATGCTGTCCTACAATCTTAGCACCTGCTCCGTCGCAATGCTTGTTCTGAAGATGACGTGGGAAGTCAAGTGCATCACAGCTTCTGAGGTCGCTCAAAGCAGCGTCAATAGCAGCACAAGCACTGTTAGACTTTGGAGCTGTCGCCATAAGTATTACAGCCTCAGCAATAGGCAAACGCGCTTCCGGCAGTCCTAACTGCAAAGCGGAATCAACACAAGCCTTCACGATTGGAACAGCCATAGGGTAGGCAAGTCCCACATCCTCAGAAGCTATGCAGAGCATTCGTCTGCACAACGAAATAATGTCACCAGACTCGATCAGCCGTGCTGCGTAATGCAGTGCGGCATTTTCATCTGAACCTCGAACCGACTTGTGAAATGCAGAAAGAATATCATAGTGCTGATCCCCGTCACGATCATATCGCATATTGCTGCGCTGTGCAAGTATTTCAAGCGAACTCTCAGTGATGCTGACAGTATTCTCAGAAGCTTCGCCGCATAACACAGCCAGTTCCGCTGTATTCATAGCTTTTCTTACATCTCCGCCGCAACTGTAAGCAATTTTCAGGATTATCTCATCGGAAGCATTGATCTCATTTCCGCTTTCCTCTGACATGATCCTGAAAGCACGTCTTATTGCCGGAACGAGCTGTTCAGCACTCACTGGCTTAAATTCAAAAACTGTACTTCGACTGATAACAGCATTGTAAACAGCAAAATATGGATTCTCAGTAGTTGAAGCAATCAACGTAATATCGCCGTTTTCAATGTATTCAAGTAAACTCTGCTGCTGCTTTTTGTTAAGGTACTGTATTTCGTCAAGGTAAAGCAGAATGCCGTTTTCGCTACCAAAAGTACCAATATCGGCAACAACATCCTTGATGTCAGAGAGCGAGGCGTTCGTGCCGTTGAGCTTATAAAGTGACATACCGCAATTATCAGCTATGATACGGGCAACTGTTGTCTTGCCGACTCCGGAAGGTCCGTAAAAAATCATATTAGGCACAGTACCGCTTTCAATAATCTTACGCAAAGGTTTTCCATCGGCGAGAATATGCTCCTGACCAACAACATCGGCAAGAGATTTCGGACGTATTTTATCAGCTAACGGTGCAGACATAACAACTCTCCTTAAAATAACATATCAGTATTATTTCTCAACGGACTTTTCAGCGATTTCCAGCATTGGTATCCGGCATAGCATAAAACAACGGAAATCAAAGTACGCAATAAAATAGCAACAGGCTCAATAAAAATACCGACAGAAGCATTAGAAACAGTGTGTGTAAGTATAGCTGCGGACAAAGTTACAAAAGATTTTTGTTTATGTATGCCATAAAAAATTATGACAGCCACAGCAGCATCTGAAATTACTTCTGTGGATACAGAGAATAACTGAAAAAACAATATATCAGGTGCTGCATTACCAGTACCTATCAATCCAAGACAAGTAATGCCTATACCAAATTCCTCATAAGCTCCGTGACCTATGGAATAAGTAACAGCATCCTTACGGTTATCGTATGAAGTCAGAAAATAGCGCATCATCAGGTACTTGGTGCTCTCTTCAAGAATTCCGAAAAGCAGCCCTTGCTGTATGTAAAAAAGGATAGGGGAGCTATGATCGAATCCCGAACGTATAGCGTTGCCGGCGATAAAAACCGGAAAGCATACTAAAAACGCCGCAATAGCAGGGAAGGGCTTCGCGCCCGTTTTTTTATACCAGAATATCAGCAGAATGGTCGGGGTGCAAAGATTCAGCAATCCGGCAAGCAAACAGCTCAGATCTTTCATAGCTTACCTGTCTTTATAAAAGCTATCAAGGTCTCAATATCGTCAAAGCTGTCATAATCTCCGATAATACCTTCTCTATGATAGACGATACCGGCTTTTTCGTTGCTTTCGAGATGATCTAACAGATCGTCCAGACCGTATCTTCTTGCATACTCTGCAAAAGCTCGCGGCTTTATCTTATCCGCATACAGACCTTTTTTGCAGTTTAATGGCTCACATTCATAGCAGCCGTTTAAATCCTTTTCAATGACGCATTTTCTGTTTTCGCACCATTCTGCATCCTTGCACCACGAAAGTTCAAGAAATCCGTCGCGTTTACAGCCTTTACATTCAACATTTTCAGAGCATAAGCAGCAAGCCAGTCCACATCTTGCTATTCCGAGTTCGCGTTTCATAGCACACCCCCATAACTATAAAAATCAAGGGACGGACAGAACGTCCGTCCCTTTCGGTAATTCTTACTTATAAAGCGGGAACTTCTCGCAGATAGCATTTACGCCTGCACGAATCTCATCAGCCTTGTTCTCGAAATCAGTAGCGCAAAGATAAATGTACTCAGCGATCTTTTCCATTTCCTCAACACCAAGACCTCTTGTAGTAACAGCCGGAGTACCGATACGGATACCGCTTGTTACAAACGGCTTTTCAGGATCATTGTGGATAGCATTCTTATTTACTGTGATATAAACCTCATCAAGTCTGTGCTCAAGCTCCTTACCGGTGATGTTGAACGGACGGAGATCAACAAGCATGAGGTGATTATCAGTACCGCCTGAAACGAGGTTGAAGCCTCTCTTGAGAAGACCTTCAGAAAGAGCCTTAGCATTAGCAACGATCCTCTGCTGATAGTCCTTGAACTCCGGCTTGAGAGCCTCACCGAAGCAAACAGCCTTAGCAGCGATAGTGTGCATAAGCGGACCTCCCTGAGTACCAGGGAAAATAGCGGAATTGATCTTCTTAGCAAGAGCCTCGTCATTTGTGAGGATAAGACCGCCTCTTGGACCGCGAAGAGTCTTATGTGTAGTAGTAGTGGTGATGTCAGCATAAGGAACAGGTGACTCGTGACAGCCAGCTGCAACGAGACCTGCAATATGAGCCATATCTACCATAAGAAGAGCACCGACAGAATCTGCGATCTGGCGAAGTCTCTTGAAATCAATTGCTCTTGGATAAGCACTTGCACCAGCAACGATAAGCTTCGGCTTATTTTCGTCAGCCAGCTTCTGAACTGTATCATAGTTTATCATTTCTGTTTCATCGTCAAGACCATATGAAACGAAATTGAAGTATTTACCTGAAAGATTTACAGGTGAACCATGTGTAAGATGACCGCCGTCAGCAAGGCTCATACCGAGAACAGTATCACCGGGTTGGAGTACAGCAAAGTAAGCAGCTGTATTAGCCTGTGCACCAGAATGAGGCTGAACATTAGCAAATTTAGCACCAAAGAGCTTGCAGGCTCTTTCGATAGCAATAGCCTCTACTTCATCAACGCACTGACATCCGCCATAGTAGCGCTTTCCCGGATAACCTTCAGCGTATTTATTAGTAAGAACACTTCCCATAGCAGCCATAACAGCAGGGGAAACGATATTCTCGCTTGCAATGAGTTCAAGATTTCTCTGCTGACGAGCAAGTTCCTTATCCATAGCTTCGCCGACAGCCGGATCATAACCCTTGACAAAGCCGATTGAATCCATAAGATCGTTATACATTTTTTAGCACTCCTTTTGATTTTAATGTCTTATATGCACGAGCATTACTATATTATTATACCTCAAACCGGAAATAATTTCAATAGGGAATCGCAAAAAACACGAAATTATTTTACTTTTACTATTTTTCTCCAGTCCGGAGCATTCTGGCGTGAAGCGATCATAGCACAGAATTTCAGAATACAAGTCGCATCATAAGTAGTAATTCTTCTGTTTCCGTCAACATCGCCATACATAAATAAATCGTCACTGACATCAATATTTATATTAGGATTCGAGAGATTAGAGCATACCTTAAGCATATATGTAGCATCAGTAACATCATATCTATTGTTATGTGTCACATCTCCAAACTTTGGAACGTAATATATCTTATATGTAAACAGTTCCTGATTATTCCTTGTGTAAACAGTAACATCAGCTGACTTAGTGCCATAGCTGTCAATATCCTCAGCGCCTGCAAAAGCTGTTTCAAGGGAATCCGGCTTGCAGTAGCAGCTTTCTCCGATATTTTCAACGTTGCTTTCTGTTTTGTATTCGCCGTTTTCATCACGTTCAGCGATCTGATTTTCTTTGACTATTTCCACATTAAGCCCTTCAAGAGTAAGCGGATCATCCATATACACATAACGTCTTACAATAGGAGCCTCCTTAATAGAAAGTGTGTAAGTCTGACTCAGTGCCTGAACAGTTATATCGCTTGTAATAGTATCAGGAGTTTCACTCCATTTATAAAATGAACGCTCAGTATAATTATCAATATGTTTATCAAGTGAAGAGGTATCCACTTTGGAATAATTGATCTTCTTTCCGTCTTCAACTTTTAATCTTGTCATAACATTTCCATCAAAATCAAGGAAAGTAATGGTATGAGTTACAGTGTCCTGAGCATTGGCATAGAACGGCATAGATGCCGAAGTCATTATCAGTGACATAATCGCAGCAACTATCTTATTTTTTTTCATAATATCCTCCCTTTGTCCTTTTGAGGTAAAACAATCTGCAATAATCCGAAAGTGACTGGCAAGAATCAACAAGATCAAGGTAATTCATGCGATAACACACGAAATTTGCAGAAATGATCTTCTCTGAATCTGATGAATAGGTATATACAGCATATAATATAACTTCATCATCCTCAATTTCATCCAGTAAACCGGCCGCTTCCTGTTTATAGTCCTCGAAAAAATCTTCTATGACTGAAGCAGGATAAAAGCCGCAATACGAAGAATCAATATAAAGATCAATGTCCATTGTTTTCTCCTTCAGACGATACAGCATCCTCATGTGCTGATTGTTCCAGGTCAGCATTTCCGGAAACGCTTTTCTGCTTACGCAAGCAATACGTTAGAACACCAGATACGACAAAAGTCACAGTAAACAGAGCGAGTATTACAACAACACTCAAAGCATCGCCTCCGCCCGACAACATAATTGTAAGCATCCGCATATCCACGAAATCAACCCCTTTTCATTAAATTATAACACATTTAAGAATGAATGTCCATAGCTTTGAAAAAATAATTTTGTACTACAAAAAAATTAAAGTCCTTGACAAATAAGAAATCATGTGTTATAATAAATAAGTTGATTGCCGCTGTGGTGGAATTGGCAGACACAAGGGACTTAAAATCCCTCGGTAGCAATACCGTACCGGTTCAAGTCCGGTCAGCGGCACCAGCGCAGAGCCTGCGCCCCCAATTCACGGGGGCGTTCGTTTTATACTCACAGCATTAATATACAAAAAGGTGTGATGCCGCTAAGTGTATCACACCTTTTTACTTATATCAGCATATCAGCCGCCGAAATACAGTATTCTCCACTGATAATCTGTGTTTTTGCATAATACGAAATATCCAGGTTCTGTTGAACCGTTATCATAGCCGGTTTGAGCTTTATAGGTATCGCCGTCAACATCAACTTTAGCTGTATCAGAATAATTATCGACATAGATATTGAGTATCTCAGGATCATGCAGCATTTTCACATAATCAATACTGTTAAAATCATTGTCATTGGTATTAGTCAGTAAATACAGCTTGCCATTATGCTGGATATAACGTGAAATATTAAGTTCATCATCATTGAACTGTTTCATCTCAAATTCATGACCATCGGGATACGCACTCCAGTCAGACGTAAGAGATGGAGAATTGTGACTTTCATTCAGGCATGAATAATCCAGTTTTGTAAGCATGACGCTCGTTATATCATTAATGGATTTGAATCTGTCACTTTTAACCTTCGTGTATTCAAGTCTTATAGAATCAGACTGCTTATCACCGTTGATCTTAAATGAGATCTTGTCATTGTTATCAACTGCAACTCCGATACCTCTGAACAGATTATAAACAGTTGCATAGCCATTAAACAACTGATTGATCTCCTGAATATCCTCTGCCGTAGCATCTCCGGAAGAAGTGCTGCTGTTCGGATCCTTAGGCTGGGAATTTGATGTAACATTACCGATGCGCCAATCTCCTGCAGCATTATCCCAAACAATGTTGAACGTCATATTTCCCGGCGAATCAGGTATCTGAGAATGATAAATCCAAGTAGCAGTAATGCTGTTAGCATCCGCATCATATTCACCTGAGATCAGGATAGTATCTCCGAAATTAGGTCCTACTATGCCAGCTGTCACATAGAGTTCGCCGTTATATTTCAGATATGCTGGAAATTCTTCACTCTTTATTTGCATAGAATCAAGCTCTTCTGTCAAATCACCGCCGTATACTTTATTATACAGCTCATCAGCATGATCTTTTATCAGAGTATTTTCAATAGATTTTCTGATATTCTCAGGGTCAGAATAGACAGCATCAGTAACTTTGTAATACTCCATGAAGCTATTATCGTCGAACTGCGAAGTGTAATAAAAAGCCTTAATGTTACTGTCATGGTCAATAATATCACGCGTATAGCAAACTCTGAACATTGTAATGTAGTTGTTTACAAGTTCATTTGCAATAACGTCAGCGTCGATATTATCTTTGTTTACATTATTTGTAACTATCTCATTTTCAGAAACAGCTGTCGTAACATTTTCCGACACTGACTGAGTTGTTATTCTGCTCTCATCAGAAGTAGTTTCAGTTACAATTGCAGAGGCATTCTGCGATGTAGTATGCTTCGGATCAGATTTAGACATACTCCTGCCAAGTGCAAGACTTCCGCCTATACCGCCTGCAAGGAGCAGGAATGCTGCTGCAACCGCAGCATATTTGCTCCATATAGGTCTGTTGCAGCGTTCCACGCCTCTGACTTCTTCACTGAATTCATCTTCGTATCCTTTATTTATATTGTACTTTCTTTCACTCATAGCAAACATCCTGTCTTTTTCTTCTTCTGTTAGGATGGGGTAATTTGATGCTATACTATTGATGGTCTCATCATCAGGATCATCAAAAATATTGATTCTGTTTTTATTCATCTCTGCACCTCCTTAATAACTGATACCGGATTCAAGCAGCAACGACCGCAGTTTTTCTCTTGCACGGCTGCTGCGCTTCTGTACATTTCCGGCTGTAAGTGAAACTGTTTTTGCGATCTCTTTAGCAGTTCTGTTGTAGAAATACTGTTGAATTATAATAGTTGAGTCAGGCTCTCCGAGTTCACTGATCTTACGCATAATTATACGATTCCGGTCACGATTCTCAGCATAGACATCAATTCTTTCATCAGACTGCGGTTCACGAAAATCATCGTCATCAATTGAAACTGATCTTCCATATCTAACCAAAAGTCTTCTGAAAGCGTCGATAGCTCTTCTTTTAGCAATTACACCTATAACCGGCTTGATATTTCCGTTTGTATCATTATCTTCCAAAAAACGGTAAACATCGGCAAAAACATCGCTGACACATTCTTCAATGTCCTCACGGCTGCCGCAGCTTCTCAGTTTACCGGCTGCGATAGCATAAACATAGTTACAGTATTCATCAAACAACGCTCTTCTGCCCTTATCAGGAGATTGTTCAAGCAGTATACTTATCTCGTTATCAGTCATTTATTTATCACCCCTATGACCACTGTTCTTAAAGCAGGATACGTATCAATTGCTTTCATAACACATAATCGAAGCCTTAACACATTATCAGACATATTTTTCAAAAAATCCGGCAAAAATAAAACCCATAAAAAATCTCCTCATATTGAGGAGATCTTTTATCTGCGAAGATACTTTGATGTCTTCTTTTTCTTTTTTCTTTCATACATGATCTCATCAG
>ONAI01000069.1 GCA_900315755.1 uncultured Ruminococcus sp.
ATATGCTCTGTTGGTATCATCCGTAATGCGGAAGCACTCGTCAACGAGCTTCTCGCTCAGGGCTGCGCTAATTTTGAGACAATGAGCAGCGGAAAGATCAATTCCGGCGACCTCATCGGTGCCCTCATCGCTCAGAAGGACGATTTCGTAAGCGGTATCCGCTATGCACAGAGCAGGATCGAGGGCACAATGTCGCTCATTATCCTCACTCAGGACAGCATTATCGCAGCCCGCGACGAATACGGCAGACTTCCTATAATCATCGGCAGACGCAGCGATGGCTTCTGTCTTTCAACAGAATCCTTTGCGTTCCAGAAACTCGGATACGATACATATAAAGAGCTCGAAGCAGGCGAGATAGTCAAGCTTACATCTGAAAGCTGTGAGACTATAAGCAAGGGCGATCCTTCCAAGATGAAGATATGCACCTTCCTCTGGACTTATTATGGCTATCCGAATGCTGTATATGAGGGCGTGAACGTTGAAGTGATGCGTACACGCAACGGCGAGATCATGGCTGAGAACGACATCAAGGCAGGAAAGCTTCCTGAGGTAGACTATGTATGCGGCGTTCCGGATTCGGGCACACCTCACGCTATCGGCTATGCTAACAGAAGCGGTATACCTTTTGCGCGTCCGTTCATCAAGTACACTCCTACATGGCCGAGAAGCTTTATGCCTACAAACCAGAGCATGAGAAATCAGGTCGCAAAGATGAAGCTTATCCCTGTGCATGAGCTTATCGAGGGCAAGCGTCTGCTCTTCGTTGACGACAGTATCGTCCGCGGAACACAGATGCGCGAAACAGTTGAATTCCTGTATGCAAACGGCGCTAAGGAAGTTCATATGCGTTCAGCCTGTCCGCCTATCATGTACGGATGCAAGTACCTCAACTTCTCAAGAAGCCACTCTGAACTTGAACTCATTGCAAGACAGATCATCGACGAGTTTGAAGGTGCAGAGGGAGTTAAGTATCTCGCAGAATACAGCGATACCAATACAGAGCGCGGAAAGCGTATGCGCGATGAGATATGCCGCCGCCTGAAGCTTACTTCGCTCGAATTCCAGTCTCTGCCGGGCAAGGTCCAGGCAGTCGGACTCCCCGAATGCAAGCTCTGCACTTACTGCTGGAGCGGAAACGAGTAATTCAATTCATAATGTATAATTCATAATTAATGGTGCCGCCTGACGGCAATGAACTGAAAAATCCCGGATCAGTGGGCGTAGGCGAACACCACAATTATGAATTGTAAATTAAGGATTATGCATTTAATATAACGGAGGATTTATTTATGAACAACAGTTTTTCCGAAAGCTACAAGAAGGCAGGCGTTGATGTAACTGCCGGATATAAGTCAGTTGAACTTATGAAGAAGCACATCGCCCGTACTATGATCCCCGGAGCTCTTTCAGGCATCGGCGGATTCGGCGGTCTCTTTGAACTCGATATGACCGGTATCAGCAAGCCTGTTCTCGTTTCCGGAACAGACGGAGTTGGTACAAAGATAAAGATCGCTTTTATTCTCGATAAGCACGATACTGTTGGTATCGACTGCGTTGCAATGTGCGTAAACGACATCATCTGCTGCGGTGCAAAGCCACAGTTCTTCCTTGATTACATTGCCTGCGGAAAGAATATTCCAGAAAAGATCGCTGAGATCGTTTCTGGCGTTGCAGAGGGCTGTGTTCAGGCTGAATGTGCTCTTATCGGCGGCGAAACAGCTGAGCATCCGGGTCTTATGCCGGAAGAAGAGTATGATCTTGCAGGCTTCTCTGTCGGCGTTGTTGATAAGGATAAGATCCTTCAGCCGGATACTCAGAAGGCAGGCGATGTTCTTATCGCTATCAAGTCGAGCGGTGTTCACTCAAACGGCTTCTCACTCGTAAGAAGAGTGTTTGATGTAAACGAAAAGAAGCTTGCTATGCATTTTGATGATCTCGGTGCAACTCTCGGCGAGACACTTCTCACTCCAACACGTATCTACGTTAAGGCTGTTATGAGCCTTCTTGACGCTGTTAAAGTAAAGTCTATCTCCCATATCACAGGAGGCGGCTTCTATGAGAATATCCCTCGTTCACTTCCGAAGAACCTTGCTGCTAAGATCGAAAGAAACGCAGTTCAGGTGCTTCCTATCTTTGATCTTATCCAGAGAACAGGCGATATTCCGGAAAGAGATATGTTCAATACATTCAATATGGGCGTTGGCATGATCGTCTCAGTTGATAAAAACGATGCTGATAAGGCAATCGCAGCTATAAAGGCTGCCGGTGAGGATGCTTATGTTCTCGGCGAACTCGTTGAATCAGAGGAAGGCGTTATCATCTGCTGAGCCTGAATAATATGGCGGTGATGATATGAAAAGGTTTATTGTATCAATTATCACATCTGCGGCAGCGGGAGCTTGTGCGTTCTCACTGCCTGCGATGTCCGCCGGCAGCACGCTTGATTATCTGCCGAATGGTCGTATCAACGGCTATGACGCTATACAGGCGCGGCGCAATAATGTATCTACCGAGGAACTGCGCGAGCTTACAGACTATATCCTCGGCAGAAAGGGGTACGACAGGGAATATACTGTCGATGAGGAGCAGATCCTCGAACCCAAGGGTACTATCCATACCGGCGACGGTACGTTCTATGGCGGCGGCTATGAAGGAGGCTGCGCTATGCTCGATCCGGTTTCACGCGATCACTGGATAGTTGCTATGAATCTTGCAGATTATAATGAAGGACAGCTCGCCGGAGCATACATTGAGGTCACAGGCGAACTGGGTAAGATAAATATGCTGGTCACCGATCTTCTTCCGGAAGGAAAAAAAGGTGACCTCGACCTCTATACGGATGCTTTTCCGCATATTGCTCCTGTTGAGAAGGGAAGAGTTCCTGTAAGCTGGAGAATAATCCCTCTTGATACAGCAGCCGGTGCGCCGGTCTCGTATAAGTATAAAGAGGGAACTTCCGATTTCTGGCTCGGAGTTCAGGTGCGGAATCACCGTTATCCGATAACCAAGCTTGAGTATCTCGGAGAGAACGGCGAGTTCATTGAGATACCTCGCAGACGTTATAATTATTTTGAATCCAATAAAATGGGAAAAGGTCCGTTCACCTTCCGTATCACTGATATTTACGGTCAGCAGATAATCGACAGGGATATTCCGCTTTCCTACGATGATACAGAGATAATAGAAGGTCATGTGCAATTCCCGCTATGAATAATTATGAAAGTTGAAAAGATAGATTATATATGGTCGGCTGTTTCTATGGTTATAGTGGGATATACCTACTGGAACCACAGACTGCCGGATGGTATCCTGCTTATATACGCAATGATGGTCGTTTTGTTCGCGTACCATATATGGCGTATAAAAAAGCGCCTCAGCGAAAGCGTTGCAGTTTACGGAAAGGTGACTGATTACCATACTACGCAGAAGGTCAGGGGAAGCTTCCCGATAGTAACCTATACTACCGAGGGCGGAAGGGAAATCACCTCTGTATCTTCAGTCGAAGAGCGCAAAAGACACTACGAGATAGGTGATGAGGTCATGGTCTGCTATGATCCCGATGAGCCGATGTTCTTTTATTTCGCAGGACGTGAAAACGAACTGACAAATGACTATTTCCGGTTCATACTTTTCGGTGCTCCGGTAGCGTTTATCATGCTGCTTATGAGGTGATGTTATGATATTGTTTTTTATCTGTGCAATAATCGCTTTCCTGATAGGATATGGATTTATAAAGGCACATCAGAACAGACTTGAGAAGGCTGTCGTTTATACCGCGACCATTATCGGCTTTGAGGAAAAAATGTGCAAAAGAGGCATGATGTTTTACAAGGCAGTACGCCCGACCGTAAAGTACGATAATGGTAAGCGCGAGGTCATCGCAGAGCATCATGAGTTCATCAGAGAAACCGATTATCATTACTCAAACGGCGATACAGTTCAGATAAGAGCTTATCCGGAACTGCCGAAGATATTCTATTTTGCCGAGCAGGATGAGCATATGTCCTATGAAGCGATAGTATGCTTTGTTGCAGCCGGATTCTTACTGGCTTTAGGCATTTTTTCCGAGATATGCTTCGGCTGATGAACGAAAGGACGATCCGCAATGATAAACTGGCTGATAGATAATGTTCCGGGGTGGAGCATATTTGCACTTCTGGGAGTGCTTCTGAGTCTTAGCGCAGTTTATATGATAAAGGATGAGCGTTCAAGAAATGAAAGCATTGCCGGAGGTGCTGCGGTACTGCTTACCGGCATCCTGATCCTTGCAGCAGGGATATTCCTCCTTGTTATCGGAAAAAGCGGCAGCTTCGGCTCATATATGTAATACTTACCCTTTCTGAAGGAGGATAAACCAATGAAGAATATAGTAGTGCTGGTTTCGGGCGGCGGAACTAATTTACAGGCACTGATAGACGCGGAGAAGTCCGGTATTATCAAGGGCGGAAGGATAACCTGCGTTATCTCGTCCAATTCCGGTGCTTACGCACTCGAAAGAGCAAAGAACAATGATATTCCAACAAGAGTTATACCGCGCCGTGAGTATTCCGACAGTGTCAGTTACAGCAAGGCGGTCCTTGCTGCGCTGAATGAGGAAAAGGCTGATCTTGTAGTTCTTGCAGGATTCATGACCATTCTTGATGAGTGCGTCACCAATGAATATGCTTACAAGATAATCAACGTTCACCCGGCGCTCATACCTTCATTCTGCGGAGAGGGCTATTACGGACTTAAAGTCCATGAGGCTGCCCTTGCATACGGAGTCAAGGTCAGCGGCGCAACGATACATTTCGTCAATGAAAAAGCCGATGCAGGCGCTATCATACTTCAGGGCGTTGTTGACGTAATGAACGATGATACACCTGAAACTCTTCAGAGACGCATTATGGAAAATGTCGAGTGGAAGCTGCTTCCGAAGGCTGTCTCTCTCTTCTGTGAGGACAGGATCGAAATTTCTGACGGTAAGGCTGTTGTAAAGGAGTAGTCAATGATAATCGGTTTAAAGGACGGAAAATTCTGGCAGGAGGGTAAGGCTGTCAGCGTGATCTTCCGCCGTGATATGCAGGTATTCATCTATAACGGCGCAGATAAGGACTACGCTGAGGAATGTATGGGTGATTTCAACCGTATAAAGCAGGATGTCCTTAATAAGCTTTGCCGTGCAGCAATACTATATTGTTATGATTCTCTCAACAGCTGGGCAGAGATAGACAAACGTGATGATATAGAAAAAGCGATGAAGGTGCAGCTTACACCGGATATGCCGCCGGAAAAAATACTGAAATGTCTTGTTCCTAAGATAATGTCCGTGAGGAGATCTGAGGACGGTCAGGTAGGCTATCAGGTCGAATTCGACTGCGACTGGGAGCCGGATAAGGGCATGGAGATAGTCATGCTCGGCGGCGAACTGATATACCTCGGGACATTCAGGGATAATTCTCCGTGGGATACATTTCCGGAGAACGATCCGCAGAACTACGTCAATAAATTGTAAAAAGCAGACGGATGATCCTATCTGTCTCAATAATAAATAACAGGAGTGATAATCATGAAAAAACTCGATCTTGCACAGGAACTCAATTCAAACGCTTATCCGGGCAGAGGTATCGTTATCGGTAAATCTGCTGACGGAAAATTTGCTGTTACAGCTTATTTCATCATGGGCAGAAGCGAAAACAGCCGCAACAGAGTATTCGTTGAGGACGGCAGAGGTATAAGAACACAGGCTTTTGATCCTTCAAAGCTTTCTGATCCGCACCTTATAATCTATGCGCCGGTACGTGTTCTCGGCAACAAACTCATTGTCACAAACGGCGACCAGACTGATACTATCTATGAGCTTATGGATAAGCAGTTCACTTTCGAGCAGGCTCTGCGTACAAGGGAGTTCGAGGACGATGCTCCTAACTATACACCTCGTATTTCCGGAATCCTCCGCTTTGAGGACGAGGGCTTCAACTATGCTATGTCAATCCTCAAGAGCGCAAATGGAAATCCTGATTCATGTCAGAGATACACATTTGCATATGCTAATCCTGTTGCAGGCGAAGGTCACTTCATCCACACATATATGGGCGATGGTTCACCGCTCCCGAGCTTTGAGGGAGAGCCTAAGCTTGTAGGTATTTCAGGAAATATCGACGAATTCACAGATATGCTCTGGAATAATCTCAATGCTGATAATAAGGTGTCACTTTTTGTACGCTACGTTGATCTTGAAAGCGGAAAAGAAGAGACACGCATAGTAAACAAGAACAAGTGATAAATAAATCGAAAGCAGCTGCTGTCATTCCGCCTGTGCTGATGCTTTGTGGAGACAGCATAAGCTGCTTAAAAAGTTCACAGGAACAGATAGCGGTTAAGGAGTCTGATATATGGGACTAATATCGTTGAGATGCCCCAGCTGCGGTGCTGAGGTAGTATTCAGCGGCAAAGTGATAGGACGTTGTCCTTACTGCGATTCTCAGCTGCAATTTGATGATCTGGTTGATAAAAATGAGTTTGAAAAACTCAAAGCTGAGAATTATGAATATGAGCGTCAGGAAGCGAACGAGCAGGTATACAAAAAAAGACTGAAAAGCTTAAAGTCAGTAATGACTTTTGCATTTGCTGTGCTTGCTGTGATGACTATTATCGGATTTCTTCTTGTTCTATTCGGAAAGCCGAATGCCGGGGTGCTGCTGGTACTTTTGGCACTTTTGGGATTCATTATAATCCCTCCCGTCGGCGGAGCAAACTATCCATTTTTCGATGACAAAAAGGGAGTTATGGTAAACGGAGGGGCAAAACGTTTTCTGAAGATAATCACTTTCTATGGCATAAGTATTGTGGTATTGACAGCTTCGATGTTTTCCGGAGCAGTAATAGCTAATGCAATGGGCTATGAAAGCAAAAGCTCAAAAAAATCAGCCGCGGAAGCTAAGGATTCTACTGATGATACCGACACTCTTGCTGAGGAATGGATGTATACCAACTTCTCGACTGATGACGATGATCTGCTCCATTACTATGAATGGCAGTGTCCTGGTGAAGTATGGGAAAAGGATAAGGACAGCAAGGATACTGTTCTGATGATAGAGCGTCAGAGGGCGATCGCAAAGAACATACTTGAAAAGCATGATGTAAAGGTAGTCAAGGTCGAAAAGCTTGATGAGATGAATGATGCTGAGATTCGCGGTGCTGAGGCTTATTTTGATGACCGTTTCGACTGTTCAGTAACTGCGGTGCAGGGATATGAGTATCATGTTCAGGTGGAAGTCAGATACAGTAAGGATGACGATGATACCAACAGAACAGACAGTGCGATATGTGTCGTTAAGCTTAAAGATGACGGTTGGAAGGTAATTCCTGATAGTGCAGGTAATCTCAGCTATTATGAAAAAAGCACAAAGTGATAACAGTCAAGCTGATATGTCTGAATTTGCAGCAATAACGCTTTTCGGATCTTTTGTCTGGAAATAGGGTACTTATCAAGTATTATGAATTATAAAGAATCAAAAATATCAAATAGGAGGACATTATTATGTCAAATGAAATGCAGTTAAAGTATGGTTGTAATCCGAATCAGAAGCCTTCAAGAGTATACATGGCTGACGGCAGTGAGCTTCCTATCGAAGTTCTTTGCGGCAGACCTGGTTATATCAATCTTCTTGATGCATTCAACGGCTGGCAGCTCGTAAAGGAACTCAAGGCTGCAACAGGAGTATGTGCAGCAACATCCTTCAAGCACGTTTCACCTGCCGGCGCTGCTATCGGCAGACCTCTCAGCGATGATCTGAAGAAGATATACTGGGTAGACGACCTCGGTGAACTTTCACCGCTTGCAAGTGCCTATGCAAGAGCAAGAGGCGCTGACAGAATGTCCTCTTACGGCGATTTTATCGCACTTTCAGACAAGGTAGATGTATGCACAGCGAAGATGATACAGCGTGAGGTCTCAGACGGCGTTATCGCTCCTGATTATGATCCGGAGGCTCTTGAGATACTCAAGTCCAAGAGAAAGGGAACTTACTGCATCCTTAAAATCGACGAGAACTATAAGCCTGCACCTATCGAAACAAAGCAGGTCTACGGCGTTTCCTTCGAGCAGGGACGCAATGAGCTCGACATCAACCGTGAGCTTCTTTCAAACATCGTAACAGATAACAAGAACATTCCCGATGATAAGAAGGATGATCTTCTCATCTCACTTATCACACTCAAATATACACAGTCCAATTCCGTATGCTATGTCAAGGACGGTCAGGCTATCGGTATCGGAGCAGGTCAGCAGTCAAGAATACACTGCACAAGACTTGCCGGTCAGAAGGCTGATAACTGGTGGCTGAGACAGTCTCCGCAGGTTATGGGACTTCAGTTCGTTGATGACATCCGCCGTGCTGACCGTGACAACGCTATCGACGTTTACATCGGCGATGAGTATGAGGACGTTCTCCGCGAGGGCGAGTGGCAGAGAATATTCAAGGTAAAGCCGGCTGTATTCACAGTTGAGGAAAAGAAGGCTTGGCTTGCTAAGAATACAGGCGTATGCCTCGGTTCGGACGCTTTCTTCCCGTTTGGCGACAACATCGAGAGAGCTAAGAAATCCGGTGTTGAGTACATCGCAGAGCCGGGCGGTTCTATCCGTGACGACAACGTTATCGAGACCTGCAACAAGTACGGCATCGCAATGGCATTTACAGGCATTCGTCTGTTCCACCATTAAGCATTATGACGGCGGAGTTTCTTCGCCGTCACAGTAATATGAGTATAGAGGTAGATTTGATAATGAAATTCAATAAAACAGCAGCATTTGCGCTTTGCCTCATGATGCTTGCAGTCACAGGCTGTTCTGGCAAAAGTGACAGCGAAAGCGGAAGCCTGCAAATTCAGCAGGTGAGTATTCAGTTGCAGTGAAGGGTGATAAACTTTGCAGATTCAAGGCCGATAGTAATGTCTGGGATGCAGTAATGGTCAAGAGCGTTGAGTGCCTTCTCAATATGAAAAAGGACAGCGGCGCAGTTGATGTTGTGTGGAATCCGGCTGTTGAAGATCTGAAAAAGACAGTCAAGGAAAGAGAAAAAGGCTATAAAAGTGCCAGCGGTATTGATCCTTCATCGGTCAAGAGCGATATAGTAAAATGCAACGGCATTGATGCCGGCTGGATATGCTATACCCGTACTCAGGGCGAAAAGAGTACCGTATGGAGTATGTATATGTTCCCTGACAGCGAGGGTACGATAGTCTTTAATTTCAGCGCAGATGCAGATAAGTATGAGAAATGCGTACCTGAATTTGAAAAGCTACTGAATACCGTGACAGTAGGTTGATATGATATAAGGGGAAATTGAATAATGAAGATCAAAAGAGTGATCGCATTTGTACTTTGTCTTTCAGTGCTTTCGGTAACAAGCTGTTCAAAAGGTGATGGCAGCAGCAAAACAAGTACAGGCACGACCGCTACTGGAAGTACAGACAGCGCTGAGGACGGTACAAAAGCGGAAAGCCGTACTGAACCTGCTTCCGCAGCTGTTCCCGCAGAAGTCCCGGCAGGCAGAAAGGGCTATCAGACGGCTTATTACAGCTTTGATGCCGATGAAGGTCTTACTGTATCAGAAAAGATCGAGCGTGACGGCGGCGTGGAAGAGTATAGCTTTAAAGGCGGAAAATTCATTGAATTAACGATACAGGGAGCTTATGTCGATCAGCTTACGCCTATTGCATCTGTTAAATATAACGCAGAGGATTTCGAGGAAAGAGATACAGTCAAGGATTTTGAATGGAAGGTCATCGAGGATGCTCCATATGAATGTGCGGCTTATTTCTTCACGGATACAAGGGACAAAGAAGTCAGAGTATGTAATTATACAATGTCCTTTCAGTCGGTAAGGTTCACGGTGAAGGCTTCCTGCTCTCCGTCTGACGCGGACGAGGTTACGGCAGAGATAGAGAAGATCATAAGATCGGCAAGGTATATCTCCGATAAGATGCTCCCGACAGAGCCGCAGGACTATGATACTCCGTATCTTACTCTGCACTATGATCCCAAGTGGGGGATAGCAAACGAACAGAAGGAAGACCTTGCAAACGGTACGCTTGTGAATACTAAATTCTGCTACGCTCAGACCGATGATCCGCAGAAGTATCTGTTCCCGAATTTAACGCTGAAGGTCTGCAATAACGGCGGCGAGGAAAACGCTTTCGCATTAGCCGGAAAGCAGTATAAGAATAACACCGGATCAACTATACTTACGGATGTGAAGATGAATGAGGATGAGATACTCGGTCATAAGGCAGAATGCGTTTCGCTGATAATGGGAAAAGACAGCAAGCCTGATGAGGAGCGTTATCGGGTGAACTCGTGGTATATCGACCTCAATGGAATGGTATATGTTATCACGACGTCGGAGCATCTTAATTCAGAAAACGATAAGAAGGACATTGATGAGCTTCTGAGCGGTCTTACTTTAAAGGAACTTTCCGGAGATGA
>ONAI01000032.1 GCA_900315755.1 uncultured Ruminococcus sp.
CGTATTATCGACCTCCTTGTCTAATAAAAGTATTTATATATGCAAAAAAGCCGACTCTGTATGGCTTCTGTTAGAAACCAACAAAATCGGCTTTGAAATCGGTTGAAAATTCTATATTCGGTTTTTGGCTGTTTTCGGAGCTTTCCCGTATTTTTATCCCTGAACGTCTTTGTATCAGCTCTCATAACGCTTTTTGGCGCGTTCGAGTCGTATTTTTGCGGTTGGGGATCTACGGTAACACTAAAATAATTTCGTCCCTTTTCAACGCAAAAACTCCCGAAAATTCGGGAGTTTTTCGCTTGGGATCTATTTTGTAACATAGATATGGAGCTAGTGATCGGATTTGAACCGACGGCCTATTGATTACGAATCAATTGCGCTACCAGCTGCGCCACACTAGCATATTAAATTTTTGAATTTGTAAGGTGCTGCACGGCTGTCGCTTTATAATCAGTCCGAGACCTGCGCATTACGAATGCGCTGCACTACCGACTGTGCTACACTAGCATATTAAATTTTAAATTTGTAAGGTGCTGCACGGCTGTCGCTTTATTTTCAGTCCGAGACCGCAGATTATAAATACAGAATGCAAAATCCCGATGCACTGAGCATCGGGATTTGTTATCCTATTCGGTTCGTTTTTACCTTTCTGCGTTAATCACATCTTACATCAGAAAGGTTTGCCCCGATAAGCTGCTGATAAAGCTGCTATAAGAGTACAACACATAAGTGCGAGTGCTTACTATATATATCAGCTCATTCCTGTGCGATGATCTCTTTATAGAATTCAGCATAATCCTTTCTGTTTTCCTTAGTGAACTGGATAGCAGTTCTTGGGTGCTGATTGAGAAGTCCGGTCATGAGGTACTGGAGATCGTAGCCCCATACAACACCCTCTTCACGAAGCTTGTTCATATGCTTCTCGATGAACTGGAAAACAGGGTACACATTGTACTTCGGATTCTTGAGGAAACCGAGGAGAAGCTCCATTGCACAGTTTCCTGCGCCGCGTCCCATTGATAAGTAAGTAGCGTCGAGCCAGTCAACACCGTCACCGACAGCTTCGATAGTGTTAGCGAAAGCGAGTTTCTGGTTATCGTGGGCGTGGATACCGATCTTCTTGTTGTATTTATTTGCATATTCGCAGTAGAGGTCAGCGATCCGAGCCATCTGTTCCGGATAGATCGAGCCGAAGCTGTCAACGATGTAGATTACGTCAACAGGCGACTTGCCGAGAATATCGAGAGCTACCTTGATGTCGGCTTCCTGAGCAGTAGAGATAGCCATGATATTGCAGCTTACCTCATAGCCCTTTTTCTTTGCATCCTCGATCATGTCAACGGCAGTCGGGATCTGGTGGAGATAGGTTGCAACGCGGATGAGGTCTACCGGACTCTCAGCGCGGTCGTGAATATCGTTCTTGTAATTGCAGCGTCCGACATCAGCCATAACAGCGATCTTGAGGTCAGTATTGTTCTCGCCGACGATAGAACGGATGAAATCATCATCGCAGAATTTGCAGGCGCCGAATTTTGTTTCATCGAACATTTCACGGTCGCCCTTGTATCCGAATTCCATATAGTCAACTCCGGCGCGGAGATTGGCATTATAGAGGCTTTTTATAAATTCATCAGTAAAGAAGAAGTCATTAACGAGACCTCCGTCTCTGAGAGTTGCATCAACGACCTTGATGTCAGGTCTGTAATCGAGTAATTTGGAAATTTCTTTCATAAGTACCGCTCCTTTTATTGTGTTACAGATTTAAAGCTTTATACTGTAACGCTTTAAAGTGAATTATTAATTAACGAAATATATTATATCACTGCAAGTTAGTTTTGTCAAGAGCTTTTTCAAATTAAATATAAAAAATTAAGGGGCGATTGATCTGCCCCTTAATTGAATGATTTATAGTTACTTTGAAGCTATAAGGTAAAGAACTGCAATAGCTCCGCTGGTAAGGAGAAAGAGTCCACTCCATATCAGGATGCGCTTTTTGTCTTTCTTGCCTGCGCCGGACATGATATTGTAAATGCAGATCAGCATAAATAGTACGATGAGTCTGCTTATTATCTGAGCGATCATGGCTTATGCTCTGAGTTCAGCACCGATCGCGTTAAGAGCCTTTATTGCACGTTTCATTGCAGCATCTGCCTGTTCATCGGTGAGAGTGCCGTCGTGTGAACGCATAGAAATTGAGTAAGCGATACTCTTTTTGCTGTTCTTTTTCATATCATCGCTGCGGTAAACATCGAAGAGAGTTACTTTTTCGAGTATCTTTCCGATAGCTTCCTTGATAGCCTTTTCGAGCGCTGCGGCAGGGGTATCCTCATCACACACAAGGCTGAGGTCGCGGGTAGTAGCCGGGAATTTCGGGAGTGGCTGGTAAGTTATCTTATTTGCAGCTGCTTCCATGAGTTCCGGAATGTTGAGTTTTGCAATGTAGGTCTTAACGCCTATCTCATATTTTTCCTGTACCTCCGGATGTACCTCACCTATGATAGCGAGCGGAGCGCCGTCCTTGATGATAACAGCACTTCTGCCTGGGTGGAGGGCGCACTTCTCATCGAAAGCGTCGGAATCGCAGGCACGGACGTATTCAACATCGCTGATTTTAAGCTCATCAAGAAGCTGCTCGACCATACCTTTGAGGAGGTAGAAATCTGCATCGCCGCCGTACATACCGATAGTCAGTCTCTGCGGCTCATCCGGGAGAGAATATTCATACTTGTGCTTCTGCTGACCGCTGTTAGCGAGTGTATCACCGTTTATGAAAGGTTTATCCTCCTTTGCCGGGAGGTATTCCTTTGAGATCTCGAAGAGACAAGCCTTCTCGTTGCGGTTATTGTAGTTGAACGAGAGAACATCGAGCATTGAAGGTATAGTGGATGTACGCATAACACTTGTGTCCTCGCCGAGAGGATTTACGATGCGGACAACGTTTCTGAGACGGCTGTTCTCAGGGAGACGTATTTTGTCGAAATACTTAGGAGAAACGAAGGAATAGGTAGCGATCTCATATCCGCCGAGAGATACAGCTGCATTTCTGAGTGTGCGGACGAATTTCTGCTCATCTGTGAATTCTGCTCTTGCAACGCCGCGGAAATCGGTTGAAGGGATGTTATTATAGCCGTAGATACGTGCAACTTCCTCAGCGATGTCAGCCTTGCAGCCGATGTCGATACGGAAAGAAGGTGCAATGACCTTGCCGTCTGCAAAGGTGAATTCAAGGCGGCTGAGGTATTCCTTCATCTTGTCCGCCGGTATATCAGTACCGAGGAAATTGTTTATCCACTCAGGATCAAAAACGACTTCGGAAGGCTTGAAATCAGACTTGTTACAGTCGATAACAGTATTAACAACTTCGCCTGCTCCGAGGAGTTCAACAAGTTCAAAAGCACGTTTGAGACAAGTCATTGAGATAGTAGGATCAACGCCTTTTTCGTAACGTGCGGAGGCATCTGATTTGAGCTTGAGCTTCTTTGAGGTCTGGCGTACCTGTGAAGGCTCGAAGTAAGCAGACTCAAATACAACAGTAGTAGTATCGTCCATGATACCGCTGTACTCGCCGCCCATAACGCCGGCAACAGCAACAGGCTTCTTTTCGTCAGCGATAACGAGCATATCGGAAGAGAGTTCACGCTCAACGCCGTCGAGAGTCATGATCTTTTCGCCGTTCTGAGCATTGCGGACGTTGATGTGAGCGCCCTCAACATAGCGGAGGTCGAAAGCGTGCATAGGCTGACCGTATTCAAGCATAACGTAGTTTGTGATGTCAACGAAATTATTGATTGGACGAACGCCGCTTGCACGGAGTCTCTCTCTCATCCAGCGCGGTGAAGGTCCTATTTTTACGTTCTTTACGATACCTGCACAGTAACGCGGACACTTCTCAGCATTGTGGATGTCAACTTTGAGGAAGCTGTTTACATCGCCGTCAACGCCCTTGAATTCAGGAGCTTTAACTTTAAGCTCAGTGCCGTAGGTAGCAGCGGTTTCTCTTGCGAGACCGATAACGCTGAGACAGTCGGGACGGTTTGAGGTTATCTCAAACTCAACGGAAGTATCATCGAGACCGATAGCAGAGTGGATGTCCTGACCGAGAGTGCATTCCTCTTCGATAACGAAAACTCCCTCAGGATCAGCGTAAGGGAAGTCATGAGCAGTAAGACCGAGAGTATCAAGTCCGCAGAACATACCAAAGCTTTCAACTCCGCGCATCTTGCATTTCTTGATCTTGCCCTCAGGGAGAACAGCACCATCGAGCGCAACGGGAACGAGGTCGCCCTCCTTGACGTTCTTGGCGTTAGTAACTATCTGGATAGGAGCATCCTCACCGATGTCTACCTGACAAACAAAGAGTGCATCGGCATTTTCGTGAGGTCCTTTTGAGAGTATCTTACCAACTACTACCTTGGAGATATTCTTTCCCTCTTCCTCGTAGCATTCAACCTTTGAGCCGCTCATTGTGAGAGCATGACAAAAATCCTTTATAGGCATATCGGCTTTAACATAGTCGCCGAGCCATTTCATAGACAAATTCATATCAAAATTCCTTTCTGATCATTTGAGCATAGTTTTTTCAAAGATCATATCGTATGCGCTGTCACGTAAATTCTTTGAATTGAAGGACATGGTATCCTTCTTGTGAGCCGCATTTCTGTTTAGTCTGAAATTTATGTAATAAGTGAGGGTTGAGAGTTTTCTTCCCTCGCTGTCCGAGTTGTGAACATCCTTTTTGGAAATGTTGGTTATATCACTTGTTTTGTAAGCTTTGAGCGAATCGAGATTCACTATTATGTTATCAATAATAAAGTAATCGCCGTCATAAGTGTCGAAAACGGTTCTTTTATCGAAAAGACTGGTGATCTCGTCTTTTTCGCAGAAGCCTACGGATGCCCACATTTTTTCTAATTTTTTATCGAATGAAAACAGATCTGCGAAACCTTTAGCGATAATTGCTGCCGGCAAAAGCAAAGGTGGAACAACTAACAGTCTTGAAGTATCTTTCGTTACACTCAGTATTGCAGGCAGTATTATTGCTGTGATGATTATACCGATCGCTAAAGCAATAATACTAACAATTCTTCTGTGCTTTTTAAGTTTGCTTATCTTTTCATCGTATTTCATATCAGAACTGCTCTAAAAAGCGGACATCATTCTCATAAAGCAGACGAAGATCGTTTATGTCGTAGCGTCCCATTACCATACGCTCAAGTCCGAGACCGAATGCGAATCCGGAGTAGACCTCAGGATCAATGCCGCAGTTTTCGAGGACCTTTGGATGTACCATACCTGCGCCGAGGAGTTCGATGTAGCCTTCGTCCTTGCACATTGAACAGCCCTTTCCGCCGCAGTTGAAGCAGCTGATATCAACTTCACAGCTTGGCTCTGTGAACGGGAAGTGGTGCGGACGGAAACGAAGCTTGCAGTCCTTGCCGTAGAGCTTCTTCATAAGCATTTCGAGTGTACCTTTGAGGTCGGACATTGTTATGCCCTTGTCGATAACGAGTCCTTCTATCTGGTGGAAGAGAGGGGAGTGAGTTGCATCAACAGCATCCGAACGGAAAACGCGTCCCGGAGAGATGATACGGATAGGCGGTTTCTGATTCTCCATAACGTGTACCTGAACTGAAGATGTCTGTGTACGGAGAAGTATAGTCTCGTTGGTATTTTCGATGTAGAAAGTATCCTGAGTATCTCTTGCAGGATGATCCGGCGGGAGATTGAGTGCCTCGAATACATGGTAATCATCGTCGATCTCAGGACCGTCAGCTATGTCAAATCCCATGCCCATGAAGATCTCGCGGATCTCGTTCTCGACCTTTGTAAGTGGGTGGAGTTTACCGAAAGGAGCGTGTTTTCCGGGAAGAGTAACGTCGATAGTTTCCTCTTTGAGCTTAGCGGACTGCGCCTCGGATTTAAGGGCGTTGAGTTTTGAGCTGAGGGCTTCCTCGATGTCTGAACGCACCTTGTTTGCGAGCTGACCTATAACAGGTCGTTCTTCTGCTGAAAGCTTGCCCATCTGCTTTAAGATAGCGGTGAGTTCACCTTTTTTGCCGAGGAATTTTATCCTCAGGTCGTCAAGCGCCTTGATCTCGGTGCAGGAATCGAGTTCCTGTTTAGCGAGTGCTTCAATTTTTTCCAACTGTTCTTTCATTTTTTCACCTCAGAAATTTTAGTTTATAGTTGATAGTTGGGAGCTGAAAGTTTCGGTGTTCCCTGATGTGGACTATTATTAAAAATATACCGCACAGCGACACCATAACTCTCAACTATGCACTCTCAACTCTAAACTTATTATGTTGTTGTGACGACAAAAAAGCCCTGCCCTAAAGGACAAGACTTGAATACCTTGTTTTTATACCACCTTTGGTCAGGAGAGCCGACACTCTCTTGTCTTTAACGCAGACCTACGTTACAGTCTACAAGTATGAAGTACCGCCGCTAAATGCGTACAAGCACCGTCTACCTTCAACCATACCCCTCGTGAGTGAACTTCGGTTCGTTTTCTGCCGGAACGCTTTCACCTGACCGTTCCTCTCTGGAGACATATTGCGGACTTACTCTCTCAGTCATCGGGTTATAAACCTATTATATACAACAATAAAAAAAAAATCAAGAGGTTTTATTGAAATTTTGCAAAAAATGTGATATTATATAATGTAGACTGATTAATTGACGAACGGAGTTGTATAAATGGATACTTTTGCTGAACAGCTTGTGAAGAAAAATGAGACCTCGGCTGACAAAAAACGCAGGATAATACTCATTTTGCTTGGAATACTTCTTACTATTGCGATGACTCTGCTGTCGTTCCTTCAGCTTGATAAGCCGCTTCTGGCTTTTCTGGGAATGATCCTTGCAGCTGCTTCGGGATATGGCACATATTTCATAGTTCAGGGAACACATATCGAATATGAGTATGCTTTCACTAACGGTGATCTTGATGTTGCCAAGATAATCGCAAAGAAGAAGCGTGTTGAGATGCTTACGGTCGATGTCAGGACATTCAGCGATTTTGGAAAATATAATGACGAAATGGAAGAGACCAAGGATATGACGGTCATTTTCGCTTCGGACAATATCGCTTCACATGAATACTATGCGGATTTCAATCATCAGTATTACGGCAAAACAAGACTTGTTTTTGTGCCGGATAAGAATATACTTGAGTGTTTAACAAGGTCGCTGCCGCCGAAACTCAGGCATAAACAGCAGTGATCCGTTAATTATCATCAGGCTGACGGAGGTGTTTTAAATGCAGATAGTATCGCCAAAACAAATGCGGAAGATCGAAGAGCGTTCAGAGGAGATTGGAGTTTCAAGAAAAACGCTCATGGAGAATGCCGGAAAGGCTCTGGCAAGTGTTATTGATGAGTATTGCCGCAAAGAACCGCATATCTCGCCGGAGGAAAAGACCATTGTCTTCCTCGCGGGCAAGGGTAATAACGGCGGAGACTGCTTTGCTGCGGCAAATAATCTCGTTTACCGCGGTTACAGGATAACCATTGTAAGTGTCGGCGGAAAACCGGTCTCGGAACTTGCTGCCGAGATGTATGACAGGCTTCCTAAAGACAGGGTAGAGTTCCTTGAAGGTTACAGAAGCGAGAATGTTGAGGCTGCACTTGAAGCAGCTGAACTCGACTATATGTCCATTCCTCAGAATCGTGAGAGCGACCGCGAAGGGGCTTCAAGTCCGCTTGATGATATTATGCAGAAGGAACAGCAGCGCATGAGGCAGGTCAAAAATGCAGTACTCCGCGCTTATGTCATTGTAGACGGCGTTTTCGGAACAGGCTTTCATGGTCAGCTTGATTACGAGTGTGCCGGAATATTCAATATTGGTTCTGGTGCTTACCGTATCGCTGTTGACGTTCCGAGCGGCGGAAACTGCTCGACAGGTACTGTATCGCACGATATTTTCAAGGCTGATGAAACAGTTACCTTCGGCTTCCTGAAAACAGGCATGACGCAGTTCCCACTGAAAAAATACTGCGGAAAGATAACGGTTGCGGATATAGGCATACCTTGCAAGGCTGTTGAAGCTATTGAAGGGGAACGCAAGTATTATAAGATAGAGAGAAATCATCTTGCCTCTTTTCCGCCTAATCGTGAACGCGATTCGCATAAGGGTATGTTCGGCAATGTGCTTGTTATCGCAGGCAGCTCCTCTATGAGAGGTGCAGCGGCATTCGCTGCTATGGGAGCACTCAGAACAGGAGCAGGTCTGGTAAGATTAGCTTCTGTTGAGAAGTGTATAGATACAGTTGCGGCTCTTGTTCCCGAAGCTACCTACATTGAACTTGAAAGCGATGATTACGGATATATGCTCTATGACAGCAGCAAGAAGCCTCTTCTTGAAGCTATGGAAAAAGCAAGCGCGATAGTTATAGGCTGCGGCATGGGCGTTACTCCGGATACGATAGAAATAACGAAATTTGTAACAGAAAACGCGAAATGTCCGGTAATTATTGATGCAGATGGAATAAATTGCATTGCTTCGGACATAGATATACTATTGAAGAAGCAGACAAACGTTATTATCACGCCGCACGTCGGAGAAATGGCAAGGCTGCTTGATTGCGATAATAATATGGTTAATGATAATCGTCTTGTGGTCGCTGAAAAATATGCAGAGCAGTATGGCGTAACAGTAGTCCTTAAAGGTGCGGGTACAGTCGTTGCAAACAGTCATACCACTGCTGTGAACCATAACGGCAACCCCGGAATGAGTGTCGGCGGAAGCGGAGATATTCTTGCCGGAATGATAGGCGCTATTGCTGCACAGGGCTGCGGAGTCTATGACAGCGCTTGTGCAGGAGTTTATATGCACGGCCTTGCAGGAGATGCTGCCGCTGATAAACGCGGTCAGGAAGCAATGCTGCCGCGTGATATTGTTGACTGTATATCTGATTCTTTCAGGATACTAAAGGAAAAGAAGAAAAACAGGGCTGATAGGTGATTTCTTCGCCTGAAATACATTATATAGCCAGCCACGGAAGTATAAAGTCTGTTCAATACTATGATTTCAGAATGGAGAATCAATATGAAAAGACTTATTACATTTGCGGCGGCAATAGTGATGTCGCTTTGTACAGTTTCCTGTTCAGTGCCGATGAAGAACGATTCTGTCCGCAGAAACGGACTTTCTTCCGGATTTACCGGAGATGTTTCGATCACTATTGATAAGCTTCAGGCAGAAGGGATAGTGCAGAGATCGGGAGAGGGAGACTGGAATATCGAGTTTTCTGCACCTAATACGCTCAGCGGAGTCAGACTTGATTTTAACGAAGGTAATGTGAGCGCCTCATATAAGGGACTTACGTTTTCGGTTCCGCAGTCGGCAGTTCCGGTAAAATCCATGATGCTGAACCTTATAAAGGCTGTTGACGACAATGCAGCTCAAACTGAACTAAAGGGTGAAGAAAAGGATGATGCTTTGCGTATAAGCGGTTCACTTGAGGGCGGCGATTATACGCTGTCTGTTGATGGTGAGGGCAATCTCTCGGGATTTGATATGCCGAATAACAAGCTGATTATGAAATTCAGCAATATTACAGTAACATCAGCCGCAGCACAGTCTTCGGAAACTTGTGATACAACAGCAGAAACACCTGTTGAAACTGCTTCAGCTGCTGCGTGACGAGCGTTATCAATAATAGTTAGCTGCCGAGCCTTGAATAAAAGGCTCGGTATTTTTTTTGATTAAAACAAGAAAATATGTTCTGCAATGCAAAATGCTATTTATTTTATTAAATTATTGTGTTATAATAGATGTATATTGATCTGTAAACGGAACAGGGTGAAAAATAATGACTGATAAAATAATAATAAAGGGTGCAAGAGAGAATAACCTCAAAAATATTGATCTTGAAATCCCCCGTGATAAGCTTATAGTTATGACAGGGCTTTCAGGTTCGGGAAAATCCTCGCTTGCCTTCGATACCATATATGCCGACGGTCAGCGAAGATACGTCGAAAGCCTTTCCTCTTATGCGAGAATGTTCCTCGGACAAATGGAAAAGCCTGATGTAGACAGCATAGAAGGACTTTCTCCCGCTATATCCATAGACCAGAAAACTACATCAAAGAATCCGCGTTCAACGGTAGGAACAGTTACTGAGATATATGATTATCTCAGACTTCTTTATGCGCGTATAGGTATACCGCATTGCCCGATCTGCGGACGGGAAATTTCACAGCAGAGCATAGACCAGATGGTCGATACGATCATGGCACTTCCGATGGGAACACGTCTTCAGCTTCTTGCACCTATCGTCAGAGGCCGCAAGGGACAGTATGTCAAGGAACTCGAAAGCGCAAGAAAATCAGGTTTTGTACGTGTCATAATTGACGGTATAATGTATGAACTCACTGAGGACATAAAGCTTGATAAGAACAAGAAGCACGATATTGAAATAGTTGTTGATCGTATCATAATCAAGGAAGGCATTGAATCACGTATCACAGACAGTCTCGAAACTGTGTTCAAGCTTACGGAAGGACTTGCTGCGGTAGATGTTATCGGCGGAGAGAAAATGATATTTTCCCAGAATTACGCCTGCCCTGAGCATAATATCAGTATAGGTGAGCTTGAACCTGTAATGTTTTCATTCAATAATCCGACAGGTGCTTGCCCAAAGTGTACCGGACTTGGAGTGTTCCGCCATATTGATCCGGAGCTTGTTGTCCCAAATAAGGAGCTCTCTATAATGGAGGGTGCTATTAACGCATCCGGTTGGAACAGTCTCGATGAGACCTCTATTTCTACGATGTATTATAAGGCTATTTCTGAGAAATATGGTGTTCCGATAGATGTACCGGTAAAAAAGCTCAAAAAGGAGCAGCTTGACCTTTTCCTCTATGGAACCGGAGACGAGGCTCTTGAACTCCGCAGACCCAAGTCGCTTGGAGGCGGAGTTTACAATTCGCCGTTCGAGGGCGTTGTGAATAACCTTGAACGCCGTTATCGTGAGACTTCGAGCGAGTGGTCAAGGAACGACATTGAAGAATATATGAGCGAGGTCGAGTGTCCGGTATGCAAAGGAAAACGTCTCAGAGACGAGTATCTTGCGGTAACAGTCGGCGGTAAGAATATAAGTGATCTTACCGATCTTTCGGTCAGCAAGGCTATCGACTTTTTCAATTCGATAAAGCTTTCAAAGCATGATAGTTTTGTTGGCGAACGCATAATAAAGGAGATAAAGGAACGTCTGAATTTTCTTGGCAGTGTCGGACTGGAATATCTTACACTTTCACGCGCATCCGGAACCCTTTCAGGCGGCGAAAGTCAGCGCATACGTCTTGCAACGCAGATAGGCTCATCACTTGTAGGAGTGCTGTATATCCTCGATGAACCGAGTATCGGTCTGCATCAGCGCGATAACGATAAGCTTATCGCAACATTGAAGCGTCTGCGTGATCTCGGCAATACTCTGATAGTAGTCGAGCATGACGATGATACAATGCTTGCCGCTGATTACATTGTTGATATTGGCCCTGGGGCAGGTGTCAACGGCGGAGAGGTAGTTTTTGCCGGCACCGTGGATAAGCTTCTGAAGTGTAAAAACTCAATAACCGGACAGTATCTAAGCGGCAGAAAGAAGATACCTCTTCCGGATAAGCGCCGCGAGGGAAACGGCAGTTACCTTACAGTCAAAGGCGCTTCCGAGCATAATCTCAAGGATATTGATGTAAGGATACCTCTTGGCAAGCTTATATGTGTTACAGGAGTTTCAGGCTCTGGAAAATCGAGCCTTGTAAACGAGATAATCTATAAGCATCTTGCGGCAAAGCTCAACAGAGCAAAAATACGCAGCGGCGCTTTCAAGGCTATTGAGGGTATCGAGGCTCTTGATAAGGTCATCTGCATAGATCAGTCTCCGATAGGACGCACTCCGCGTTCAAACCCTGCAACTTATACCGGAGTTTTCAGCGATATACGCGAACTTTTTTCAAAAACTGCCGATGCTAAGGCAAAAGGCTATTCAAGCGGACGTTTCTCCTTCAATGTAAAGGGCGGACGCTGTGAATCGTGTGAGGGCGATGGTATCATCAAGATAGAAATGCACTTTCTGCCGGATATTTACGTTCCCTGCGAGGTCTGCAAGGGTAAACGCTATAACCGCGAAACACTGGAAGTGCATTACAAGGGCAAGTCTATTTATGATGTTCTTGAAATGACAGTTGATGAGGGCGTGGAATTCTTTGAGCATATCCCTAAAATTGCACGAAAGCTAAAAACCTTGCAGGATGTAGGTCTCGGATATATCAAGATAGGTCAGCCGGCGACCACTCTTTCGGGAGGCGAGGCTCAGCGAGTTAAGCTTTCAACCGAACTCTCAAAACGCGCGACCGGTAAAACTATCTACATCCTCGATGAGCCGACTACCGGTCTGCATAATGCGGATGTACATCGTCTTATACAGGTATTGCAGCAGCTTACCGATCAGGGGAATACAGTGCTCGTTATCGAGCATAATCTCAATGTTATCAAGGTTGCAGATCATATCATCGACCTCGGTCCTGAGGGCGGCGACGGCGGCGGACGTATTGTTGCAGAGGGTACTCCTGAGGAAGTTGCTGAGTGTCCGCAGTCCTATACCGGACAGTACCTCAAGCCATATCTTGAAAAGTGACAGGTAACAGTATTTTCCATTGAAATAACCATAAAACTATGCTATGATTAGGAGGTACTATGGATCATTTCGTACTCCATTCAGAATATGCTCCGGCGGGAGACCAGCCGAAGGCGATAGAGCAGTTGGTAAAGGGACTTGATTCCGGTAAAAAAGAACAGATACTGCTTGGCGTTACCGGCTCGGGTAAGACATTCACTATGGCGAACGTCATAGCGAAAGTGAACAAGCCGACGATAGTCCTCGCTCATAATAAGATACTTGCAGCACAGCTCTGCTCGGAGTTCAGGGAGTTCTTTCCGGAAAACGCTGTTGAGTATTTTGTTTCGTATTACGATTATTATCAGCCGGAAGCTTATGTTCCGAGCACTGACAGCTACATTGAAAAGGATTCCTCGATAAATGATGAAATAGATAAACTGCGTCACTCCGCTACTACTGCTCTTGCTGAACGCAGGGATGTCATAATAGTTGCGAGCGTTTCGTGCATCTATTCGCTGGGAAGTCCGGACGAATACCGCTCAATGGTAGTCTCGATACGTCAGGGCGCAGAGAAGCCACGAGACCAGCTTATCGACGAGCTTGTGCGTATCCGTTACGAGAGAAATGACATTGCGTTTGAGCGTAACCGTTTCAGAGTCAGGGGAGACGTTGTTGAGATATTTCCGGCGATGTCGAGCGATACCGCGGTAAGAGTAGAGTATTTCGGTGACGAGATAGACCGCATTTCTGAAATCAATGTAGTTACAGGCGAGGTTAAGGCAGTAGTTTCACACGCGGCTATATTTCCGGCTTCTCATTATATTGTCGGCGATGATAAAATGGAAAGAGCACTGAAGGAGATCGACAGGGAACTTGCTGAGCGTATAGACTATTTCCAGAAAAACAACAAGCTTATTGAGGCGCAGCGTATCGAGCAGCGTACACATTATGACATGGAGATGCTGCGTGAGGTAGGCTATTGCAGCGGAGTTGAAAACTATTCGCGTATACTTGCAGGCAGACCGCCGGGAAGTACGCCGCAGACCTTGCTCGATCACTTTCCGGAGGATTTTCTGCTCATTGTCGACGAGAGCCATGTCACACTTCCGCAGGTCAGGGCGATGTACGCCGGAGATCGTGCGCGTAAGACCACTCTTGTGGATTACGGTTTCCGCCTGCCGAGTGCAATGGACAACCGACCGCTGAATTTTGATGAGTTCAATGCACATATCAATCAGGCAATATACGTCAGCGCGACACCCGGACAGATAGAGCGTGAAAAGACCGATACTATCGTAGAACAGGTCATCCGTCCTACCGGGCTTGTTGATCCTGAGATAATCGTTAAGCCAACACAGGGGCAGGTCGATGATCTGCTTTCGGAAATAAATACAAGAGCGGCAAAGAATGAGAGGGTACTCGTTACTACTCTTACGAAGAAAATGGCTGAAGATCTGACAAGCTATTACGAAAACCTCGGCGTGAAGGTGCGCTATCTGCATCATGATATTGATACTATTGAGCGTATGGAGATAATCAAGGATCTGCGAAACGGAGTTTTCGATGTTCTTGTGGGAATAAATCTTCTGCGTGAAGGACTTGATATACCAGAGGTAAGCCTTATCGCAATACTTGATGCGGATAAGGAGGGCTTCCTGAGAAGTGAGACCTCACTCATTCAGACTATCGGACGTGCTGCGCGTAATGCTGAGGGTAAGGTAATAATGTATGCGGATTCTGTTACCGGCTCTATGGAACGTGCTATCAACGAGACCGAACGCCGCAGAGCGCTTCAGATAGCCTATAACGAGGAACACGGCATCGTGCCTAAGACTATTATCAAGGGAGTGCGCGATGTACTTGAGATAACCTCTAAGAACAAGCTTGAAGCCAAGACCGGTAAGAAAAAAATGTCGGCAGCCGAACGCAGACAGCTTATCGACAAGCTTACTGTTGAGATGAAAAATGCTGCAAAGCTGCTTGAATTTGAACACGCAGCGTATCTGCGTGATAAGATCAAGGAATTGCAGGAACAATAATAAAGGAGGCAGCATTATGAAAAAAACGGTCCTGAAAATACGTTACATTGTACCGCTTGGAATAATGCTGCTCATGCTGCTGTTGAATGTCATTGCACGGTGCAGCCGCAGCTTTTCGGACTTCTACGCCAGGAATATATTTCCGGTAATTGGCAGTATTTTCTCGTTTATAAGCGGATTAGCACCGTTTTCAGTGGGCGAGGTCATGATAGTTCTGCTTATACTATTGATAGCGGCAGGACTTCCCGCAGCTGTAATAATGTTTATCGCAATGAAGAAGCACCGCAGAAAAGTTGCCGGGATAGCCGTGCTGACAGTGCTTTGGGTATCTGCTTATATATTTGCGACCGAGACTATGAACTGCTTTATTATGTATCAGTGTACACCTTTTTCAGAGCGCTATCTCAGCCATAAGGAACATCCGCGCGAGGAACTGATACAGCTTTACGGCGCACTTATCAAGAAAACAAATTCGCTTGCGAATGAGGTGCGGCGCGATGAGGACGATCGCTTCTATATTACCTGTGATGTTGATACAGAAGCACGTAAAGCCATGAAGCGTATCGCAGACGATTATCCTCAGCTTTCCGGGTATTATCCAAAGGCTAAGCCGATCTTCTTTTCATATTTCATGAGTCAGGCAGGGCTTGCCGGTATATATTTCCCGTTCTCACTTGAAGCGAATTACAATGACGTTATGATACGCACTAACCTTCCGGATACTATCTGCCATGAATATGCACACCTCAAAGGCATCATGCAGGAGGATGAAGCGAATTTCATAGGATATATAGCCTGTATAAAAAGCGATGAGGTCGAGTTCAGGTATTCAGGCTATCTTTCGGCGCTGGAATATGTACATAATCAGATATATGATAACGAAATAAGCGAGGCTTATCCGCTTACCGATGAAATATCTGATAAGGTAAGAGCAGACTGGTTCAGATTTCTGCCGGATGATTACTGGGAAAAGAATAAGAAAAAGGAGATAATCTCAACCGAGACTGTCAGCAGAGTGTCGGATACCGCTATTGATACTAACATTAAGATGAACGGCAGAGAAGACGGTATGGAGTCATATTCTATGGTCGTCAGTATGCTGCTGGACTATTATTTCCATGAATGATCTATAAGTGATGCCGGGGCTTGATTACAGCCCCGGTTATTTTTTGCCGTGATCCTGACGGGATTTTTCGATGTGGCTGCGATTTGCCGTCATATTACATATAAATGAGACAATAATTTCACCGAATTGCACAAATTTAGTCTGGCGGACTTTATTTATTACTTAAAGCATGATATAATATTAAGGTGATTTTATGATAATAATTTTATTGATGATATACAGCTTGAGGTGAAACATGAAAAACGGAGTAAAAATGCTTGATATAGCCGAAAAACTCGGTGTAAGTGTGGTAACTGTCTCAAATGCTCTTGCCGGACGCGACGGCGTAAGTGACAGCATGAGGCGTAAAATCTGTGAGGTTGCTGAGAAAATGGGGTATAAGCCTTCAAATACACGCAGCAGCAAGAAAAAAGCTATACTGCCGAACAGCATCGGAAAAAGCGTGGGTATCCTGACTTCGGAACGCTTTGTTGGGCCGAGAGGTACTTTTTACTGGGAATTGACCGTTAATATCTCAAATAAGCTTTCTCAGATGAATGTATTCACAGTTTATGAATGTGTTACTGCCGAGAACGAAAATAACGGTACTCTTCCGAATATGCTTACCGAGAAGAAGGCAGACGGCATTATCGTTATCGGACAGGTACACCGTCCGTATATCGAAATGCTCAGCAGAGTTGATGTTCCGGTCGTGTTCGTTGACTTCTACGACAGCCGCTATGACGTTGATTCGGTCAATTCCGACAGCTTCAACGGAAGCTATATCCTTACCGATCATCTTGTCAATATGGGACACAAAAAGATCGGATTCTTCGGGAATTTCAACGCAACAAGCAGTATCAACGACAGATTTCTCGGCTATCTTAAATGTCTCATCGAGAATGGTCTGGAGTATCACCGCGAGTGGACTCTCGATGACCGTGATGACCGCGGAATACTTTATACCAAGATCAATTTCCCATCAGAAATGCCGACAGCATTTGTCTGCAACTGTGACGAAACAGCGTTCCGCGTTATAGCTGCACTGAAATCGAAGGGAGTTCGTGTTCCTGAGGATGTATCAGTAGTCGGCTACGATAACTATACCGTTTCGAGTATAAGTGTTCCGGCTATCACCACAATGGAAGTTGATATACGCAAAATGGCAGAGGTCTCAGTCGAACTCATGGTGAAAAAGCTTGCGAACCCTTCCTATTCTGAGGGAAGGCGCGTTATCAGCGGAAAACTTATCGTCAAGAACAGCGTTCTTGACCTTAATGGGGGCGGATTAAATGTTTGAGAATCTGAAAGGACATCTGTTTACTATAATCAGACATCGTCACAAGGTCATGGAGCACTGCTTCAAAGCCGGAATCATACGCCGCGGACTTGTTCACGATCTTTCTAAATTCTCACCGACTGAGTTTATACCGGGAGTTCTGTATTTTCAGGGGGAGCGCAGTCCAAACGAAAAGGAACGTGAGGTAACAGGCTATTCTAAGGCATGGATGCACCATAAAGGCAGAAACCGTCACCATTTTGAATACTGGACCGATTACAGCACAGTCACGAAAAGACTTGAACCGGTGCGGATGCCGGATGTGTTTATATTCGAGATGTTCTGCGACAGAGTTGCGGCTTCAAAGATCTACAACAAGGAACGCTATACCGATCATATGCCGCTTGACTACTTCATGAGGGCAAAGCACAGACGTATCATCGAAGCTGAGACCGCTGCGAAACTTGAATTCCTTCTTACTATGCTTGCAGAACGCGGTGAGGACTATACATTCCACTACATAAGGTCACAGGTCAAGCGCAGCAGAAGAGGTATGACTGACTGGCGGGGGCTCAAACTCTGAACAATATTTAAAAAAGTATGGTAATTTTATTATAAATGTGATATAATGTATAAGTATACTATTCTACCGAACAGGAGTGTAAATATATAATGAGATATAAAAGGACCGAACTTGCTGGAAATATCGGATTTTCCTCGATAATCGACGAGAAGTTCAAAACAGGTTCTCTGACGGTAAGGTTCATCACAGAGCTTTCAGGCGAATTAGCCACGGCTAATGCGCTTGGCGTGGGAGTTCTGTCATCATCGAGCAGCAAGTATAAGACCCTTGCACTGCTGAACGAGAAGCTTTCTTCACTATATGGTGCTGCTTTGAGTACCTTTTCAAGAAAAAGAGGCGATGTTCAGATACTGGGGCTTACTTCTTCGTGGATAGTAAATAAATATGCTATCGACGGTGAAGATGTGAACGCTGAAATGCTCGATATGATACGCGGATGTATCTTTGAACCAAATGCAGAAAACGGTGAATTTGACGCTGAATCATTTGCTATCACAAAAAAGGATCTTCTCGACCGTATTGACGCGGAACTCAACAACAAGCGCGGATACGCACTTTCAAGAGCAGCAGAGATCGCATTCAGCGGCGAACCGGCTGAGTTTTCATGCTACGGTACTAAAGAAGCTGCAAGCACTATCACCTCAGCTGAGGCTTATAAGGCTTACCGCAGACTTCTTGAAACAGCTCAGATCGAGATATACTACATCGCTCCTGAGGAAGAACCGAAGGTGCTTGAAATGTTCAAAGAAAGCTTTGCAAATGTAAACAGAAACTCCGGCAGCATAGAGTTTTGCCGGATCAGTCCTGCAAAGCCGGAAACTATTACAGTAGCAGATGAATATGATGTTCTTCAGTGTAAAATGGTAATGAGCTTCAAGAGCGATTCGGATGATATATTTGCACTGAAAATGCTCAGCACTATCTTCGGCGAAACTCCGGTATCAAAGTTGTTCCTGAATGTCCGTGAAAAACTGAGCCTTTGTTATTACTGTGCCTGCCGTTATACGAGCCCGAAGGGAACTATCATGGTAGACATCGGAGTTGAACGTGATAACATCGAAAAGTCAAAGGCAGAGATACTTCATCAGCTTGATGAGATATGCAGCGGCAATGTTACTGACGAAGAGATACAGAGTGCGCTCCTCAGCCTTGATAATGCTCTTACTCAGATCGGCGATACACCGGCTTCTTATTCGGGCTGGTATTTTGAACGCTTCTGCGATGGCAGGATCAAAACACCTCAGGAGCAGTTTGAGGATTACAGCAATGTTACAAAGGAACGCATAATCGAAGCTGCTAAAACACTTCGTCTTGACAGTGTATATCTTATGCTTGATAAAAAGGGGGAGGCTTAATGGTAAAGGAAGTTATAACAAGCCCGAAAACCGGCGACAGCTGTATTCATGTCAAGCATAGCAGCGGTCTGGACATTTATATATGCGAAATGAAAGGCTTCAGCAGCGTTGAAGCACTTTTCGGCACTAAATACGGCTCGATAAATACTATGTTCCGTCAGAAGGGCGATAAGGATTACACCACAGTTCCTGAGGGAATAGCACATTTCCTTGAGCATAAGCTCTTTGAGAACGAGGACTGCGATGTCTTCGAGTTATATGCAAAGACAGGTGCTTCCGGAAATGCTTTCACCTCATTCGACAAGACTGCTTATCTTTTCAGCTGCTCAAAGAATTATCAGGAATCGCTGAGAATACTCCTCGATTTCGTTCAGAAGCCTTACTTCACACAGGCAACGGTCGATAAAGAGCAGGGTATAATAGGTCAGGAGATAAAAATGACCAACGATAATCCTGAATGGCGTGTGTTCTTCAATATGCTGAGATGTATGTACCACGAGCATCCGGTAAAGATAGACATTGCCGGAACTGTTGAGAGTATCGCTCAGATAGACGCTGATCTCCTCTACAAGTGTTACCATACATTCTATAACCTGAACAATATGGTGCTTTCGATCGCCGGCAATATCAGTGCGGACGAAGTGCTTGCAATATGCGATGAATGCCTGAAGCCATGTGAGGATAAGGGGCTTGAAACAGTATTCCCCGAAGAGCCTGATACGATAGTTCAGAAGGAACTCATCGAAAAGCAGCCTGTCGGCGCTTCGATATTCAATATCGGCTATAAATGCACGGATTGCCGCAGTGAGGAAAGACTTGTAAAGTCGATGCAGGCTTCGATAGCAGCTTCGATACTTTCCGATGCTTCATCCGATATGTATCAGAGACTTCTCAAGGAAGGCATAATCAATTCGAGCTTTGGTACAGAGATATTTACCGGTGACGGTTACTTTACCGTTATATTCAGCGGTGAATCAGATTCGCCGGCTGTCGTAAGAGACGCTGTTGCTGATGAGGTAGACCGCATGATAAGGGAAGGCGTTTGCGAAAAGGACTTCCAGCGTATCAAGAAATCAACTTACGGAATGCTTGTAAGAGAACTCAACAATGTTGAATCGGTCGCAAATCTTATGATGAATTCACATATGGAAGAAACTGGACCTTATGATGCTATTACTGTGCTTTCAGAAATGACCTGTGAGGACGTACTTGAGTTTATGAAAACCGAACTTAAACGCGATAAGCTTGTAATGTCGGTTATAGAAGGGATGTGAAAGCAATGACAGTTGATAGGATTAAGGATACAACGGAAATCTATTTCCCTGAACTTGGCTGGAGATTCCATATTGATCCAACAGCCTTTACAGTTGGCGGCATTGCAATACAGTGGTACGGCATACTCATAACAACAGGACTTCTTCTTGCACTTCTGTATTGTTTCCCGAAGATGCGGAGATTTGGTCTTGATGCAGACAGAGCTGTTGACGCTGTTATAGGCGGTGTTCTCGGTGGTATCATAGGTGCAAGACTTTACTACGTTTTATTCAATTTCAGCGAATTCAAAAAGGACAGCTTTGGTGAGACTTTAAAATCTGCTGTCAATATCCGGAGCGGCGGACTTGCTATCTATGGCGGTATAATAGGCGCCTTGCTGGTCGGACTGCTCATGTGTAAGATACGCAAGGTAAGAAAGCTGCCTATGCTCGATATAACAGTTCTCGGCTTCCTTATCGGACAGGGTGTCGGAAGATGGGGCAACTTCGTAAATCAGGAAGCTTTCGGTACTAATACCAGCAGCTTCTTCGGAATGACAGGCGGCGAGATACAGAATACCATTATCCGCGAAACTCAGGAAGGCGGCTCGATGTACGCACATGACCAGGCAACTATGATGTGGGAAAAGACAGTACATCCGTGCTTCCTTTACGAATCGCTCTGGTGTATAATCGGATTCATTATCCTTTCGTGGTATTCAAAGCACAGAAAATATGACGGACAGATATTCCTGATGTATCTCAGCTGGTACGGAATTGAAAGAGCTTTCGTAGAGGGACTTCGTACAGACAGTCTCTATATCGGTGACAGCAACCTCAGAATATCACAGCTTCTTTCGATAGTTCTGGTAGTAGTTTCGGTTATACTCCAGATCGTGATATACAGCAAATACAGACGTGATCCGGAATCATTCCAGCTTTATGTCGGTTCAGAGGAATCCCACAGACTTATCGAGGAAAGCCGCAGAAAGCGTATGGGTATGCCGGTTGAGGACATCTATTCTGCTGACGATGATGAGGACGAGGATATTCCGGTATATGACGACGATGATGACGACTACGACAGCGTTATCGGCAAGGATGATGAAGCATCGGACAAGTCTGATGAAGACGCAGTATCAGAAGAGGAAAAGTCTGAAGCTGATGAGGATGGATCGTTAAACGATACTGAAGAGGATCCGGAGAATAAAGAAAAGATTATAGACGGAAAGGCTGTATCAGCCAGCGTTAAGCAGGAAGTTAAGGAAGAGGCTGCAAAGCTTCGTGAGGAAAAAGGACTTAAGGTAGGTCTTGCGGTAGTTATTGTCGGAAACAATCCGGCTTCAAGAGTTTACGTTAACAACAAGAAAAAGGCTTGTGAGGCAGTCGGCTTCCAGTCGTATGAATATGCGCTTGATGAAAACACGACTCAGGAACAGCTTCTTGATCTTGTGAATGTACTTAACCGTGATGACAAGGTAAACGGCATACTTGTTCAGCTTCCGCTTCCGAAGCATATTGACGAAAAAACAGTTATCAATGCTATTTCACCTGATAAGGATGTTGATGCTTTCCACCCTGTAAACGTAGGTAAGATAATGATAGGTGATTATGCGTTCCTGCCATGCACACCGGCTGGTGTTATGCGTCTTATCGAGAGCACAGGCACTAAGATCGCAGGTAAGCAGTGCGTAGTTATCGGACGCAGCAACATCGTTGGAAAGCCAATGGCAATGCTTCTTCTTCATGAGAGCGGTACAGTAACTGTATGCCATTCAAAAACGCAGAATCTCAAGGAAGTCTGCCTCGGCGCTGATATACTTGTCGTAGCAGTCGGACGTGCTAATTTCATTACCGGAGATATGATAAAGGAAGGCGCAGTAGTTATCGACGTTGGTATGAATCGTCTCGATGACGGAAAACTCTGCGGAGATGTTGAGTACGAATCAGCAGAGAAGAAGGCTTCCTATATTACTCCTGTACCGGGCGGCGTAGGACCTATGACGATCGCAATGCTCATGAAAAATACCCTCACAGCTGCAAAGCAGCAGAACGGCTTGGCATAATTAAAAGCGCACCATTAGGTGCGCTTTTTGCATATATAGCGTTATTCATCGAGAAAATCAAGACTTGTATTGCCGTAAGCATCGGGGCAGGTATAGCCTTCAATATCCTTCTTGAACTGTGCAGCGGTATATATTTTACTCTGATCTGTGTTGAATTCGATGCTGTTGATCTCAAATGTAGTATATGATCTGTCTGTATCGGCAGTATTTGGAGAGTCCAATGTGTATCTGAGCCAAACGCCTGTCTCTGTGTCTATCCAGATGTTGAAATTGCCGTAGCTGTCATTGCTTCCGTTGAGCTGAACACAGTATCTGTCGGCGATAATATCCTTTTTAACGATGAGCCAGTTGCTTCTGTCTTCTAATAAGGCTTTGGTCAGATGATCGGGAGTGAAGAACGTATCTACCGGGCAATAGCCGTATGCGGAGTCAGTGTCAACAGTGGCATCGTGAGTAAGGTGATAATACTTTGAACTCCAATCGTTTTCTGTATCTATGGTTGCACTGACGGTAGTGCCCTTGTACTTGAAGTATTCATCAACTGACTTGTTGAGTGTGGGATCGTTATCGTAGCTTGTTTCCATTGTGCGCTTTGCCCAGAGAGTATCTGCCTTATTATCAATGGTCATATCGGCTGTGATATGATAATATGAAACTTTCGGATTAGCAGCGTCCGGATGACGGATTGAGCTGTGGCATTCGTAAAAATATGAAGCGGCGAGATTGTCATAGTGCTTCTGAGCGTTCATGCAGAGGTCGTAGATCTCATCCTTGGAGAGGTCTGCTTCGGAAGCATTTGAGACTGCTTTCGTTGCCGACTGCAAAGGCTCTTTGTCAAGGAAATCAAGGCTCAGACCTTCTTCGGGAACATATCCGCCGTCAGCGATCATCTTCTTTATATCCTGCGGAGTTGGTATCATAGTTGCATCATCATCAACATAGAACTTGAAGGTTTCCATTGTGTACTCTTTGATATCACCTTCAATAACTGCTGCTCTCAGGATTATACCTGTTTCGAGGTCGATGCAGTATTCAATCTTGTTCCGGCTTTCGCCGTCAGCACCGGTCAGCTTTGAACTGTACAGAATTACAGCGCACTGCCTTCCGAGGTATTCTTCTCTGCCCTCTATTGACCATAGATTTAAGTCATTCAGAAAATCGCTGTAAGCGAAAGTCGTAAGGTTTTCAACCGGGTTTTCGACAATATCAGGCTGTTTATCAGGCGGACTCCACAGGGAGATGCGTTTGCCATTATAGGCGTAGTCAGTTATATATGATTCACTGTAATGCTCATACATTATACCCTTTTCGTTATCACGCGCCCTTACACAAAGACCTAATCCGCTCTTCTCCATAGTCTCCATATAGCACTTTTTGAAATTGTTTTCGGAATTCTGACAGCGCTTCAGAAGCCATTCCTTGGTTATATCGTCCGGAATGTCTGACTTATCATAAGCATCATTGATGCCTTTAGATGTATCCTCGATATTCTTCTGCACTTTAGTCATTTCCTCTTTTAACTGACTGTTGAGGACTTCGGTATTTGAAGTGTCGGTGCTGATAGTTTCAGTTGCAGCGTAATTGGAGTCACTGACAGTTTTTGAACTGCGGCTGAGTGCATATATCGTACCTGTACCGGCTGCAACAAAGGCGAGGCAGGCTGCTATTGTGGCGGCTCTGCGGACAACGATGTTTCTGTTGTAGCGTTCAACGCCGCTTACAGAATCACCTGAGAAATCATCATTGCCTGTCTGAACACGGCGTTCTATCTCATTGTAGATAGCGTTCATTTTTTTCTTGTCAGCGTCCGGATACTCTGAGGTGATCTTTTCTATCTCATCATCACTGACGCTGTGAAGTATATCTTCAACTTTTCTTTTGTTTTTCATAGCGAATCTCCTTTCACTGAAGATCGGTCATAGCTTTTCTTAGCTTTTTCATTGCACGCGAGCATTTCATTCTGACTGCTGCCGCAGACATTCCGAGGATAGAGCCTATCTCGCCTGAGCTGCGGTCGTAGAAATACTTATGTATTATTATATCTGAATCCGGCTTTCCGAGAAGACGTATCTCTTCAATAAGTCTCTGCGTGACCTCGGAACGTTCTGAAGCTTCCTCGATGTTTTCAATTGAAGGGATATTATTCATGGTATCATCATCGAGCGGGAAGCTTCCGGCGTTCCTGCGTTTCAGCGAACGCTGGAGGCTTATTGCCTTGTTTTTGGCGGTAGTGCCGATATAGGCTTTGAGACTTCCTTCTCTGCCGCTGTCAACGTTGAGAAGTATATCGGTGAAGGTGTCGATAACACAGTCGTCGATGTCGTCCTCTGAGCCGTAGTTTCTGAGTATCCGGAGAGTGATCGCCCGGACGTAGTTATAGTATTCGTCAAACAGCGCTCGGTGACCTTTCGCCGGCGATTCACGTATAAGACGCAATATGTCGCTGTCGTTCATTATTCTCCTCCTTTCATCGGCAGATCTGCTTTCACTATACACATACGCTGCACACAGCCGAAGTGCAACAGTATTTTGAAAATTTTTTCTTATGCAGATCAATTATAACGCTCTGTGTATACATAATAAGTATATACTATAAACATTAAGAGTTCAAGCAGTTAATTTTCCGAAATTACTTGACATTTGCCATGACAGATGATAAAATAAAATTGATTATATGTACGCGACAAAAACGTATTGTGAGAGGGGAACTTTTTTATGAAAAAAATTACAAAAACAGCATCTGCTTTTGTAATGGCGGGCGCAATAGCGCTTACTGCTGCGGCACCGGCAGTAGGTACAGAACCGTCTACAACTGCATATGCACTCGATGACACAAACGATGACTGGCTCCATGCTGAGGGCAGCCGCCTTTATGATATGAACGGAAATGAGGTATGGCTCACAGGCGCAAACTGGTTCGGCTTCAACTGTACTGAAAGCTCACCGCACTATATCTGGAGCGGCGACATCGACGATCTTGTCAGGGATATAGCAGATCACGGAGTTAATGTTCTCAGACTTCCTGTTTCAACAGAGCTTCTCTACAACTGGATGATAGGAGATCCTGATCCGATAAAGAGTATAAAGCCAAATAATAGCCCAAGCTATCCTTTTAACATTGATCTCATCAATCCTGACGGAAGCATCGCAAACAGTCAGCAGCTTTTCGATGTTCTGCTCAAAAAGTGCAAGCAGTACGGTATCAAGGCATTCATCGACATCCACAGTCCTGAATCAAACAACGCAGGTCATAACTACGGTCTCTGGTACGGTAAGTCTTTTAAGGGCAGAGACGGCAAGAATGTTGAGGTAACTACTGATGTGTGGATCGAAACTCTTGCATGGTGTGCAGATTACTACAAGAATGACGATACTCTCATAGGCTTCGACCTGAAAAATGAACCGCACAGTACCTACGGCGGCGCTCCGGTAGACGCTATCTGGGATGATTCCAATAAGCCTAACAACTGGAAGCAGGCTGCTCAGGACTGCGCTGATGCTATCCTCGCAAATAACCCGAATGCGCTCATCCTCATCGAAGGCGTTGAAGGCTTTGAAGGTCACGGCGCTTGGTGGGGCGGAAATCTCCGCGGCGTAAGAAAATATCCTGTAATTCCTGAATCAGGTACATCACAGATAGTTTATTCTCCTCACGATTATGGTCCGGTAGTAAGCGAGCAGACATGGTTTAAAAAGAATTTCACGACAGAAACCCTGCTCAAGGATTATTGGTACGATACATGGGCTTACCTTGTTGAAGAAGACATTGCTCCGCTGCTTATCGGTGAATGGGGCGGAAGGATACCTGATAAGGTTGATGACGAAAAGCTGCTCACCTGTGATGCGACCACGCTCACTGAATTTGAACAAAACGCAAGGTGGCTCGGTCTTATCCGTGATTATATGATAAAGCACCACGTTAATCATACATTCTGGTGTCTCAATGACGATTCCGGCGATACCGGCGGACTCTGGAAGAATATCATTTTCAGTACAAAGCAGGATGCTGACGGTAACATTACCGGATATACTGACATACAGTGGGATCAGTTAAAATATGACACCTATTACTATCCGACTATCTGGAAAACTCTTAAATCAAAGAAATTCATCGGTCTCGATCATCAGACTCCGCTCGGAAAGAACGGAATTTCGCTGAATGATTTCTATGCTAACTACGCTTCGACAGAAGGCAGCAACATTGACGGCGGAAAAACCGGAAATGGTACTATCATTGAAGTGTCTTCGTCTGCTGCTACTGATCCGGTGACTGAACCGGACACAGATAAGCCGACTGATACTACACAGGGGAAGGCTGCGAAATACGGCGATGCCAACAACGATGGATCAGTAGATATGTCGGATGTTGTAATGGTAATGCAGGCTTGTCTTAATCCTCAGAAGTACGGCGTTGAAGGTTCAAGCGATGATCGTATGACTCCTGACGGTGAGAAGAATGCAGATGTTGACGGAAAGAGCGGTGTTACTCCGAATGATGCGCTCGTGATACAGAAATTCACACTTTCTCTGGTTGACAGTCTGCCGATCAAATAATACGTTATAAAAAATTTTTAAATAGAGAGGGATTTAAAAATGAAGAAATTCAAATTAACTGCGGCTGCTCTTGCGGCTGCCGGCGTTCTGGCTGTTACCGGAACTGCTCCATCATTCGTGCCGGCACCGGCTTCAACGGCGAAAGCTGCTGATGACTGCAACGATGACTGGCTCCACGCTGTCGGAAGCGGACTTTACGACAAGGACGGTCATCAGGTATGGCTCACAGGTGCAAACTGGTTCGGACTGAATTGTACAGAGAATATTCCGCACGGACTTTATTCGCGTGATGTTGATGATCTGCTTCAGAGCGTTGCGGATCACGGAATAAACATCATTCGTTTCCCTATTTCCACTGAGCTTCTGCTTTCATGGATGAACGATGCGCCGCTTCCGGTTAGTTCAGTACAGGCTTCCTACAATCCTCCGAAGGACGTTGTTGGTGAGGACGGAACTGTAACTCCTGCCGGAAAATACGGTAATATCAACAAGGATTTCGTTCTTGAGGACGGCAAGACGGTCAAGAATTCGATGGAGATATTCGATGTCATTATGGCAAAGTGCAAGAAATATGGCATCAAAGCGCTTATAGACGTTCATAGCCCGGCATCACACAATTCCGGTCATAACTACACTCTCTGGTACTACGATGAAAATGCAGAAGATTGTGATAATATGGCTGTCGGTCATTTCTCCGGTAAAGAGATAACATGGGATGACTGGAAGGATTCTATCACATGGCTGGCTGAAAAGTATGCAAACGATGATACTATTCTTGCTTACGACCTTAAAAACGAGCCGCACGGCAAGCGCGGATACGATGATGCTGGATTCCCTGTTTCCAGCGCTAAATGGGACAATTCTACTGATAAGAACAACTGGAAGTATTCCGCTGAGGAATGTGCAAAATCTATCCTCAAGGTAAATCCGAATGCACTTATCCTTGTTGAGGGTATAGAGCAGACTCCTATGTTCAATAAGGGCTATGACTGGGATACCCCTGACAAATATGATCCAAAGCCGGGAGAAGAACGCTGGAATCCAGGCTGGTGGGGAGGAAATCTCCGCGAGGTTGCGAAATATCCGGTACTTCCTAAGTCAAGTCAGATAGTATATTCACCGCATGACTATGGTCCATCTGTACATCCTCAGTCATGGTTCAAGAAGGAGTTCAATGAGCAGACTCTTCTTGACGATTACTGGTATGATACATGGGCTTACATCAACGATAAGGATATCGCTCCTCTTCTCATCGGCGAATGGGGCGGATTTATGGACGGTGACAAAAACCAGAAGTGGATGGAGCTTCTCCGTGATTATATGATAAAGAATCACATCAATCACACATTCTGGTGTCTCAATCCTAACTCCGGCGATACCGGCGGACTTCTTGATTCAATGTTCCAGAACTGGGATGAGGATAAGTATGGTCTGTTTGAGAAATCACTCTGGCAGACTGACGGCGGAACATACATCGGTCTTGACCACCAGAAGAATCTTGGTCAGAACGGTACGAATGTAGCTTCATTCTATGCTTCCGGCGCTAAGAGCAACATTAACGGCGGTAAGACATACACTCCTAAGGATGATCCGCAGCCATCTACTCAGCCTGATACACAGCCTGTTACAGATCCGGACGTTGCTGATCCGAAAGCAACTATAAGCATTGTTGATTCTGTTACAGGAAAGAGTATTTCCGGCGTTAAGTACAAGATCTCATGTATGTCGAATTCCGGCGGCGGCGCTTACTACGGCGATGTTACTGCTATGTCCGGTACTTCTCCGAAAAACGTGGACCTTTCTGAGTTCAATTTCAGCGACATTAAGGATGCACTCTTCTCAGTTGATATTGTAGCTGTTCCGACGAATTACAGGATGCCTGATAACTTCCCGAATGCACGTTTCTCGTTCAAGAAGGGAAATGAAAACAATGAGGTCGTAATTAAACTCGATAAGTACGCAATGGGAGATATTTTAAAGGGCGATGCTAACTGTGACGGCTCGATAGATATGGCAGATGCTGTAATGGTAATGCAGGCTTGCCTTAACCCATTAAAGTATGGTACAGAAGGAACAAGCGAGGATCATATTACTTCTGACGGTGAGGTCAATGCAGACGTTGACGGCAATAATGGCGTTACCCCGAACGATGCGCTCATTATTCAAAAATATTCACTTAAACTTATAACTGTATTTCCGTGTGAAAAAGCAGACGGCTGATAAAAAAGTCCGCAGATGAAAAGTCTGCGGACTTTTTGTATATATTGAAAATGTACTGCATGGATAATTGCGGCAATTATTACAAATTGCTACAAATTTGTAAAGTTATTGACATTCTGGTGAAATACGTGTAAAATGTAATTAAGTAGTGCTTTTTTGTAATTAAAGCTTCATATGGTATGAAGCGTTATTGTAGAACAAAAGAATCGAAGGCGGTTGAACGCTCAGAAAAGAAATAAAGGGTGGTCAGATGGTATTCAGCAGTCTGGAATTTATATTTATATTCCTTCCTGTATTCATGACAGCGTATGCGCTCGTACCTGCACAGTATAAAAATTCAATAATATTTTCGGGCAGCGTTGTTTTTTACAGCCTTGGAGTTAAAAAGCCGATTTACATCTTCCTGTTCCTGCTGACTGTGCTGCTCGACTTCATAGTCGCCCAGTTTATCGAGAGTTCACGGCATTTCAAGAAACTATGGCTGACTTTCGGTATAGCTTTCAATTTCTGGTGGCTCATATTTTTCAAATACTGGGCTTTCGGTGCAGAAAATATGAACACCGTTTTCAAGACAAGTTTAACAGTGAAGGACATAATCCTTCCGATAGGTATCAGTTTTTATACCTTCCAGAACGTTTCTTATCTTATCGACGTTTATCGCCGTAAAGCGAGGGCGGAAAAGAATTTTATCAATTATGGTGCATATATAAGTATGTTCCCTCAGCTTATAGCAGGTCCTATCGTAACTTACGAAACAGTTGCTTCTCAACTGAGAAAACGCACTCACAGCATAAAGAAGGTCGAGGATGGTCTGAAGACATTCACGATAGGTCTTGGCTACAAGGTGCTTATTGCCAATCAGATAGGCGGCCTCTGGAGCGATATTACAATGATCGGCTACAATAATATATCCACGAGGCTCGCATGGATGGGTATTATAGCCTATTCGTTCCAGCTTTGCTTCGACTTCTGGGGATATTCGCTTATGGCTATCGGTCTTGGACGCATAATGGGCTTTGAGCTTCCGAAAAACTTCGATCATCCTTATATCTCTGTTACAATGACGGAGTTCTGGCGCAGATGGCATATGACTCTCGGTTCATGGTTCAGAGACTACATCTATATCCCCCTCGGCGGCAACCGCAGAGGTCCGAGACGAATGGTGTTCAATACCTTTGTTGTGTGGCTCTTTACCGGTTTGTGGCATGGTGCAAGCTGGAACTTCGTTCTGTGGGGAATGGTGCTGTTCGGTATAATTATGACGGAAAAATTCTGGACAGGTAAGTTCCTGAATAAATATAAGATAATCGGTCACGCATACATGATGCTGATAATACCGCTTACATGGCTGCTTTTCGCAATAACTGATTTTGAACAGCTCGGCATATATTTCCGCCGACTGATACCGTTCGTCAAGCACGATGACAGTTCCGTAATGAGCGGAGACTATTCAAAATACTGGGGTACATACAAGAATTTCTTTATCGCCGGAGTGATATTCTCTACAAGGATACCAGCTTTCATCTATAAGAAAATGAAGGGAACACTGGTGTGCTCACTTGCACTGCTTGCGGTTTTCTGGGGAGCAGTCTATTGTATGTATAAGGGAATGAACGATCCGTTCATGTATTTCAGATTCTGACAGAGGAGATAGCAGAAAATGAACAGATTCAAACAATGCACGTATACGGTGATATTGCTCGTTACCTGTCTGGTAGCTTCGCCGTTTATATATAAGCAGATCTGGAACTCAAGCGCTGAAAAGAAAAAAACTGAATCGCTTCCGCCGATAACTGTCAATGTTCCGACACAGTCCGCTGAAACTGCAACAACTCAAAACGGTACTCAGAATGTTACTAATGCCGGTGCAGCTTCAACAGATGCAGTTCCGGCTGATCCAGATGCACAGTCAACTGCTGCAACTGAGACTGAAACAGCTGCTGCGGTAAATCAGTTCCAATATGTGCAGAGTGACGCTTCGTATTTCAGCGATGCTCTGTTTATAGGCGATTCGCGTACAGTAGGTCTCAGAGACTATGGCACGCTGAAAAATGCTGATTACTTCTGTGATGTAGGTCTTGCAGCTTATAAGATAGATTCACAGACTGTGAACGGTAATACTCTCGCAGGATTTCTTGGACAGAAAAAATACGGTAAGATATACGTAATGCTGGGAATCAATGAAGTTGGCAACAACTTTGATTATACAGTCAAGGCTTACGGAAACCTCGTTAATACTATCAGACAGGCTCAGCCGGATGCACTGATCTATATTGTGGCAAATCTTCATGTAACAGCCGGTGCTCAGAATGATGCGATCTCAAACGAGAGAATAAACTATCTGAATGCTTCTCTGTCTCAGTTTGCAGACTATAAGAGCATATTCTATATAGATGTGAATCCTGTGTTTGATGATGCTGATGGTAATCTCAGAGGGGATGCAACAGGCGACGGCGTTCATGTTTACGCTAACTATTACAAAACATGGTGCGATTGGTTCTGCACACAGACTGTAAGAAAGTAAGAAAAGATGATATTTTTAGCCCCGGACTGAGTTCGGGGCAGCTTGTATAAGGAGAATTGATATGTCAGAACTTAAAAACGGTTTTAAAGGAAAGACTTTAAGCGGCAGCGAATTTACAGTCCTTGAATTCTTGGGCGGCGGCGGACAGGGAAACGTATACCGCATAAATTTCGGCGGCAAAGAAATGGCACTGAAGTGGTATCACAAGTCCACAGTTGAAAAAATGAAAGATCCGAAGCAGTTTTATGCTAATCTCGAAGCAAATATCCGCAAAGGCGCTCCCACAAAGGCTTTTTTGTGGCCTGAGGAGCTTTCAGAGTGGATAGACGGCACTTTCGGTTACATTATGCAGCTGCGTCCGCAGGGGTATGAGGAACTAACACGTTTTCTTATCTGGGATCCGAAAAAACGCTG
>ONAI01000040.1 GCA_900315755.1 uncultured Ruminococcus sp.
TGCGTGGTGGAAGCAGAAAGAGGAATTTGAGAGCTTTAACGGTCCGGTGCTGATGACCACAAACTGCATCGTTCCGCCGAAGGACAGCTACAAGGACAGACTTTGGACAACAGGTGCCGCAGGATATCCGGGCTGTAAGCATATTGACGCACCTTACGGCGAAGTCAAGGACTTTTCACCGATTATCGAACAGGCTAAAAAATGTCCTCCGCCTACCGAGATCGAAACCGGCTCTATTACCGGCGGCTTTGCCCATGAACAGGTATTTGCACTTGCCGATGCAGTTGTAGAAGCTGTAAAATCCGGAGCAATTCGCAAGTTTGTGGTAATGGCAGGCTGTGACGGCAGAGCGAAGTCCAGAAGCTACTATCAGGAATTTGCTGAGGAGCTGCCAAAAGATACAGTTATTCTCACCGCAGGCTGTGCGAAGTACAAGTATAACAAGCTCGACTTAGGCGACATCGGCGGTATTCCGAGAGTTCTCGCTCTGAAGCTGAAAGAGGTATTCGGACTTGATGATGTGAATGATCTGCCTAAGCAGCTTCTTTCCCTCCAATCGCTTTATTGCCTGATTTACAGTTGACCTGTGCATATTCACAGCTTTTGCTATTGTTGTTTGCGAGGGGAAGCATTCTCCCTGTTTATTTGCTCTGCTGCATAGGTACCTTTCGCCTGACGATATTCACGTCTACTCTATCGACGAGGTTTTTATTGATGCAACGCCATATCTGCGGACATATAACTGTAAGGCGAAAGATTTTGCAAAGATCTTAATGAAGGCGGTTATGGATAAAACGGGGATCTGTGCTACTGCAGGTAAGCGTAAAATAAAGGACGTATTCCTCAAAGAAGGAATCTACTGTATAATAAAGTCTAAGGTCAAATAACCATTAAGTATGGATACGAGTAATCGCCAAACTTCTTCTAACCTCTCTTTCATATCGGCAATATCTTCGTCATAAAGTTTGCCGCCTTTGTTGACACGGTGGGCTACCTGATTGAATGAATTTGATATGGAAGATATGTACCTCGCTATCTGCTTGATGTCCTCGGTATCTTCCTCCACGTTCATCACCGTAAGGGCTGAGTATCTGCAATAATCGCCCCTGCTTCTGAAACTCGTTTCAGCATAGCGTTTGTTGATCGCTTCAAGCTCCATGTCGTTCACTCGGAATGTGATAAGGTGCTTGCGGACTTCACTTGGCTCAGTGTCCTGCGGTGGGGATTCTCCCTCGGCATTTTCAGGCGGCTCGGTGAAATCTACCTCGCCTGATTCCGTGACTTCAAGCATTGAAACAGGCTCGGCAACGGTGTCCTCGGCGGTATCCGTTTCGGTATTATCGGACAGCATATCCGCCTGCATTTCGTCCGCATAAGTGTGGGCAAGTTCCTCCGCAAGCTCCTCGACTTGCTTATGCTTGAACAGCTTTGCAAGGAAACCCTTTTCGGGCTTTTTGAATATTGACATTGTGTCTCCTTTCTGTATCTCGGTCGGCTATGCCGACCTCTCAGGGGTCTTAGGGGAAATTTCCCCTGACAAGCCGTATAAAGTTTACGATTTTCCATAATCGTAATACTTTATACCGTGCTTGCGAAAATTGATCGGGCGTTCCACGCCCTCACTTGTTTTTCGCCGTTCTACGGCTATTTTTCACGCTCCTGCGTGATTGGAGCTATGCGACTTTCTCTCAGTTCCGCACGGCTCTGAGGGTATTTTACCGGGCTTCGGCGCAGTTATGATGCTGGGTGGGCGGCAGTCTGGTGAAACCTTCCGCTCGGCTCTCCCTGAGCCGATTTTGAATGTCGATATGCTTATCGTTACATTCAAATTTCTGCCCTGCACGACTGCCCATGAAAATACCCTTCTACTTTACTACCGACGTTTTTGAGAAAATGCTCATGATTTTCCGAAAAGTTTACAGTTTGTTCATGGCAATTCTCCCTCTTGCATAGTTTCAACACGGGATTTCTGTTGATGATGACGGTGATTTTGGAGAGAAGATTTCTCGGAAATGGGATTGCTTTTTCGGGGACGGTGTGTTATAATTTAAGGGTAAGAGTGGGCAGTTGGCTTACTTGTCGTATTTACAAAATGGGGGGATAGATAATGAAAGCCAAGAGGATAAAAAGAATCCTTATAATATCACTGACAGTACTTGCGTTTCTCTTAATACTTGTAGAATATTTTATTTATGAAAACCTAAAGTCCTATGGCTACGGTGTGAAAGAACTTCCTGAAACAACTCTTGTATATCTTCATTTAAGTGACGGCTTCACTGTTAGTACAGAAGAAAATCATAGCGTATTTATTGGCAGACATTCATATATCTACGATGATTTGTTGCAGAAAAAAGGCTACTATAAATCCGACCAAATGGGATTAGTTTATTCATACAGAAAAGAGGGTAAGGATTACAAAGCTGATAATGTACACGAATTTCATATCACCGCCTCCAATGATTGGTGTCATTGGTTTAGAGTTTACGATATGAGCGGAGGATATAAAATAGAAGATTTTTAAGGTCGCTTCTTTTCAATTCTCACAAAAACTGAATATACACCTACCCTATGCAGAGCAACACCAGCTCTGCATTTTTTATGCCCATTTCAAAATTCCCCATAACAATTTCACGATAAGAAAAGTTTTATGGCGCACTCAACTTCATGCGCACTGCGAATAGACTTTCACCCCGAAAGTGCGCTATAATTTTAGTATGGGGCTGAGTAGTTCAGCTCGACTAAAATTTCAGAATGGTGGTGATGATATGGCTACGACTTCTATCGCTGACAAGCTGGCGAAACTCGAAAAGAAGATCGCAAAGCGTGAGAAAACTATCGCTGACGAGACAAAGGAGCTTGATAAGGATAGAGCAGAATATAACAAGCTCTACATCATGTTCCTGTCCGACAAGTACAAGCTGAGCGGCAAAGACCTGTTCTCCGCTATCGAGCGTGAGCATGAACAGCTTGAAAAGCTCCGTGACGGCGGTATGTCCGATTCGGATATTGATAGTTTGACGGACAGCGCTCCTGCGGATAAGGACAAGGCTACTTTGTATGAGGATTCTCCCCGTACTCTGTTTGACGAGGATTGATGAAAGGGGGGCTTTGAATGAGTGAATATGTTTTCCTCGTAGGTGACGATTATGAGAGTAACAACAAGGAATATGTTTCAATAAATTCTGACAAGGGAAAGCTGATCAGCATTGCCCTCGCCGCAAGCGGTATCCCGTTCAAAGGGCGTTTCGATAAAGACCGTATGCTGTTCAACTATGACGGCATTTACAAGGAGTCCGTTGATGAAATTATCGCAAAATTCACCTCGGACGAGTATGCCGAACAGCGTAGGGAGATAGCGAAGCATAAGGGCGATGACTGCCTTTATTTCCTGCCTGCTGTCGCAAAACTCCTGCGTATGACAGAGGGCACGCTCCGTCGCAGACCTCTTGATATTCAGCTTGCCCTCTGCAAGCGGTATGTCGATAATTGGTACTGCGATACTTACACGATCCAGCATGAGCTGAAAGATGCGATGATGCTGATAACTAAACCCGAAATGACAGACAGCGAGAAAGAAAAAGCTGTCGGAAAGGACTAAAAATTTGAATACAACATCTGCCGTAGAGAAAAGAGAGAAGGCAGTTGACTATGTGTCTGATGAGGGTATCAAGGTGAGAGTTTCTTACCCTGATGATGAGACAGCAGAAGATCAACAAGATGTACGATATTTTCCTCGGTGCAATGCGCCGCAACGGAACAAAGGAAGAAACTGAATAATAAGGCAATCTGCCGAAAAAGAATTACAGTTACGATTATGCTGTTGCAATTTTCGGACGGTTGCGCTATGATATAGATGTAAAACCAACCGTCCGATTGCAAACGCAATTGGAGGTCAACAATGAGAAAATGACTCGTTTAATTTATGGAACAAATGAAGAAATGCAGCAGGCAGTATCTTGGCTCTTCTTTGAACAACAGCTGAAACCGACACTGCTTTCTGATCCAGGCCATAAAACTCCATAAGCTCACTGCTAAGAGTCTGGCTGCCCATACTCAAAATAAACCGCATTGTTTTTGAGAAAGACAGCTCGCTTTTTCGAATAAAATCTCTCTTAGGATCAACTACAAAATCAGAGATATTTTTCTCCATGTTGATGATAAGAGTGTTAAGCTTATTTTTGACAATATTACAGTATTTTTGCACGGTAAAACCTCCAATCAGATGTGTATATCTGATTAGCTGCGCCGCACATTTTTGGCTATTTGTCAATACTTTTTTGCAAAAATTTACATTTTATACATAAAAAAATAATCACAGGATCATTCTGATTCCTGTGATTATTTTACTTTTCCTTAGCTTAATGACATTATGGCAGAGCCAGGGGTTTTCGGGATACAAAAATAACCGTTCTCACGATGTGGGAACGTTTTTTTGTTTTTTTAGCGTGACTATCCCATACCTCAGCCTTTTACTGAATATAAACGCAATAAATAAACCTGTGGCAGAGGGAATGATAAACAGCAGCACTTTTATGAAATATAAGATAGAAAGATCGAATTCCGCCGTTCTTGAAGCGTTTTCCCAATAGGGCAGTTCAATCGCCTTGTCCATAACTACTGACTGCTTCATTGTTTTCAGCTGCTTTTGTATGACTTTAGATGAGAAACGGTCAGTATTTTTGATAATCAGGCATTTGTCTTTATAACTTTCATTAAAAATGCTATTAACCGTGTTATAGGCGAGTTCGTCAACAGGTTCGGGCAGAATACATTCGTAGCAATTCAGTTTTGGGGAACCTTCCGTTTTATCATATAATTTATCCGCCTCCTGATATGGAATGTAAGCGTGTGGAATATCTCCTGCACACTCCTTTTCGTATTTTGTCTGAGGATCGGCTATAACAGCTGCAATTGCGAATTTTACGCCATTGAGATATACTGAAAAACCGATAACATTTTCAGAGCCGTAAAGCTTGAATGCAAGCGATCTGTCAATAACTATGCTGTCGTGCATATTATCGTTTTCGCTAAAGTAAGCACCTTTGAGCAAATTAAAATCCCTGAATAAAAAGAATCTGCCTCCTGCCGCTGTAACATTAGCCTGATATGAAGTATTCCTATCGCAGTTAATGTTAAACTTTCCGAGTTGTGTATAGTAAGAATCAGGAATAACAGTTTTATTAGTTTCTACTCCTGAATTGGATAGTGAAGACGCAATCGAATTTCTTACAGCCTCAACATTTCCAGCAGTAAATCCCGAATCATTGGAGAAATAACAGCTTATCTGAGAAGCTCCGCCCTTGCCCTGTGTCCAGCGCTCAGCAGCATAATTATATTTCAGCGAGCCGGCAATTGAATTGTATTTTAATGAGATCATGATAATTGCAATTACCGATATTGTATTAATTAGGGCAAGAACGATATACCTTGGTTTGATAAAATTGAGTTTCATATTTATTCCTTTGCTTTCAGGCGAACCTGATCTCCGCTGTTTACTGGTTCGCTGAATGCGGTTATAATACTGTCTGAGCCGTTTATATTCCCTTCAACAGCACTTGAATTATCGTCAGAAGCTAATACTTCTACCGATACTCTTTCTGCATAATACCGGTTTCCGATAGGTGTACTTTTGGAACGTACCTTATAGACAAAATGTCCGTCCTGATCCTCGAAAACTGCACTTTTAGGAACAATAGCGTTATAATCTCCCGTTGAAAGCGGTATCGACAGCTCCAGATTCATACCGGCTGTTACGTCACCTTTGAGTTCAAAAACAAGAGTTTTCATTTTTGTATCGCCCTCAGAATCATTTCTTATGTCTGAAATAACAGCACTTATGTTACTATTCCAGAGATTTGCAATCTGAGCAGATGTACCTGAGGACACCTTATCGGCAACATTTGCTTCAACGCTTGCTTTGAGCGTATATCCCGTTGAATCAATATCAATGATTGCAAGTGGAGAGTCAACAGAAGTCATTTCATCAAGCTTTATATTTATCTTTCTGACTGTTCCGCTGTATTTTGAAGTGATCTCAATATCACCGCAGTTTTTACGCAGCTTTTCAATATCGGCTTTCTTTTTTTCGATAACATCACTCTTGCTTTTCAGGTCAAGTTCATACTGCTGATGAGCAATATTATCTGTATTCTGAGCTTTTGCAAGATCAACTCTGAGTCTTTCAAGAGCACGCTGTTTAGCTTGAACATCGGCAGCACATTCCTCGTAGCTCATACCGCCTGACTGTGCGTTTTCTTCATAAATGCTGATACTTGAATTCAGCGCTTCAAGCTTGCTGCTAATATCATTCAGCTTGACTGAAAGCTCTGAACGAATACTGCTTTTTGCATTATCATAGAGTGCCTTGGCGTTTGAACGCTTTGTATCCTTTTCATCACATTCAGACTTAGCGGCTTCGCTATCGCTCTTTAATTCTTCAGTATACAATTTATATGCGGATGCGTATTCGTTTTCCGCAGCCTGCCAGTCATTTTTCAATGATACAAGATCACCGATATACCCGGCAGGAGAGTTGCTGTAATCATCGCCGTCGATTGAATTTATCGCCGCTGTAAGCTGTTCTTTAAGCGCTGAAAGTTTGGCTCCTTCTGTTTTATCAGCTTCGTATTGCAACTTCTTTTGTTCGGCTTCTTTTCCTGATATCTCAGCGGTATCTCTTCTTGCTATTGCCTGTTGAAGATCTTCTGCCGCATTGCGTATCTCCATATTCTCCGACGTATAATCAGCAGGAGCGGTAAGCAATGCTTTGCTGTATTCAAGTTCAAGAGCAGTAAGCTCAGCTTCGGCAGCGGCGATACTCTCTGACTGTCCTGAGCCGAGCGTAAATAATTTATCGCCATCGCTTATTTTCTGTCCCTCTTTTATGTAGATTTTCTGTACTGTACGATTTTCAGCAGCTTTGACCTCATATGACTGTTCAGCCTCTGCAACGCCCTGACATTTAACAGATTCCGTCAGTTTTCCGGCTGATACAGATACTGTTGTGATCTCAGGAAGAGAACGGTTCATGATAGTGTTTGAAAAAAATGTCAGTATCAGCATAGCCGCAAGAAATACAATTATCAGCAGCTTTATTATCTCTCGTTTCTTGTTCTTTGGTTCTTCAGATCTGTTCATATCACCATATCCTATCCTTTTATTCCGCCGGAAGATACGATACCGTCCACAAGGCTGTCTTCAAAATAGAGAAAGAGCAGCAGACTTGGTATCATATACACAACGCCGACTGCAAAAGCCAGCCCTATATCCTGCGTATTTATCTGAGCAAGGAATACAGACAGCGGCTGCATAGCTTTTGCTTCGTCGCTCGACATAAGTATCAATGGCTGTTCGACCATATTCCAGTAGTCAATGAATATGAGCAGTCCTATTGCTATAAGAGCGTTTTTGCAGAGCGGCGCATAAATTTTCATAAGTATCTGCAATTCGTTTGCACCGTCCAGCTTGGCAGCTTCAATGTATGAAACTGGTATCCTCCGCATAACTTTGGTCAGAAGATAAATACTGAAAGGTGAAAATATTGCCGGCAATATTATTGCTGAGCGTGTATTCAGCAGTCCGAATCTCTTGGCAACAAGAAAATTCGGCACAAGCGTTACCTGATACGGCATTATCATCAGTATTATGTATGCAAAAAAGATAATGCCCTTGAGCTTTGAAGGGTAGCGTGAGAAGCCGTATGAAGCCAGCAATGCTACTAAAAGCTGGAACAGTGTTATCGGTACTGTCAGCCTGACTGAATTCCAGAATTTCACCAGATAATCAGGATTTGCCGTCAGCACTGAACGATACTGCGATACAGTGACTTCGTCAGGTATAAGTTTCAGATTGACATTTTCAGAAATATAGGTCTGTTCACTGCCGTTCATATTGTTGAACATTGCACCGTAGTTTGCCGATATTTCGCCCGATGTCATAAACGAATCAGCAATTGTCACTATTATCGGTATTAGGAACAGCAGCGCAGCCAAAATCATAAAAAAAGTAAGAAGAATGTCAAGTGACTTTGCTCTCATCAGCTTTCAACGTCCTTTCCGAAAACACTCTCCAGTATCATCAGCACAGCCATTATAACTATCATGATCAAAGAGAAAAAAACGGCTGCCGCTGATAATTTCTGATAATCGAGCTGATTGAATGTATTGTTCATAAAGTGCTGGAGCATATACAGCTTATTGTGCGGATAATTGCCTGTAAGCAGATATACCTCCCGGAATATCTTGAATGAATTTATCATTGAAAGTATGAACACAAACAGTATCGTGGGGGAAAGGTAGCGCAGCTTAATGTGAATGAATTTATATAGTCCGCCTGCGCCTTCAAGTTCAGCAACTTCGAGTATATCCTTTGGAATATTGCTTAGTGCAGACATAAACAGTATCATATTATAGCCTAAGTTTTTCCATAGAAACATCGCAATTATCGCTATCTGTCCCTTTGGCGAGCTAAGCCAGTCAACAGGTTCTCTGCCGAACATTTCACTAATCTGATTTATAGTACCGTTATTATGGAATAATACCTGCCATACCAATACGACTGACGCAGTAGGTACCATAAGCGGACTGAGAAAAATTGTCCTCAGAACACTTTTACCACGAATATTACGTTCGAGTATGATTGCAAGTCCGAGAGAAAGAATTACTGCAAGCGGGACTGCTATCGCTGAAAAGAAAGCGGTATTCTGCATTGCCTTCCGGAAAGCATCGTTCTGCATAAGAGCCTTGTAATTATCCATACCCACATACTCTTTTTTCACCGGATTATTGACGAGCGAATAACGAACTACTATACCAAACGGAATAATGAAGAATATCATAACTCCTGCGAGGCTTGGCAGAATACAGATATTGCTGAATATTTTCTCACGGCGCCTGCCGCATTGACTTTTTCTGAATATCATATCAATATCTTTCGCTTACCCAGAGCGAAGCACGGTTCTGTATCATATCAATAGTCTTGTCAATATCCTGACCGCCGCGGAGATAAGCCATGACCTCGTCCATTACTATCTGCCAGAGTTCCCTGTCTACATCAACGTCCCAGCGGTCGATAGAAGCAATATAATCTTCAATGAACTGACAGTCCTTCTCATCAAGTTTGAGTTTATCAATAGTTATCTCATGTCCCTGAGCATATACAGGCTCATCTGGATCATACATACCACTGATGATGTTTTCAGCGATCTTTTTGCGGGCGGCATTATTTATGCAGAAGCCGGTATTATCTATTGAATAGGAGACCTTCTTTTCGCCCTTATCATCAATATACTCTTCTTTCCAAACGACATTTTCTGTCTGGTCTTCCTCAGTGTAGAACTGACGTATGAATTTCCACGCCGCCTGCTGTTTTTCATCAGAGGAATCAGCACATATCGACCAGCCGGGAAAACTGGTAGATAAATACGCTCCCTTTCTGTCAGATGTAGGGAAGCCGACAAGCGTATATCCGCCGTCACGAAGACGATACTGCTTCTGTTCCCATGTCTGATAGTTCATTTCATTGTAAACTGCCGCTCCGACGCTGCGTATCGTGTATGGTGATGTCAGCATAGGAGCATTGTAGTTATAGTTAGCATTCTCACCGTTGTTGCTCGGGAACTGCTTACAGAATTCAAGCATCTTGCGGAAATCCTCCGAATCAAAGCTGACCTTGGCGTTTTCCTCGTCAACGAAAGCCGGGAGATTTTCTCTCAGCAGATTGAAAAAGATGTACTCGGCACAGTTTGCGCCCTCGATAGTCGAACCGGCAGGCATCGAATTCCAGCGGTCAATGAATTCGTCGATAGTCCAGTTCTGTGTAGTTCCGCCGTATTCGCTTTTGCTTATGATAGTATGTACGTCGTAGAACATAGGGATGTTGTACAGCTTTCCGTCAATCTCGTTGAGTTCAAGGATATGCTGATTAAGTGTGGAGGTATTCACCTCCGGATCGTTCTCCATAAACTGATACAGATCAACGAAAGTGCCCTTCTGTTTCAGCAGTTCGTATTTTGCACTATCACCGAAAGTACTGCCACCGATAATATCAAGACCGCCCTCGTTCATTATCATCTGGAGAGTGTTGAAATCAACGTTTGCTACTTCGTCTTCTGTCCAGCCGTGTTCACCTCCGTCTGCCTCAAATCTGCTGGACATCAGCTTAGTTTCGATACGGCAGCCGTTGTCGGCGTTGTTAAAGTCCTCTATTGCTTTGATAAAGCCCTTATCCTCCGGTTCTATCATAAGACCTATGGTTATGACAGTATCCTCCTTATTTCCGGCAGTTTCCTGTACAGAGCTGCTTGAATCTGTATTCTTAGCTGGAACATTTACTGATGAACTGCCGCTCGTTTTATTGCCGCAGCCTGTAAAAACCATACAAGCTGCCAAAGCTATTGCCGATAATTCTTTTTTAATAATAATCATTCTATTAACCTTCTTCCTCCGAAATATTATCGTTAAACGAAAACTCATCTATAACAGTTTTCAGATCGGTATCATACACATTCAAAGTGTTATCTGTATCAAAATCAGGATTTGCGATAGGAAATACCTCTTCAAATTTGATGAAGCCCATCTTGCCGTGCAAACCGTAAACTGCTGCAACTGCAGCAGGAGATTCTCCGGGATCATATTCTGAAAGATTGCCGGAACGTGTATATTGATCCAAGTCCCTTACTTCAACATCATCGTCAAAGGCAATATTCCTCATAAGCATGACACGCTGTATTTCTCCTGACATATCAGACATTACAGATTTCAGGACTATACCGGTCTGGTTATCAACACACAGCCAATAACTAAGAATGTTATTCTCTGTACTGTACTCCACATTTATCGTGCCGGCAATAGTAGTACAAGCTCTGCCAAGGTAAGTTTCCGTTCCTGAAATTTCCCAGTATTCAGAGTTGTCTATAAGCTCTAATACACCAAGACGTGGCATAAGGCTGTTGCAGGCGTAATGAAGATTTGTTACGTCAACGTAAGTTGCCTGTGCTCCATTCGTAAAATGCAATTCGCTGCGTCTTGAAGCATAGCCGCTTATTTTTGTTTTTTGGGTAACCGGATCAGTCGAATATATCTGCGTACCGTCGCAATATGAGCATAATTCTGTTTCTTTTATAACTTTGTTTTCGCCATTATCCAGTTTGATCTTACTTGAATGACTGTATGAGCGAGCGCTTTCAAGGTCAGTTTCAAAATCAACAATGAGTGATGAAGTTGAATTATCTGTGCTTTCAATATATTCTCCGGAAGCTCTGTTAAAATAGTAGATACTGTTCTGCATCTTCTGATATATACCCTCTTTAGTTGTAATATCGAATTCCGACGTAGTTGAGCTTGTAGTCTCTTCAATCTGATGATAGTAACTTGTATCACTTTCATCCGGAATTCTGAAATTACTAACTGCATAGAATGTACCCGTAATTCCAGCGACTACGATAAGAAATGATGCAGCAACAGCAGCAGGTCTGTACCATTTTGGTCGCCTGTACAGATCAACTCCATTTACAATATCAGCATGAGCGGTATTAGTACTATTGGCAGATTTTCTCATTGCCATACGATAGATTTTTTCTTTATCTTTATTGCTTGAAGCAGGATAACGTTCAGCCAGCTTTTCAATTGTCCCTTTGTCTGCGTTTTTTAATACTTTAAGATCAAATTTTTTTTTCATACTGACCTCCGTTTACAGTGAAATATCTCTGTCAGAGAGCAGTTTTCGCAGTTTCTTTAATGCTCTGCTGCTCCGTATCCTTACCATAACAGGTGATAACGGTACTATATCCGATATTTCTCGTGAATTGCGGTTATAAAAATACTTTTGTATAAGAATTGTAGCATCGGGTTCACCAAGGCTGTCTATGAGCTCAAGAAGTATTCTTCGCAACTCATTGTCCTCTGCACTTTTCAGAACATCGTCTGCGGCAGGAAGAACTTCCGCTGTATCGTCATCAATGGATACTGAAACAGGCAATCTTGAAAGCCTGCGATAATAGTTGATAGCTCTTCTTTCAGCTATCATTCCTATGAGTCCTTTCATATCACCAGTTATAAGCATATCCGGATCGTAGGAGGAAAAAACATCAGAAAATACATCGCTGACACATTCGTCTACGTCTTCACGACAGCAGTTTCTTAGACGAATATGAACTATTGCATAAACATAATTGTAATACTCATCAAAAATCATTCTCTGAGCTTTCTTTTTGTCTGTTTTCAGCATCAGACGGTATTCACCGTGAGTCATTTTCTTCCTCCTTCCTGTAAGATCTTATTGCAGTATCTTTATTATACCACACTTTTATTCATAGAACATTACTCCACCACCTCATTTTGATATAAAGAATGCATTCATAATACGTATTCAATCACAACAATAAAAGTGTAGCAGAATAGATAATATTTTATTTATTTACTTATAGTCTGTATTTGCAAATGTCAAATATCCATTAAGTAACCCCAACAGCAAGCAGAGCTAAATTCGATAATAGAAGCTAAGCAAAAAGCAGAGTGAGCTAATGATAAGCCCACCCTGCTTTTTCTATATTGCAATTCAGCTAACTTTATGATATAATATTTGTGCAGACTTTACAAACTTGACGAAATTGCAGATTTTTTTCAAATTTTACTTCGCCATTTTCGGGGAAAATGGTACTAATAAATGAAAGGGTAAGATAATACCCTTGAGAGGAGGAATCCCCACATGGGTAACGGCGAAAGTAGCTACCGCCGTTTCCTTGCGGGCGACAATGAGGGGCTGTATGAGATCATCTGTACCTACCAGACAGGTTTGATACTGTATCTGAACAGTTATGTCCAGAATATCCATACAGCAGAAGATATGGCGGAAAGTACATTTGTAGAGTTGATGATAAAGCGCCCGAAGTTTTCAGGCAAAAGCTCGTTCAAAACGTGGCTGTATGCGATCGGACGTAATATAACCGCAAAACACCTCCGAAAACTCTCAAAACTCAGTGTCGTTCCGTTGGAATCGCAAGAGTATCTTGCTGATGAGCAGAACGTTGAAACAGATTATATCAAAAGCGAACAAAAGCGTTTGGTTCATCAGGCTTTACATAGTTTAAAACTGGAATATCGGCAAATCCTGTATCTGATCTATTTTGAAGGCTTTAACAAAGAAGAAGCAGCTTTAGTTATGAATAAAAGTGAAAGACAGATAAAGGATTTGCTATTTAACTCCAAGAAAGCATTAAAAGACGAGCTTGAAAGGAGGGGCTTTGAATATGAAGAATTATGATGAAATGTATCAAAGTGTCCTCTCCAAATATGACGAGTATCTGGAAAAGAAAAGGAAGCGTATCCGCACAATCAAGCGTACAGCTCCCGTTTTAGCCAGTTTCTGCCTGACGATTGTATTGGGCGTTGGATATTGGGATCATTTCAAAAATCTTCCGCATATCCCTGTGCAGCCAAATATAATTGAAGAAACAACAATCGAGAGGCCTGAAACTACTACCACAGCGTCAACAGATACTAATACGACTGTCAGCTCATTGACTCCGTCTGAGCCAGCATCTACAACTGCGGCTACCACTAACTCGCATACCGATCGTATGACCACTACAGCAAGCAAACAAACGCAAACTGTGACAACAGTTGTTACAGATGCGACTGAAGCACAGACAACTGAACAGGTTGTAAAGCAGACAGAAACTCAAGCGCCTGCGACTACTCCGTCAGTTACATATACGCAGCCTGTAACTGAACCGCCTGTTGTTACAACTGAGGAACCACCCACAACAACGGTCATTGCAAATATCAAGGAAATCAAATTTGGATATGATGATGGCAGCGATATCGGCGGACATCAAAAGCCGTCTGCTCCACAGAAAATAGTAATGAAGTGTTTGAATTTCTGTGAACTTGGAGAAACACTCACAGTTGAGGTAGCAATGGCTGACGATAGTCTAAAGCCCATCTTTTATGACGCGGCACCTGATTATGAGTATAAGATTTATGTTTGTAATCCTCTAAACTTCAAAGATGTAGAGGATGAAAATATTATTGTAAACGAACAGCCAAAGGGATACAGACAAGCGTTTTCAAAAGAAGAAGCATCCTTGTTTGACATTAACGGAGAGAGCAATAATTATGACATCTATCATCACGAAACAGCAGAGATAGATTTTTCTAATTACGAAGTCGGTGACTCAGGCTGCATTGCATTCTGTTTTTTAGCCGTATACTCGGAAGATCCCCTTCATCCGTCGTATATGGGTTCAATTCAGTATATGCATTTCTATGTAGGTGAAAAAGGAACATCAATCAGCAATCTCAGTATCGAAGATGCAATAGAGAATTATCAGGCTGTAACGATGTCCTGACAGAAAGGATCTGAAAGATATATATTTGTAGGTAAGCGGATTTATCAATTAAATTAAAGTAGGTGATTTTATGAAAAAGAAGATTATGGCAATGCTTATCTCGTCTATGTGCCTTGCAACGGCAACGCTGAATAGAGTAAATGTTGTTAGTGCTGCCGATGAAGAAGCTGATGTTCGTGTTTCAATGGGCGATGTAAATGCTGACGGTTCTTTTAATGTTGCCGATGTCGTATTATTGCAGAAATGGCTGTTAGCCGTTCCGAATACAGATCTCGCTAACTGGAAGGCAGCAGATTTTTACGATGATCAGATACTCAATGTCTTTGATCTGTGTTTAATGAAGCGAGCTTTGATTGAGAAGCTCGACGGCACTCCTGAGCTGGACGATCCGGAAGTAAGAGAAATCCTTTTTGGGTACGCTGATGCAGCTTCCGGTCAGAGCAAACCTATGTCTGAAATCAGAATTGCAATGAAGTGTAAGGCATTCTGTCCTGCCGGTGAAACACTGAATGTAGATGTTGCAAGGCTCGGGTTCAGCGATTCGCAGATCTATGAGGGAAATAGTTTCCTTTATAAGTATTTCATTCGTTCAGGAGAGAACTGGCAGAAACTCAATGATGAATGATTAATTGTCAATGGCAAAGTAGGCGGATACGAGAAATATTATTACGACGATGACAGGCAAATGTTTCTTGTTGGCAGAGAATATGATGATTATTCTGCCTATCATCATGAAACAGCAGAGCTTGATTTTCAGAATTACACAGCAGGCAGTTCTGGCTGTATCGCATTTAACTTTTGTGCCCAATTCTATGATGATAACGGCGAACTTCCTGAACAGCCTCAATCCGAGGGCTGCGGTCAGCTTCTATATTACTATGTCGGTGAAGATGGCGTCGGCATCAGCAACGCAAATGTAGAAGATGCAGAAAAAGCATATCAGACGAAGGGTACCGGTGAAGTTACGCATTACGATCAGTACACAGGCAGATGGCACGGAAAGAATATCTCCTATAACCTGTATGAAGCGCTTATAGCAAAAAATATTGATACGATACCCGTTTCAGTAACACTCAGTGAGCTTGGTATCGATGACTATATTTATAAGGGTAGAACGATCCATGAATATAACATTGATCTGGTAAGCAATGACGATATTGCGAAATTGGAACAACTGCTTGAACAGGGTGATATGATCAAATACGGAGAAGTATTGTACACAACTGGAACGCCTGACGGCACAGGATGGACAAAATCCTATTATGATCAAAGAGTGAAATTCTACGGTGAAGAACTCCTGTCGAGATATATCGTTGACGGTGAATTCCTGAAAGAGCAGTTGCAGTCTGATCTGAAAGAACTGAAAGCTCCTTACCAAGCTGCTCTTGATGAAGCTGTTGACGCATTCTATCAGGAACGGATCGATGAAATGATCGGCATACTGGAAACCAAAGGCATCAGAAGCGAACGTATTGAAGACACACATGATATTGTGATGTATATTACTGCTGCTGAATTTGAAACACTGTCTCTTGAAAACGCTTCCTATTTCAGTATCGCTTTTGAAGAGCCTGCGATCCTTTGAATAGCATACCGCCAAATAATATAGCGGGACAAATCAGATGATGCCACACCTGTGAGAACTGCCTTGCAGGTGTCGGCAACTCCGATATGCACAGCGACCTCTGAGAAATTTTTCAGAGGTCGCTATTTTTATCTGGTGAACCTACCCGAACACCTTACGAACAATCAAATAGTGCAATAAACAGGCGATTTTACTATAATGAAAGTAAGAGCTATTCTTCACTCTGGAGAGTAGCTATATTTTAATAATTGGGCTTGAAAAAACATATTTTAAGACTTATAATTAAGAATAAAAATAGATTTCTGAGAAAATTTTTTAAAAGTGTAATATTTGCTGATCTAAAGTTGACTATATAGATAGAGGACCTCAAAGCCTCACGGAAGGAGGCATATCCAATGGATGATGCATCAATTATTGGGTTGTTCCGTGAAAGAAATGAACAGGCAATCGCTGAGATGAAGCGGAAGTATGACAAGCTGTGTTGCTATGTGGCTGGCAATATCCTTTCTCAGCGTGAAGATATAGAAGAATGCGTAAATTCTGCTTATTACGAGATATGGAATAACATACCGCCTGACGATCCAAACGATTTCAGATCATACCTGTGCCGTATTGTGCGTAATATCGCAATCAACAGGCTGAAATATAACTCTGCTGAAAAGAGAAATCCGCAATTCACCGTTCCGATAGATGAGATCGCTGAAACAGTCCCCTCAGACGATGACAAGAGCGTATCCGATGATGCACTTTCCGATGCGTTTAGCCGTTTTCTGCATAGTCAGGACGAAAAGCACCGGAATGTGTTTATCAGGCGCTATTGGTTTGGCGATTCATTATCTCAGATTGCAGAGCTTTACGGTATGAAGGAGAAAACCGTTGCCACTTATCTTTTTCGGACAAGAAAAAAACTAAAAGCCTTTTTACAGAAAGAAGGGTACGATTATGAATGAGCTAAGATTTCTCGAAATAATGGGGAAAATCGACGATGACCTTATCAGAGGTGCTATGTCTGATACAAAGCAGAAGGATAGCCGTATCGTCACCAGGAGAAATATCTGTGCATTCGGTTCTGTCGCTGCCGCTGCTGTGATCACGGTTGGTTCTGTTGCTTTCTATAATGCCCATAAGCCCTCGGACTTGCTTGCAGATCATTCGGTCATCGAGCAGGATAATTCTCATAAAGATGATGGAAATCCCGAACATCAGGGCATTCATGCCACTACAAGCAGTGACAAATCAGAGGAACATACAACAAACAGTTCAGCAATCGCATCACAAACAGATAAACTACAAGAAGATACCAAGGGAACAGTTACTACGCCAGTAAAAGATACTGATGCAGTCGAATCGGAAAATGCTGCAAGCAAGACGGATTCACAGACGCAGCGTCCGAGCGATAGTTCAGCACCGGATACACAACAAGGAACAGCACAGGAACATGATCATACTGATCCGCCAGAAGATCCGACCTCCGCAAATAATTACTACCAAAACTTCAAAGCTACGGTAGATCCCTATTCTGATGCTTATGGCGAGGATGAACTGCATCTTGTAAGCGTTATTATTTCGGGTAGATATTATTATCAGCTCGATACCTCGGAACACCCTGCACACAATATCTCCGCAGTTGTATCCGACAGCGATTTCGGTGAGTATGTCGGAAGAATTAATGAATTATACGAACATGACGATCCTTCCATATATACTGTATCTTCCAAAGAGCCGAATCTTTCAGGAGCAGATGTTTATTACTACGCTCCTGCGGATAGTTCCGCTGTTATCATTGTAAAAAAGGGAGAACAATGCAGCATCTTCGTGTTTAATGGTATGACGACTGCAACTGATGAAAACTCCGCTTTTGCAGAAACTTTCAAGGTCTATGGTGCATATTCGGCTGATGATATAGAGAGTATCTCCTTTACGATCACTGTACCAAGCGGTGCAGTATATGAAGTTGCACAAGCGGGAACGATCACCGACCGAAACAGAATCGCTTCTATCGTGGATATTCTGTATCAGCTCAAAGCGGAGAACACTTCTGATTCGGCATCTGCAACGCCGCAATGGGTGGTAGATGCTTGGGAAGCGTGCAGAGCTGATCCGAGTGCCTATACAATGGAGGATATTACTTTTGATATTGTTTTCAAGAACGGTACAGTGCTGAAAGATATTATCTATCAACCGTTTATCGGTAATGGTTATATCGCTGGTATGCAGGAACTTACACTGGAGCAGAACATCACACTGAAAGAATTGCTGAGATAGAACAGGAGAAGATAAATGATAAAGAGAAAAATAATATCCGCACTGCTCGCTGTGTCGGTCGGTTCTGCGATGCTCTCTGCATTGCCTGTAAACGCTGAGGGATTCAGCATCAAGGGCGATGTGAATGCTGACGGAGAATTTGATGTAGCCGATGTGGTGCTGTTGCAAAAATGGCTTCTTGCCGTTCCTGATACGCACCTTGAAAACTGGCAGGCAGCCGATTTTTGCAAAGACAACAAGCTCGATGTGTTTGACCTGTGTCTGATGAAACGGGAGCTGATATATGCAAGTGAAGCCGTACATATCACTTCTCCTGCTTGCAAAGCAGCGGCTTTTGCCTGTGCGGACGATGGCGAACTGCTTTATTACGATAACATCAATGAGCATATCGCTCCTGCAAGCCTGACAAAGCTGCTGACTGCTTCGGTTGCTCTGCATTATCTGAGTCCTGATACGGTAGTTACCGTAGGCTCGGAACAGAATCTTGTGAGATCGGGTTCCAGTTTATGCCTTATCAGACCGGGACACAAGCTGAAATTATACGATCTGCTCACGGGTATGCTCATGGCTTCGGGCAACGATGCCGCTTATACCGTAGCGGTAACAACAGCAAGAGCTGTGAAAACTGATACTGCTATGACAGATGCCCAGGCAATCGCATACTTCTCAGAGCTGATGAACAGCTACGCAAGCTCTATCGGTATGAAAGACAGTCACTTCACGACTCCCGAAGGCTGGGACGATGCAAGCCAGTATACAACGGTTTCCGATCTGCTCATATTGGCGAATCACGCATTTTCGATATCTGAGATAAAAACGATAACAGGCACTTATCAGAAAAAGGTATACTTTGTGTCGGGCGAAAATATCACATGGACGAACACCAACGCTCTGCTGAATCCAAACAGCGCCTATTACTGTGCTGATGCTGTCGGCATTAAGACAGGCACTTCCGCAAGTGCAGGAAACTGTCTCATTGCCGCCTTTGAGAGAAATGGAAAGACCTATCTTTCTTCTGTTATAGGTTGCAGCACAGGCAATGACAGATATGAGCTGACACTGAAAATGCTGTCGCAATTCGGCGTGGCTAATGAAATAAAGCTGTCCGCCGCACCGAATGTCACAGAAAGCGTCCCGTCTACATCTGCGGAAGAAACAACGCCCGTAACAACAGAAACAACAACAGTCGCACAAATTGTTTCTGACAGAACAGAGATATTCAACAGACTGGATTCACTGGAATACATACCGATCACCTGCGATGGACTGCCTGAGTATAAGCTGACAGATGATAAGGGTGCTGTATACTGGCTGAATCTCAGCAGTAAATGGATATGGAAAGACGGTGTTGACGCAGAGGCTATACTGCCTGATGATATTATCACTTGGCTTACAGACAACAAGGATAGCATAGATATGAATACAACGGGATACTACGAATTACAGGAGGGATCATTATGAAAAAAAGAATGATAGCAATAACAGCATTTATGGCTGTTGCACTGGCAGGCTGCGGACAGATTGACGAGCCTTTGACAACTACGAATAGCAACGATCAACCTGCTGCTCAGATCGAGGTGCAGACTGCATCAAAGAGCGATGCCCCTGCTGAAAGCACTTATGAAGCGGAAAACACCTCAACCACACAGCAGACAACAGAGAAAACGAGTACAGAAACAACAAGTGATGTTTCGATTTCTGAAACGCAGGCAGAGGATAGCACTGTGAGTGCCATTTCGGAAAATAACGATACACTTCAGCCACAGAAGGAAGAAAAGCAATCCTCAGCGGAATCCGAAAAGCCTGCTACTACTGCAATCACCACACAGGCAACTACAACACAAGCGGAGACAACCAGTCCCCCTGCTGTTGCTGATAATGGGCAGACTGCCGATGTTTTCAAAATGCTCGATAACCTGAATTACCACGCAATTAGCTGTGACGGGCTCCCTACACATAAGCTCACTGCACCTGATGGAACCGTTTACTATCTTCACCTTGACGAGAACGCATCCTATTCTTATGTATGGCGCAGACCGAGTCTGATCGCTGAGGCTGATAATGAAGCTCCACTTACGCAGGAAGTCATTGATGCAATATACGCAAATTGGGATCAGCTCAATATTGTGAAAACTGAATGGTAACATCTATTAGACGGCACGGAGAATTGGCTTTATCAAAAGGGTTTAGCCTATTGACACACTTGATTTCCGTTCCGCATAAGTTGATATTATCTTTATGGCGCGCGCCGTAATCGGCAGGCACTCTATTGAAAATGGATATTAACAACAGCCCCC
>ONAI01000014.1 GCA_900315755.1 uncultured Ruminococcus sp.
GTATGATCAGAATAGTCTTCACCATAGTTTATAGTGAAAGGAGTATTTTCGAGTTTGATTTCCTTAGGTGAGATATTTATATCATAGTTGAATTCTACAGGGCTGTAGCCATCACACTCTACCTTGACATTGACCTTATACTTACCCTGATGTACAGCTTCATCGACTTCCTCGTACTCTTCGGTAATATTGTTGAGGTGAGTATACTTGACAGTAACTTCGGCATCCTGTGCGTAGTTGCTGTCAGGGTCGATAAACTCTGCGCCGCAGCTAATGGGTTCGCCTGTATAATGCCAATCATAATACTGAACGTCCTGCGGAAGCCCAATCGGTGTTGCATCGTCATTGATCTTAAATGTTACCAGGCCTTCAACATCTTCAACGGGCTTCATCTTCCATGTAGCCTTAGCCACGCCTGTGTAGTTGCCCTTGCCCTTGACCTGTACGGTCTTCTCGCCAACAGTCGCGCTCTTGGTCATACCGCCTACGGTGTAGTCGGTGTCTGCTTCGAGAACGTATTCGTCGCCGGTCGTGCAGTTGACTTTAATACGATCGACCTGTGCATTTGAGCAGGTAATACGGTTATCCGATATAGCACTGCCAGGGATAGTCAATTTATTATTGTCAGTAGTATACTCATTACCGTTAATAGTGTAAGTTCCGTTGTTATCTATTTGCAGTTCAACGCTTTCGATGATCATACTATCCGACACTTCCAGACGGATATCATTTTCATTATTCAAAAGAATCAGATTACCTGAAGAGTCAGACTTGTTTTTACAATAAACCGTAACATCGTCCTTGGTCGCTGAATAGTCTTGACCTTCATGTTCTCTTACCAGGTCATGGCTGCTAAACTCAGCAGAAACGCTTTCGCCGTTTCCTGACTTAGAAACCTTTTTAACACTTACCGCCTTAGTTGTGCCGTCGTAGGTGTAGTAGCCGGAGTTGTCGTCTTGTGTCCAGTCATTGGTCTTGCCGTTCAGAACGATATTCAGATCTTTAATATTGCTGATATCGAGCGGATCAACAGTGAATGTCGGAGCGTCATCGTCATCTGGGAATACTACAACGTAGTTGTCGAAGTCAAATGCTGCGTAGGTGTAGCTGCCTGCGTTGTTGAGAAGAGCTGTAGTATAATCTGTAGCAACATCATTGCCTTCGCCGGTCTTTGCATATTTGAACGCAACAGCCTGTGCGTTAGCCTCTGCCTGAGCGAGTGCATCAACATAGATAGCGCCTGCGTTCTTAGTTACAGCATCGTTGCCCTCGCCGATAGTTTTCTGGAACTTAGCCTTATCAGCAGCCACAACACCTGTGAGACCGTCAGCCTTTGCCTCCTCAATAGAGTAGGTGAGGTCGGGCATTTCTGTATCGCGGTAGGTGATCTTCTGATTTGCATCAGGTGTCAGAGTAACACTACGCTTAGCGATAGTGGTTTTGATATCCTGAGTAATATCCTTGAAGTTGCTGTTTGTTACTGTTACCTTTGCCGTATGCTCGCCTGCGTTTTTCAGATCGCCGGTCGGATACTTCTTGGCAGAAATAGTGTATACATTAACGGTCTTTTGATTATCTGTACCCTGATTCAGTACTCTTGTGCCTGTCTGCTCAATATACCAGCCGTATTCGGTGGTATTGGGGAAGGGTGCATCGACAAAAGTAGGACCAGACGTTTCTTGAGAATCAGACATATATGGGTTCGAATACCCGATTTTTCCGTCAGAATAAACATAAATTACTGCATATCCCTCAGAGCTATCGTACACTTTGAACTCAACCGATTCATCATTATCATTAACCTTGGGCATGATAATGATATCATCTGCCGCCGCGTGTGTATTGTCAGATTTTATTAAATATTGGAAAAGATAAGTATTTTTATCATTTTCCTCTTTTGGAGTTACAAGGAAAGTATTTTCCTTCGGGTAAGGAGATTCAGATTTTGGATATTCACCCGCATTTGCAGCCTCTGCCGCAACAACTGTCTTAGCAGGAACAGCCTCTGTTGTATCAGTAGCAGGAGTAGCTTTCAGCTGATCGAGGTACTCATCAACGAGAGCCTTTACAGGTGATTTTTCATCAAGATTGGTATATGCTTCGTTTGTCGATACGATATAATCTGTGCCGTCAAGATCCGCGCCGTCGTATACGATAGCGTCGTTGCCCTTAACCTCGTCAGTGTCAACGTTGTTCTTCGGAGCAACAGAAATGTACCCGCTTATGTCAGCCTTAGCGATAGTCCACTGGATATTTACAAAGGTTTCCAATTCATATTTAGTGGAGTTTCTATTAGCGATCAGCTGATAGTAATGAGAGCCTGCATCTTTATATTTGCCTGCTTCATATTCGCCGTCAACGTTCTTCCTTGAGTTGCTGTAATCCTTATCAGTATCATCTATTGTGCCTTCAGTAAGCACGATCTCGTTATTGCCGCCGTTCCTAACTACGATCTCGGGGATATGATCCTGCTGATCGTAGGTGTAGAGGGTCTGCTCTACCCAGTTTGACTCCTGATCTTGTTCGGGCTCACCCTCGACTGGCTCGCCGCCGCTGGAGGTGTCCTCCTCCTCGGGCTTGGTCAGGCTGATCTCGCCTGTTGTTGTATTCCACCAGTAGGTGTTGGGAACAGTAACTGTTTGGCTGTCCTCGGGAATCTCAAGCTTGTACTCCTTGTCGCCGAGCAAGAGGAAGTAGTCATTTTTATTCATAGGACGAGCCTTGTACTCAACGTTCTTATAAACTGTGTAGGACAGGTCAACGTCCTTATCATCAAACGCTCCGTTAGCATTATTATCAACAACGATCTCAGCTCTGAGAGTGTATGTACCGTACTTAGCATTGTTGATATCTACCGCAGCGCCTGTGCTGTCAGAGAAGTATACGTTCTTGACCTTGATCAGATCCTTGTATGCTTCGTCTATCTCAACGCTTGACGCATCTATAACATCGCCGTAATAATATGTGCTGTTTGCTTTGAGGGTAGCCGCAAGCTTTCCGGTGTTCGGAGTTACCTCGCCGTCTGCAATGTAGAGCTTTGTCGGGTCGGTGGAGTTCACCTTACCTGTCCAGTTGCTCAGATGAGAGAGATTATATGCTTCAAACGCAGGATCAACAGCGAGCTTGAGAGTGTACTCATACTCAAACACATCATCATCGTTTTCCTTATCGTGATAAGCCTCTGTCAGCCGGTATTTAGATTTCTCATCAGTAGATACTGTATTTTTGGTGTAGATCTTATATGTCTTTGTAGCTGTAAGAGTATAAACGTCATTATCAGCTGTTACCTCAGTCTCAGTGCCGTTTGCAACTTCTGTCACCTTAAATTTGCCGAGAGAATCAGCAAGGGTCAGGGTGGACTTATTGTAGTCGATCTTAGATGTTACATATGCGGGCTTGGTGCTGTTGTGGTTAGCGTCGCCCTCGACCTTATACCATACATACCAGTTGCCGAGATCTGTCGCCTTGGGAACATCTTCACTCCATTCAAGATTGTTAACTAACTCATTGAACGCAGTATTATAGTCAACAAACTCAGCTTTGATGATCTTGTTCTCTTTATCGATCTCTTTTATCCTAAGAGCATTATAATCAACTGGTTCATTAGTACCGCTGAAAAAGCATTTGTTCCAAGAACTGCTCAAGTAGAAATTAACCCCGTTTGAATCTATCATATGGGTATAAGTATTACTTCCGACTTGAACCTTGTATCCTACAGGGAAATAGATGCCTCTTTCATATGTCGGTTTGTAGATATCACCAGCAGCAACATCATCAATGGAGGAAATACGCAGTTCATTTGCTGACACAGCTCTATACCTTGTTGCAGCATACTGCATCGTACCAACAGGCTCACTGGTATTGCTGTCAACAGCAACTGAGCCGGTATTGCCGTCTTCAAGAAGCGGAATGTCAGCAGCTTTATATTTCAGGTCGTCGCTGCCGGTGGGTGCGGTGTAGTCTGTGCCTGCTGCGAGGTCAGCCTTAGCGATAGACCAAGATGCAACTAAAAAACCTAATTCATTAGATTCAGAAAGTTTATAATTGCCCTTGGGATTGATGACCACCTCATAATCATTGCTGACATCTGTGGCAGCAGAATAAACAGGACACCCATCAAAATAACTGCCATCAGGGTACTCAGGATTCAATTCATAATCTGTGCCGGCTGTAAGCGGAACATAGGTGTTGCCATTCCTATAATAGAGCTTAACTGTCTGCTCCTCGCCGTTATAAGTAAGCTGGCTGGGCTCGCCGTGAACAAGCGCGCCGCCTGCTGCGAGGTTACCGAAGTCGAGGGTGGCTTTGTTGATAGTCGCACTTATGAACTTGACAGAATCGTCGGTAAAGTTCTCGTTGCCCTTGTACCAAACTGTATATGAGCCTGCGTCAGTACCTGTGGGTACAGTTTCGCTCCAGGCATTGGCACGCGACTGAGCAATTGCTATAATCTGTTCTTTCAGTTGAGCTGCGGTCTTGTCTTTGAGGTTATTTTTGATATATATCAGATAATCTTCTGTATCAGTTTCCGATACATTAACTGACGCAGCATTGTAAATAGTATTGTTAATCTGCTGATCAAGCCCTGCCTGATTACCATCACGGAATTGTCTGATAGCCTCAGCATAGCATCCTATTGCAGCTTGTGCAGCACCATCAGGCTCATCATTTATTGCAGCCTCCTGCAAATTCCATAGCTGCATTATTTCTTCTTCATAATCCGAGGGTGTCGTAACCTTGAACTGCACACCCGCGGGGATATTCTGAGGTTCAGCGATAAGAGCCTGCGGGCTTCCGTTGTAGGTAAGTTCCGGTGCGGTGAGTTGTTCGAGGGTGGCTTGGGAAACATTCCATTCAACAATCTTTGTGCCTGTGTAAGCGCCTATACCTGTGACTTTCACATAGTATGTACCTGCGTTTATGGGGTTGCCGATAGGCTCGTCGGTATCACTCGGAGTTGCCGTGTCATAAACCTCATAGGTGTAATCCGTGCCGTTTGTAAGCGTAGTGTCGCCGAGCTTAATTGTAGGTGTCAGCGCACTGCCGTTGTAGGTGGAAGCTGTGGCGGTTATGTTGGCGGTGGAGATGTCAGTGATGACAGGATCCTCCGCAAAAACAGCTGTTATAGTATAATAATTATAATTATTACTTGAAAAAGTATAAGGGTTTTCGGTGCTAATCAATGGGTTATTTTCAGGATAGAAATATCCAGTAATGTTCCAATGGTCAAAATGATAGCCTTCCGCAGGAACAGCAGTATAGGTCGTCCCATTATGCTGAATTATACCCGCGTCATTAGGAGTTACCGCAGTTGGTATATTATTTGGATCCGCTGCGTGTGCATCAATGCCCTTACCTCCTGTCAAAAGGCCTCCTACGTTCGCAGGCAAAGCGCCTGCTACAAGAGCGAGTGAAAGCGCTCCTGCCGCTATTCGCTTCCAAGTGTTGTTATTAGATTTTTTCATATGCTCGTTCCTCCTTATAAGTATTTGAGAAAATATATTAAAATGGTTGTCTTTAGCCGTTTTATTAACATAAATGCACAAAAGCGCACCCCATGAGACTATACTATCTCATAGAGCACGCTTTTAAACGCTTTTGTTCAGTTGTGAGGGCGCAGTTAAGGTATGTATGTATGTTCAAAGAGTGTTGCAGAATCGCTTTTTATAACCTGTTATATATATTACATAGAATTATTATTTGACATTTTAGCATTATACCTTCAAGATGAGCGATTGTCTATAAACAAGTTGAAACTCTGATAATGGATATTTGCAAAATTGAAATAAATATGTTTTAATAATGTAGTTTCACATCTTACACTTTATGATACTGATACTTACCGGAGCACTTCTGCTTATGCTTCCCATAGTTTCACAGAGCTGCACCGTTACTCCTTTCAATGACACTCTTTTTACAGCTATCATTCTACGCAGATCTTCAAAAAATGTGTAATAAAAATCTCACCTGAACTGAAACTTCAGGTGAGATTTTTGCATATTATAACAAAGAAAGTCAGAGGATCAGACTGTCATACTTACTGATAAGCTCAGATATGTACTGCTGAGCACGTCTGATGCGTTTTGTACCGAGTTCGCCGTTTTTGAGATCTGTGACAGCGAGCAGATACAAAAATCTGACCGATGCAGCAAGCCTTATCTTATCGCTTATTTCTGCAAGTTTTGCGGCATCATCAGTATCAAAATAATACCTGATAATACTTTGCCATATACGGCTGCCCCAGTCGTTGGGGAGACCGAGAAAGTCCCGGAGATTATTTGGATCGTCCTCTCCGAACAACACATAAGTAACATACAGAGCCTGCAAATCAAAAATCGGCTGACCTGTTGAAAGGGTATCCATATCAATGAGCATAGGTTCATTATCGACAAGCATAACATTCTTCATCTGGAAATCGCCGTGAACAATATGAAGGTCATCAGGTAAAGCCGACAGTAGTTTTTTGAGACATTCATGCTGTTCTGCGGTGAGGTAATTCTTTATAACGTCAAGGTATCCGATAAAAATATCTCGTGCCATTGGCAGCGTGCCTGCGTCCATTTCGGCTGAATGAACAGTCTTAATGAATCCGATATAGATACGGAGCATCTCATCGAAGCGCTCAGGCTGGTGAATGAGAATGTCATTGAAGGTATCGGCATTGAGGAGCTCGAATACCGAACCGTAGCAGTCTCCGACCTTGACAATATCATAGGATATTGCCGTAGGAACGCCCTTTATGAAGGCACGTTTTGCAAGATTTTGCTCATTCCTTATCATAGGCAGGCTGTCCGGCGTATTATAGACCTTGACGATCGTCTCAGGATCAATACGGTAAACCGTACCGTAGAATCCCTTGCCGATGATCTCACAGCCATCGACAGAAAGCTCGCGGAAGCGTTTTTCAACAGTAAACAGTTCGTTAAATCCGGTAACCTCGAAAATATCGTAAACATCAGGGGATACGTTGATAACGCTAATATCACCTCCGAAGCTTTTGCGCAGCTTCATAAGTACACGCAGTCCCGCACTCGATATATATTCGAGCTCAGATGCATCAAGAACAATGCTTGCAGTGTCTGCGGTTCTGCTCTCAACATCGGAAAGCAGCTCTTTTTCTGTTTGTGCAGCATTTGTGGTATCTATTCTGCCTTCGAGGAATACAGTCATTTTTCCGTTTTCGGTTTTAGCTTTCATAATATCATCTCCATAAAACAGCTTATCACTTCGTTCGGCTGTTTTTCGTTATATGTTCCAAGATAATGCTTCAGGAATTAGTCGAAGAATTGCTTTGCAACTGCCATTTTTCAGAAAGAGCTTCATCTTTATGAGCGATAGCTCCGCAGATAAATTCCCTTATTCTTGCAGCAGCCTCCGGAAAACTGTCATTGTTGAAGGCGATGTGCGACCTTCATATAAACGCTGCTATCTGAAATCAGCAGTGTGACGCAATGTATCTCGTTATTGCCGCACATCTTGCGCCGGCGTCCTTTTTGAATTCTTCAAATGACATTTCTTCTGAATCATCAGCTTTATCTGAAATTGCACGGATAATAACAAAAGGCGTCCTGTTCATATAGCAGACCTGAGCTATGGCAGCCCCCTCCATTTCGCAGCAAAGACCTCCGAATGTACTTATGATCTTTTCTTTCTGTTCTTTGGACGCGATAAACTGATCGCCGCTGCATATCCTGCCCTCAAATGACCTGACCTCAGGAGCAACTGCCTTTACGCCTTCAACTGCACATTTACGCAGATTTTCGTCAGCCTTGAAGGCTGTGATGCCGTAATCAAGCAGTTCTCCGGGTTTAGCACCTATGGGAGTAAGATCGTAATCGTGCTGTACAGCCTCTGTGGATACGACAATATCCCCGATATCGATCTCAGCATCAAGTGATCCTGCAACACCTGTGTTGATAACACGATCAACGTTGAATTTGCTGATAAGAAGCTGTGCGCAGACTCCGGCATTTACCTTTCCCATATTGCACTTAACGACAACGGAATCTATTCCGTCAATTTTTCCCTCGAAGAAATTCATTCCGGCAAATGTGCTTATTTTAGCGTCAGACAAGCTGCTTTTCAGTGTATCGACCTCATCGTCCATAGCACCGATGATTCCTATTTTTATTGCGGATGTTTTTATTTCCATTTCAATTTCTCCTGTTATATAAAACTTTTTGGTATACCTTGTAATGCACGATATAACAAATACTTTGTGGTTACTTCTTCTTTCTGCATACGAATACAGCAGGAACAGCCAATGTGAGGGCAAGGAATGCGAGCGTATGTGATGTTGAGCCTGTCTTAGGAGAATCAACTTCATTTAAATCTGTTTAAACAGAAGTAACATTAGTAGTTGCTGTTGTAGTAGTTGTTATTTCCGGTACAGTTTCATCACTCTTGTAGCTTAGTCCGTAACCGTAGGGATAGAGTATCTCATTTGTATAATATCTCATTTGTATAATTCGAGTTTTCATCTACCGCATAAACATCAACAGGGAGCTTGCCGACTGGTAAGTTTCCTCACCCATTTTGCGGACAAGCTTGGGATCTCTCGTTGCACCGAGAGACATATTTCCGCTTGTATGGGTGCTTGTTCCGATCCGGTATATCGAGCCGCTCTCCTGATCTGCACTTATCAGCATCGGTATTCCTGTATCGCTGTTCATAGCTGCCTGCTGGATTTCGGATGTAAAAGCGACAGTCTTGGCAGTGCTGGTAATATTATCTGCAAAGAGGCATATACCAACAAAATTATGCTCCTCTATCAGCTTTTTATGTACATCATTCAGCGATGTAACGTGGGTATTTTTACCGTTTTCATTCCAGGGACGCAGGCTTAACATTATTATCTGTTCGATTTTATGTTCAGTAGTCATTTCTGACACTATCTGAACAATGCTGCAATTTTATATTATTTATTCATAATCCCCCCCTTTGAAGTTTTTTTGACTAATATTATTATAACACATTTTAGACATAAGAAAAAGTATATTGTGTTAATTTTGTATGTCTGCTTAAACAAAATTTCAGCAATATACTTGTGCATTTTTACTAGTAACGAGAAACAACCAGCGTGAGGGATGTTGTTGAGTACACTTTAAATCAAGTCAGAGAATTCTCTCAAGCTCTTTTAGCCATATATTGGCACAAGCATCACTTGGCATACGCCAGTCGCCGCGCGGAGAAAGCGTAACTGTACCGACCTTCGGACCGTCAGGCAGGCATGAACGCTTGAACTGCTGTGAGAAGAAGCGCTTATAAAATGTTTTCAGACATTTCATTATCACTTCTTTTGGGTATTCATCTTCAAATGCAATACAGGCTATGCGGAATATCTTTTTTGGCGGATATCCGTATCTCAGCATATAGTACATGAAGAAATCGTGAAGCTCATATGGTCCGACTATATCCTCGGTTTTCTGTGATATAGTACCGTCGTTCTCAGGCGGGAGAAGCTCCGGACTTACAGGCGTATCAAGTATATCGAGCAGAGCATTTTTCAGCTTGCCTTCCGAGGTATCTGCTTCATAGCTTACCAGCCAGCGTACAAGAGTTTTGGGTATTGAAGTGTTCACTGCATACATGGACATACTGCAAATCCCATAGGAGTAATGTATGAATAATAAAAAACTCGCCTGTAATACAATACAGGCGAGTTTTCTGCACGCTTTCCTTAACGGAAAAAGCGGGCTACCGAGCCTCGAACTTGCGTTATGAACTCAGTGACCCACGAAACTGCCCGAGGGGGCTCCCCTCAGGTGGTCTGTTCTATGGAATATGGATTATTTTTTTACGTTGAATGCGCCCATACCCGGATAGCAAGCAGAAGCGCCAAGCTGCTCCTCGATGCGGAGAAGCTGATTGTACTTAGCAACTCGCTCTGAACGTGAAGGAGCGCCTGTCTTTATCTGGCAGGTATTGAGTGCAACTGCAAGATCGGCGATAGTAGTATCAGCTGTCTCACCGGAACGGTGTGAAGAAATTGCAGTATATCCAGCTTTATGAGCCATTTTGATTGCTTCGAGAGTTTCGGATACTGAGCCTATCTGATTGAGCTTGATAAGAATGGAGTTGCCTGCGCCGAGAGCGATACCCTTAGAAAGACGCTCGGTATTTGTAACGAAAAGGTCATCGCCAACAAGCTGAACCTTGTGACCGATCTTTGCTGTCATCTTCTGCCAGCCCTCCCAGTCCTCTTCATCGAGACCGTCTTCGATAGAGATGATCGGGTACTTGTCAACGAGAGCTTCCCAGTGAGCGATAAGCTCATCGGAAGTGAACTCCTTGCCGGACTTAGGCTGCTTGTAGAAGCCCTTGCCCTTTTCGCTCTTCCATTCAGAGGAAGCAGCGTCCATAGCTATCATGAAGTCCTTGCCTGGTTCAAAGCCGGCAGCCTTTACAGCTTCGAGGATCTTTTCGATAGCTTCCTCATCGCTTGTAAGTTTGTTGGGAGCGAAGCCGCCCTCATCGCCGACAGCAGTAACGTCGCCCATATCTTTGATAAGCTTCTTGAGTGTGTGGAATACCTCTGCACACCAGCGAAGAGCCTCACTGAAAGAAGGAGCACCAACAGGCATGATCATGAATTCCTGTGTATCAACAGCGCTGTCAGCATGAGCACCGCCATTAAGAATGTTCATCATAGGCACAGGGAGTTTTGTACCCTGAATACCGCCGAGAAATCTGTAAAGCGGAATGTCGAGAGAAGCAGCAGCAGCTCTTGCACAGGCGATAGAAACAGCGAGGATAGCGTTTGCGCCAAGCTTTGACTTATCCTTTGTACCGTCAGCTTTGATCATAGCCGCGTCGATAGCGTAGATGTCAGAAGCGTCCATACCTGTGATAGTTTCGGCGATAATGGTGTTGATATTTTCAACAGCCTTTGTTACGCCTTTTCCGAGGTAGCGTTCGCCGCCGTCACGGAGTTCGAGAGCCTCAAATTCGCCGGTAGAAGCACCGCTGGGAGCAGTACCTCTTGCAACTGTACCGTCAGCAAGTGTGATCTCGGCTTCAACAGTAGGATTTCCGCGTGAGTCGAGTATCTCACGTCCAACGACTTTTTCAATTTCTAAATAGTCCATAGTTTTCTCCTGTTATAATATATTTAATGTGAATACTCACATTATTGACGTGAGCAGGCTCTAATATGCAATATAGGGGAAATTCGCACTTTTCCCGCACCGAAAGAAGCCTGCTGTAATGATTTATTCGTGTTAGGCTTTCCTAACAAAAATATTATATCATTGGCAACAGTCAAAAGTCAACTTAAAATATATATGTTTGTATGTTCTAACAAAAATTTCTCCTGACAGTATGATATTTGATGTAAAATACCAAAAGTTGATTTTTATATTGACACCGAGAAACGATTGTGATATAATTCATATCGTTAGAGCTTACAAACATCTAAAGTGCAGCGGTTGCTGCTTTTGTTTTGACTTTAGTGTTATATCAGTCTAACTAAATAGCGCTTGTGCGCTTTTTATTTTGTATTTAGTTAGTTTTCACAAACAAGGAGCGCCTATGGGGATCGTAAGTATTGCGTATATGCTTATGACAGCAGTAATGCTCGTCATGATAATAAGGAAGAAGGAGATCACTATTGCCGGAGTTCTGGCGATACTGATAGTCGGAACTGTTTTCACAGGAAATCCCGTAAAAGGAGTAATAGTCCTATGCTCGGCTATAACAGCAGGAATGAGTGAAATGCTGCCAATTTTTATCGGTATTTCACTGATAGTTTCAATGACTATCGCCCTGAAGCAGACAAACGCTGACCGCTATATTTCCTATGTTACAAGATATTTCCCGAAGGGTATCGGCGGAGTTTATTTCACTATTGGTATCTTTATGCTGGCGGCATCGTTTATGATATGGCCTTCGCCGGCAGTTGCGCTTATCGGAGCGTTAATGATACCGGCTGCCACAAAAGCAGGACTTCCGCCCGTATATGCAGCTTCATCAATGAGCATATTCGGCTACGGACTTGCTCTGTCCGGAGATTTCCTCATACAGGGCGTACCTTCAATAACAGCAAAGGGTGCAGGTTTAGAGGGGCAGGACTTAATGGTGTATCTTGTGCCGCTATGGATAGTAATGAGCGTTACCACGGTGGTTTCAGCTTTCATATTTATGCATGTGGGAGTAAAAAGGGGGGCAATAAAATGTGCAGCTCCGAATGCAGATGAAAAAATTACTCCGCCGTGCGGCAACAAGCGCCTGAAACTGATAATGCTCCTGACATTTCTTATCTTCCTTGCAGCTATCATTGCAATGATGATAATGGACATCAAGGGCGATGATGCTACCGCTCTTATTTCCGGAACTGCGCTTATATGCACCTGTATTGCCGGAGTTATAGCCTATCCTGAAAAAGAGGCTCCGGAAAAGGTGCTCGGATTTCTTGTTGAGGGATTTCAGTTTTCAATGAAGGTCTTTGCGCCGGCAATAGTTATTATAGGATTTTTCTCAATGGGCAATGCAGAATTCAGCTCACAGATACTCGGCGAGGGTGCTCCCGGAAGTATAACTGAATTTGTAAGCTTTATACGTGAGCATATCAGCGTGCCGAAACCAATACTTCCGGTATTCCTTGCAGTTATCGGTTTCATTTATAGTATTGACGGCTCCGGATTTGCAGGACTGACTGTCATAGGTGAAGTTGCAAACAGCTTCGAACTTGGTGCGGAGGGCGTTAAGCTGCTCACAGCGTTGGGACAGTTAGTCATTATCTGGGTAGGCGGCGGTACTATTATTCCGTGGAGTATGATCCCGGTCGCTTCGGTATGCGGAGTCGATCCCTATGATATTGCCCAAAAGAATCTGAAGCCGGTTTGTATAGGATTTGCCGCCACAGTTGCAGCTGCGATAGTTATACTGTGCGTTAAGTGTTTATGATACTCAGGAGGTTGGTTATATGAAAAGACTGTATTGTATTCCCGGCGGAGGTACGACGAGTATCCTCTTCATTCAATGGCAGAAAAAGCTCGGCCCTGATATAAAGGTTGAGTATCTTGATATTCCCGGAAGAGGCTATCTTTCAAAGAAACCTGAGCAGCAGGATATGAACGGTATCGCAGAAGTTCTTGCCGCTGAGATAATGGCAAAGTCTGCGGACGAGCCGTATCTGATATTCGGTTACTGTTTTGGTGCTGTGGCAGCGTATGAAGTGTGTATGAAGCTGGAAGAGAAAGGCTTTCACAGACCGGAAAAGGTATTCGTGTGCGGTTCGTATCCGCCGTCACCGCGCGAAAAGGTAACGGAAATGGTAAGCAGAAAGCATATGCGCGATGAGCTTCAGAGAATGTTCTATCATATGTTCCCGTCTTATCTTTTTAAAGATGCGGATATGCAGAAGAAGGTTTCCAGCGCCTATATGAAAGCGCTTTACGGTATCTATGACAGCGCCGGAAAAGTCTCGGAGGTAAGCTCGGACGATAATGCCTTCAGCGAACTGATAGCTGCTGATGCAGAGACTGTTAAATACGTTGTAAAGCTTGCCAATGACTATTTCAGGCAGTATGTCAAGGATGAAAAGATATTAATAGAATACTGCAATTCCGAAAAGCCACTGAAAAAGATAATGGCTCCGCTGACTGTTATTTTCGGCAGAGACGATGATGTTATCGGTGATGAGTGGAAGGTATGGGAGAATTTTGCAGGAGACAGCTTTGATCCTGTTTCTATTCCGACAGATCATTTCAGTCTTACAGACGATATGGAGATGATACTCGGAATAGTGACAAATAATAAGACAGAAAGAGAGCGATAAAGTGGAAAGAGCTGAGATAACGGCGCAGATGCGTGAAATATGGGCAAAGGTGCTCAAACTTGATGACGAGAAAGCTTCTTGTCTTACCGATGATTCTGATTTTTTTGAACACGGCGGAACTTCTCTGATGATAGGAATTATGAACATCATTATGACACAGCGTTTCGGCAGGACAGTCTCTCCGGAAATGTTCTATGACGGTGCGACTTTCGGAAGAATGGTCGATGGTATATTTGCCAAGGAGGCTGATAATGGACAGTAATATGCTGAACGCTCTGTATGATGGATACGAAAGTAACGGCTGGTGGGACAAAAAAACTCACTCGGAAAGGCTTCATGAACAGGTGCTTATCCGTGGTGACAAGACGGCTATTGTCGATATGAACGGCAGTATCACCTTCGCTCAGCTTGAAAAGGATTCCGACAGGCTTGCCGCCTATTTCCTGTCATGCGGTATCAGAAAGGGCGACAGGATTGTGCTCCAGCACATCAATGTTATAAGCTTTGCTGTGATATGCTTTGCGTTTTTCAGGATTGGAGCGATCCCTGTTCTTGCAATGCCGGCTCACAGAGAGACTGAAGTCTCTGCGATAATCGGGAATTCCGGTGCAGTGGGATATATAGCGATCCGCTCATATCACGGCTATGACTATGCGCCGCTTGCTGAGAAAATGCTTGCAAAGCACAGTTTGAAGCATTTCTGGTATGCAGACGAGATAGAGGCACTTGACCTCAATGAATACGACCTCAGCGGTATGGAATTCGATAAGCCGACAAGCCGCGACTGCGCTATGTTTGTGCTTTCCGGCGGTTCGACCGGTATTCCCAAGCTGATACCACGTATCCATGCCAGCTTTCTGCACGAGCAGGACTGCTGTGCGAAGGCTTTCGGTGTAGATAGTGAAAAGAAAGTTCTTATTGCTATGCCACTGACCCATGCGTGGAATCTGTGCGGTCCGGGACTGTTTGGCTCGCTGCTTAACGGTGCGGCTGCCGTGCTTGCCTATAACGGTTCAGCGGACGAGATACTCCGTCTTATGAACGATCACAGGATAACTCACGCCGGACTTGTTCCGTCGCTGATAATGGCTTGCATTCAGATCATAGAGCTTGTCGGCGGATACGATCTTTCAAGCCTTTGCAGTATTCAGATAGGCGGTTCTATGAGTACAAGGCAGCTTATGGAGAGCGCTTTCAGCACCTTCGGATGCACAATACAGCAGGCTTATGGCATGAGCGAGGGGCTTGTCTGCGGAACTTCTCCCGATGATGATATTGATACTCTTCTGACTGCTCACGGACGTCCGGTCTCCGAGGGCGATACATTAGTTATTCTTGACGAGAATGACAAACCGCTGCCGGTCGGTGAAGTGGGACAGATAGCCGCACGAGGTCCGTGTGTGTTCACAGGATATTACAATAACAAGGCTGCAAACGAGAGGGCTTTCACACATGACGGCTTCTACAAGACCGGCGACAAGGGCAGGATAATCCCGGAAAATGACTGCTTACAGGTAATGGGAAGAACTCAGGAGCAGATAAACCGTCTCGGTGAAAAGATAATGCCTTCTGAGCTTGAAGATCTGCTTGTGAATTGCGGCTGGATAGACGAGGCTTATGTAGTTCCTGCAAGCGATGAGCTTTTAATACAGCGTATATGCGTATTTGCAAAGGTCAATGACAAGAGCGCTGATCTGAAAAAACTCAGGGACTATCTAAGGTCGTGCAGTGTAGCTGATTTCAAGCTGCCGGATCAGTTCGAGATCGTTGATGAGTTCCCATACACGGCAGTCGGAAAAGTTGACAAAAAAGCGCTGACAGCTATTGCCGAACAGCGTAAGTAATACAGAAAGGGTAATACAAATGCTTGAAGTAAAAAACGCCGTAAAGACATACGGCGAAAAAGAGGCTAAGACCTATGCGCTGAACGACGCTTCAGTCACCATTGAGGACGGCTCGTTCTGTGCTATAATCGGACCTTCCGGTTCGGGAAAATCCACTCTGCTCAATCTTATCGGCGGACTTGACAGCGCCGACAGCGGAAACGTTATCTTCAACGGTAAGGACATCACCAAACTGAGTATGAAGGAGCGCCTTGAATACCGCCGTGAAAACCTCGGCTTTATTTTCCAGTTCTACAACCTTGTTCCGAATCTTACGGTATATGAAAACATCAAGGTCTGCGAGAATATCTCATCATCTCCGCTTGACATAGAGGAAATGATGAAGGTGCTGGGCATTGCTGACAAAAGGGATAAGTTCCCATCTCAGCTTTCGGGCGGACAGCAGCAAAGATGTGCCATCGCAAGAGCTCTTGTCAAGAATCCGAAGCTTCTTCTCTGCGATGAGCCGACCGGTGCGCTCGATACTTCAAATACCAAGGAGATAATGAAGCTTCTTCGCGAGATAAATAAAAAGTACGGTACAACGATACTCATAGTTACACACAATGAGCTGATATGCAGTATTTCCGACAGGATAATCGGTATTTCCGACGGCAGGATAGTTCGTGATGAAAAAGTGGATTCGCCGGCTGATCCTGATTCCGTACAGTGGGCGTGAAAAGGAGCTGAAAAGTTTTGTGCTATAAACAGATATTCAGAGAACTTGCGGCTCATAAAGCCCGTTACATCATTCTTATAGTCATACTTGCAATGTCGCTTACGCTTGCCGGTGGAAATATAATGTCATCAAACAGTATCAAGGATGACGTTGACTCCTACTTTGAGGAATACAACGCTCAGGACGGTGAATTCAAAACATTCTTCGCCCTTGATGACAAGATCATCGGCGAGCTTGGTACTAAGGGTGTGCAGATCGAGGAAAAATTCTACGCTGATTACAATTACGGCAGCGACGCTGATATAAGAGTTTACAAGGTGAGAAACGAGATAAGCCGTATCAATGTTACGGAAGGCGTTCTCCCTGCAAATGCCGGCGAAGTGCTGCTTGAAAGGAAATTTGCAAAGGCAAATTCTGTATCTGTCGGCGATACGATAGAAGCTGCCGGTATAAATCTTACGGTGTCAGGTCTCGGAACAGTTCCCGACTATATTTCCGTGAAGAAGAATATGTCTGATCTCAAGCCGGATGATGCTGATTTCGGACTTCTGTTTGTTACATCGGAGGGCTATGACAAACTCTTTGCGACCGGAAGATCTATACATAATGAGGTATATGAATACTCATACAAGCTTCATGGAGCCATGACTGACGATGGATTAAAGAAATACCTCAATGATGTTGCTGTTCCGGAAGAATTTGTGGCTTCAAGCATAGACAGTATGCTGATCTCGATAACACCGACTGATGACAACGAGAGGATGTCCGCCTACAAGGCAGACCTTGATACAACTCTTTCTGTGTCGATATTTATGGCGATACTCCTTGCTATCCTGATAGCGTTTATAATCTCTGTGTTCATGACTCACACCATAGATGAGCAAAGCGCAGAAATAGGAACACTTTATGCTATGGGAGTCCGCCGCAGAGAGATGATGAGACAGTATTTATTGCTTCCGACAGCGGTCATTCTTATCGGCGGTATCATAGGAACAGTTTGCGGTTATTTAATGTGCGGCATCTCAGTCGATAACAGCGCCGTGAACTACTCCTATCCGGACATAAGCTCAAAGTTCTATCCGGTATCTATCCTGTTCGGCATAGTTCTTCCTGCGGTATTCGGATTTGCTGTAAACTGGCTGATAATCAGACACAAATTGAATTCTCAGCCCCTCGATCTTCTCAGGAAGACAAGGAAAAACGTAAAACCTTCAAGAGTGAAGATAAAGCGTGGCAGCTTCAACAGGATATACCGTATCAGACAGCTCCTCAGAGAGAAAGTGGTTTATATCGTATTGTTCGTGGGATGCTTCTATTCGCTTTGTATCCTTGTGTTTGCGTTCACGATGTTCTCCGGACTTAATAACTACACTGAAAACTGTACAGGCGATGTAAAGTGGAGCTATATGTACAGCCTGAACAGTATGCCGGAAAGCGTTCCGGAGAATGCTGAAAAAGCAGTAGTCAAGACAGTGGCTTCAAATAATGTTTACTCAGGAAAGGATCATGACCTGACACTTATAGGAGTAAACTCCGAAAGCAGATACTTTGATCTCTGCGGTGAGTGCTCAGAGAATGAGGTCATAATATCAGACTGCGCCGCAAGGAAGTTTGATTGGTCCGAGGGTGACAGCGTTGAACTCATAAACAAGAAAGATGACAGCAAGAGCAGCTTCAAGGTAAAGAGGATAGTTGACTATTCCGCCTCTCTGCTGATATTCATGCCGGAGAAAAACGTCCGCAGCATTTACGGATTCAGCGACGGCTTCTTTAATACCCTTCTATCCGATGAGAAGCTGGAAAGCCTCGATGTAAGGTACGTTCAGAGCGTTACAAAGCGTGATGATATACAAAAGGCTGCCGACAATCTCCTTGAAAGTATGTGGTCAACCATATGGGTGTCACTTGGCGGTGCGGTAGTAGTATTCATTGCCGTACTCTACCTGCTGCTCAAGCACGTTATAGACAAGTCTTCCTTTGCGCTCTCGCTTATGAGGATATTCGGTTACAGAGACAGGGAGGTCAACAGGATATTTGTTGATTCAAACCTTCTGATAGTCGAAGTCGCTGCACTGTTGGCAGTAATTGTCGGAAAGCCTGTTATCGACGGCTTCTATCCTACGCTTATTACCGACATCGAGCTGGGACTTGATTTCACGTTCAAGCCTGTGATATACGTTATCATCGCAGCGGTCATCATCTTATCCTATTTTGCTTCCACATACCTTCTGAAACGAAAGCTCAGAAAAGCTGATTTTACAGAAGTGCTGAAAGAGAGGGACTAAGCCTATGGAAAAGAAATTCGTTGTTGTCGGTTCGGGAAAGCTTGCCGTGCAGATAGCGGAATATCTTATCGCTCAGGGACTGAAAACAGCAGTCTATGAGAAGGCTATCTCCGGAGTATCCTCCGTTGAGGAGCTTTGCGGAAGAAAGAATATCCCTTATCACGCTATGAATGACAAAACTATGACCGCACGTCTTATGCGAGATCTCGGACGCTATTCCCTGAAAGTGATAAGCGCTGTGAATACCTATATATTTCCGCGTGAAGTAATACAGCATAAGAACTTTACCGGTATCAACTACCACAATGCGCTCCTCCCTCATCACAGGGGAATGAATGCCGAAGCATGGGCTATATTTGATATGGACAAGTACACAGGTATCACATGGCACAAGATACTTCCGGAGATAGACTGCGGTGAGATAATTGTCCAGAAGAAAATTAAAATAGACGATTCACTGAACTCGTTGAAGCTGTTAAAGCAGCAGACAGCTCTCGCTTATACTTCGTTCCTTGATTTTGCTCCGGCTTTCATTGCCGGCGATGACCTTGCCATGAAGTGTCAGCCGCCGTCTGACGAGCATATCCACCTCATCAGGGAAGTGCCGAACAACGGCTATCTGAGCAAGAAATGGGATCTTGACCGCTCCTCGGCTTTCCTGAGAGCTATGGACTACGGCAAGCTCGATACGCTCAGCCGTCCGATGATAAGGCTTGATTCCAAAACCTATGTGTGGGACAGATACAAGATAGTTGAAAGCCAGCCGACCGATAAGGATTTCGTAGGCTTTGATGAGGGAAACATAATAATCGCCAAGAAAAACTGCACAAAGAAAATATATCTCATAAATGCCCGCAGACAGGGCTGAAAGGACTAAACGATGAACACTTATAACTACACACTTGAAGCTATTCCCGAAAGCGACCGCGTATTCTTCACGGATATGCTCTCCTATATTTCGGAATACGTCAAGGAGATACACAGAAACGGCGACAGCGTTGAGATACTCTATGAGGGAACTGACGAGGCATCAATAAAAAACAGCGTTGAAGAGCTTGTTGGTATGATAAACGTCAAGCTCAAAAAAATGGATGATAAAGTGAAGATAAAGACTCTTGTCGATCATACCGACCGCAGCGTTATTAATAATGCAGATATTTTCGCAGATATGCTTGAAAAGAAGATAATCACAAAAATAAGCAGCGGAGCTTACGCATACAGCGGCATATATTTTAAAGTTTTCAAGTATTTCTGCCGTAAAGTCGAGGAGCAGGCGGACGTTCTCTTCCCTGAGCTCGAAAAGACTGATTTTCATGTGCCGGTGCTCACTCCTGTTGAGGATTATGAAGAGGGCAAATACTTTGAGACCTTTCCTCACCATATCATGTTCCAGACTACAATGAAAAATGATCTAAGCGTTATCGACAGATTCGCTAAGAACGGTGCAAAGGATGCTTCTATTTTCAATGAGATAAAAGCTCCTGCAAATGTTCTGAGGACTGCCGCCTGCGTACCGGTATATCCCTCACTGAGAGATTCTTCGATACCTGATAAAGCACCGGTATGCGTGAAGGTATCCGGAAAGTGTTTCCGCAACGAGGGCGCAAACGTCACAGAACTCGCACGTCTCAACGAATTCTATATGAAGGAATATGTCTTTGTGGGTACTCCGGAGCAATCCAAGAACTACATTGAAAAAGCTTCAGCTTTATGGGAATTCTGGATGGACGTTTTCGGACTTAACTGCAAGATAGAAACTGCCAATGATTCATTCTTTGCAAGCAATTACAAGAAGCTCCAGCTTTTCCAGATAATCGGCGATTCCAAGCGAGAATTCAAGTGCCTTATTCCCGGAAGCGGCAGCTATATCTCATGCAGCTCAGCTAATTTCCACCGCACTCATTTCACAAAGGTGTACAACATCCGAACAGCTGAGACTGACGCTTACTGCCACAGCTCCTGCTTTGCATTCGGTATCGAGAGACTTGCTTACGCTCTTCTCTCTCAGAAAGGACTTGACATTACAAAATGGGATGAGCAGACAAGAGCAGAGATCAGCAAATATATTGATCTGTGAGGTACAGTATGAAGAAAAATCTATTGCTTGATTTTGGCGTAAGACGCTGTTCGCACTGTATAATGCCGGAGGTCAAAGGTCACAACGATCTTGACGAAAACGGTCTGTGCTCGCTTTGCCGCAAGGAGCTTATACTTCCTGACACGGACAAGCAGGCACAGTTCAATGATATGTCGTCTGAGCGCAAAAAGGAGATATTCCTCAAAAAAATGCAGCGCTTTAAAACAGACGGCGAATACGACTGCCTTGTTGCTGTATCAGGCGGTAAGGACAGCATAATGACGCTCTATATTGCTCATGAAATGGGACTGCGTCCGCTTGCACTCTTCATTGATAACGGATTTGCCTTGCCGGAGATGTACGAAAACATCCGCAGTGCCGCAGATAAGCTCGGAATAGAGTGGCTCACATACCGTACAAATCGTATGAAAGCGCTGTTCAGTCATCTTCTGAAAAGCCGGAAAAATATCTATTACTGCCGCGTATGCCACATAATCCTCGAAAGCACTATCAAGGACATCTGCAAAAAATACGGCATAAGACTGATACTCGGCGGCTACACAAAGGGGCAGTCCTATCTCAAGCAGGAGGCTCTTTCGTGGATATTTGAAGAATCCGACCGCAACACTCTCGATGTTATACGTTCCGTTCCTGAGCTGCAATATCTTGAAGAGATGTTTGCCGATCCGATAAAGTATTCAATTAAGAATTACCGCGAGATCGTGCAGATATCGCCTTTCAAATACCTTGATTACGATGAGGACAGGATAATTGCCGAGATACATGAAAAACTCGGATTCAGACTGCCTCAGCACAGCTGGCCTGCACATTCCACAAACTGCTCGTTCAATTATGTATCGCAGTATCTTGCAGTAAGGCAGTTCGGCTACTCACAGCATGAGACTGAATTCAGCGATCTTGTACGTTCCGGAGAGATGTCGCGCGAACGTGCTGAGGAACTCATAAATACGCCAATAACTGACGATGATCTGTCAGTACCGCTTTCACAGCTTGGACTGACTAAAAATGAAATTATCTAAGGAGGAGAATATCAATGAAAGATAAAATCAGAGAAATACTTCTCGCCAACATAGATGAACTTGACGGAGTTGATATAACAGATGACCTCGAACTCATTACCGGAGGCTATATTGATTCCTTTGACATTATAGGTCTTATTTCCGAATTTGAGGACGCTTTTGATATTTCTATCCCGCTTGAAGATCTTGAGGTCGGACAGTTTGACACAGTGAACAGCATTGAAAATGTTATCAGAAAATTTCAGAACTAAGAAAGGATTATACTATGAAAAAAGCTAAGATACTCAGCGTTGGAAGATATATGCCTGAGAGGGTAGTCACTTCGGAAGAAGTCGAGGAAATGGCACATTTCTCGAAATTCGGGGTCAGATCCGGGCTTACAAAAATGCTCACAGGCTGTGAGACAAGGCATTTTGCAGCCGATGGAGAATACTGCTCCGACATTGCCGCTAAAGCAGGTCTGGACGCGCTCAAACGTGCCGGAGTAGAGCCGTCTGAGATAGATGCTCTGTTATTCTGCTCAGTAACTCACGATTTTGCTGAGCCTGCGACTGCTAATGTAGTGGCAGACAAAATAGGAGTAAGGAATGCCTTTGTTTTCGATATAAAGAATGCCTGCAATGCGTTTCTCAGCGGAGTTGATGTTGCTGACAGTCTCATCAAGACCGGCAAGGCAGAAACTGTACTTGTGGTTTCCGGTGAAGCTTTCTCCCGCTGGATGAAATTCGATTACGACAACAAGGCTGAGCTTATGGAAAGAGCTCCGGTTGCGCTTTCTCTCGGAGACGGCGGCGGTGCGTTCCTTCTTCGTGCATCAGATGATCAGGAGCGCGGTATAAACAAGTCCTATTTCCACACATACTCCGATCTCTGGAACCATAATGTCGTATGGGGCGGAGGCGTTATGTACCCTCACGCTTCGGATAAGCTCTATGTTCCCGGAACTACTAAGGGTATCGCTGACAAGCAGAAGGAGATATATGCCGGAATACTTCCAAAGATAAAGGATATTTTCGGTATGACCTTTGCCGATGCCGATGTCATTATCCCAACTCAGGTAGCTAAATGGGTAGTCTATAATGTTGCTGATATGTTCTCGGCGCAGATGGGACTTCCTGCATCTGATTTCGTGAAGAAGATAGTTTCAGTAGTTGACAAATACGGCAATGTCGGTTCAAGCAATGTGCCTATCGCTGCTTATGAAGCTATTGAAAACGGAATGGTAAAAGAAGGCTCAAAGACCTTCTGTATCAGTGTAGGAGTAGGAATCAGCGAAGGCATAATGTCTGCCACATTCTGATATGAAGCTGATATGTTTTCCCCATGCAGGCGGCTTTGCTTCATACTATAATTTCATTTCCGGCTATGAGTTTTCGAGCATTGATGAGGTGCTTGTCTATGAATATGCCGGACGTTCCACTCGTTACAGAGAACCGCCTGCCAGAACCTTTGATGAGTGTATCGCTCAGGCTTACGATTATGTATCAAATGCGGTAGAAGAGGACGAGGAATACGCTCTTTTCGGGCACAGTATGGGAGCTTTTACGGCTTATGAGACAGCCTGCCGTATGACTGACTGCGGCAGACCTCCTGCGATAGTGATACTTTCGGGGCAGAAACCGGTTCGTGATGTTGAGAAGAGCTATTATACGGATTCTCCGGATGTTGCATTCCCGATGATAGAAAAGCTGGGAGGATTGCCGGATTATATCAGAGAGCACAGGGAACTGATGAAGAACTTTTTTGCGCTGACACTGAGCGATTTCAGGCTTCTCAGCAGCTATACGCCTACAACGTCTCATCCGCTCGGAAAGCTGCCGCTTGGGATCCTGCTGTGCGGTACAGACGATTTTGAGCTGAAAGGTCATGACTTTGAAAAGTGGGGATATGAATTTGATGATTTCCTCGGTGTGAGATATTTTGAGGGAGACCATTTCTACCTGAAAAACTATCGCATGGAGGTTTGCAGGATAATAGACGAACTTATCACAGAGAAAGTGAGGACGTAATATGGATTACAGCGAAGTTTATAGTATTACAATAGGAAATTTTCAGGGCGAACGCCTGATAACATGGTTCAAAAACGGCGAAAAGCATACCGCAGGCGGCAAGGAATATGCAGCTATTACGGATTCCGTTGCAGCCGTGCTTGAAAAGAAATTTTCCGGAATTGAAAAAGGCTCATGGATAGGTCTGAAAAGCAACAATCACTATCTTTGGTTCGCAGTATTCTTCGGACTTCTGAAGATTGGTTATCCCGTGCTTCTCCTTGACGCAAACGCCTCAGAGGATTCACTTGAAGCATTTACAGCGCAGTCGCACATGAAAGCGATAGTTACCGATACTCCGGAAAGTCACGGTGATATGCTGAACGTCTCTATGGCAGAGCTTGAAGAATGCACAGAAAGTTCTCCGGAGAATGTATGCTGGGAATCGAGGATAGCATTTTGTACTTCCGGTACGACCGGTATGGCGAAGATATACGTTTTCTATGCAGACGCTATCTATGCTCAGTGCATCAATGTTTCGGACTATCTTCTCCATGACAAGGGCATAACCGGTACGCGCAATGAAGGGGGAGTTCAGGCGAATCCCATGCTGCTCACGCTTCCGCTGAGACATTGTCTCGGATTCGGCGTAACGCTTGCATTTATTACAGCCGGTTATCCTATTGTTCTTCCGGCTAAGCCGGGAATTTTCGGTATGGCTGATACCTGCCGCGATGAGGGGATATGGTTCTTTTGCAGTGTCCCGGCAATATGGAAGGGACTTATGCGTATCGCAGAGGCACGTTTCGGAGACAGCGGCCCTGAGTCGATGAAAAAGCTCATGGGCGATAAGCTGACATTCGGATGCAGCTCCGGAGCAAGGCTTGATCCTGCCGCAGCAAAGAAGCTTATGGGAACCGGCATATACATAGTAAACGGCTGGGGCATGACTGAGACTTCTTTTGTTACTATGGGACCTCTTAAAGATGATCCTGCGCTTGATTATGTCGGTATTTTCTATAACAAGCACAGCGCAGTTGTCATCGACACGGAGACAGGTGATGTGAAGAGCGAGGGCTACGGTGAGCTTGCTGTAAACGGTCGTTCAATGCACACGTCAACGCTCTCAGACGGCAAGGAGGTCTTCAGAAACAAGGATGAGTACTTCCGTTCCGGCGATCTTGCTGAGATCAGAAACGGCAGACTTTATTTCAAGGGACGCTGCAAAAGCGTTATCATCAGCGACAGCGGCGAAAATATCTATCCCGAGGAACTCGATACTCGTTTTTCGTTCCTGGATGAGCTTGTCGAGCAGTATTCGACCGTAGGATACGAGGATGAGCCTGCGCTTTTTATAAGCAGTAAAAACGCCGCTGAGTTTGAAAACACTGCGGCTTTTGAAAGGATCATTGATGCGGATCTCAGACTGCCGCTTGGAAAGAGGATAACACGTATCTTTGTAACTGATAAACCTATGCCTGTAACAAGCAAGGGTGAGACAGCAAGATTTTATCTGCTTGGTTTCCTTGAAAAGAACCGTGCGGATTTCAGAGAATTATCGGTAAAGAAATAAACATCGGAGGAAAATTGAAATGAACGTGACTGTTGAAGATATAAAGGAAAAGATAAGAAGCACTCTCAATGAGCTTATGGAGGAGGACGTTTCAAAGATAACTGACGATCAGCTTTTCGTTGAGGAACTTGGTGTGAACAGTATCGTAATAGTACAGGTATTTCTCACCTGTCAGGAGACATACGGTGTTGACCTTACGGAGGAAATGAAGCTGGCTGAGCCAATGTCCATACAGATGCTTGCAGAGAAGATACACAATAAAGTCATCAACCAGTGACAAGAGTAATATATGATGAAGCCGGTTTTGTTTTTGCCGATGAATATATCGGTATGCTGCCGGCTTTAAGGCAAAAAAAGGCGCAGAGATACGTCTTTGACGCTGACCGCAGACTATGTATAGGCAGCTATCTTCTGCTGCGGAAAATGTGTGCTGAAATAGGTGCAGACATAAGTGGACACGAAATAATGACAGGCAGATACGGCAAACCTTATCTGCCGGATTTTCCGGCTATCGAATTCAGCCTTACGCATTGCAGGAATTGCATTGGCTGTTCGGTTTCCAAACACAGCATAGGGATAGATGCAGAGGAGATCATACATCTGAACCCTGATATAGTGCATGGGATTTTTACATCTTCCGAGATAAAAGCGATCGAAGCTTCAAAAAGTCCGGAAGACGAAATGACAAGGATATGGACGGTCAAAGAGGCAGTCGGGAAGTGCAGCGGAAAAGGACTTCTCTCTGACGCTATAATTATCACAGCGTCCGGAAGCCATATAATCTCCCGTAAAGCGTTTGGTAAAATATGGGTATCTGTATGCAGCAAAGCTCCGGAAAAGATAGAAGTAATAGCCGGCTCATTTATCAGGTAATAAAGCATCAGGAAAGGCGGTGAAGTGATATGACGAATGAATTTCAGCTGTTTCAGAATATAAGACTCATTCTGAGTGACAGACCTGTTATTGCCGGCAGTGACGAACTGATGATATGCTGTTGTGTCAGCGGAGTCTGCGAGTATCATATCGGGAACGAATACCACTATCTCACTGACGATACCATACTTGCGTTCGGTAATACTTCAGACTATACTGCCTTATGCTCAAAGGACTTTCGTGGAGCATTTTTTATAATTACTGCCGGTTCGGATAACGCCGATCTTTCTGATCTGTTTGACATTTCAAAACTAATGTACGATATATGGCATAAAACAACGCTCATATATCTGTCTGACAGCAGAACGAAGAACCTTTTGTCTGCGATTATAACTGGTTCGGAAAAATCGCTTATATCGCTTATGAGACTTAAAACTATCGAATTGCTCATGCAGCTAAGCGAAAGGAAAACAGATCGCAAAATCAGCAAAAAAGCTTTTCAGACAGGCGAATTCATCTGCAGGAATACTTCCGAGCATTTCACTATCCCGCAGCTCTCTGAGATGTTTGGCATCAATCAGACAAAGCTGAAAAGCGATTTCAGAAGTACATTCGGCTGCGGTATTTACTCATATATCAAAAAGCGTAAGGTGTTCCGTTCGGCTGAACTGCTTTTGCAAACAAATATGAAGATAATCGACATTGCCGAAGAAGTCGGATATTCAAATGCCAGTAAATTTGCAAGTGCATTTCAATCTGTAATGAGCATCACACCTAAGCGTTTCCGAATGGAGCATAAGTCCTCGAAGAATCCTTCGGATCGTCATCAAACGGCTGTAATGCGTTATTAGTACAGTATATCTGTTTTGAACTTTATGGAGCAGAAAAATAGCTTTAAATATTGTATAATTATTATAACGAAACCGTTATTTCGACTTTATAACTGAGGTGATATTATGAGATTTACAGACATTCCATGGAAAAAGGTAGGAGTTTTCGCAAGCGGCGTACTTTTCGGAACAGCCGGTATCAGAGTGCTTTCAAGCAAGGACGCGAAGAAATGCTATACCCATGCAACTGCAGCTGTTCTCCGCGCAAAATCTGATGTTATGCAGACCGTTACAACAGTCCGCGAGAACTGCGATGATATTCTTGCCGATGCAAAAGAGATAAACGAGCAGAGAGCCTTGAAGGAAGAGGAAGCAGTTATCTCCGATGAATACGAAGAGATCGCAGATACAAGTGAAGACTAAACCGGAACAGGTCGCATTGGCGGCCTGTTTTTATAGGAGGACACATTATGAAATGTAAGATATTACACGAATCCAAAGGACGTATCCGCGTGCGGTTCTGCATAAGCCGTATGACGTTGAAACAGGCTGATATTACAGAATATTCACTGTCTGCCATTGTCGGCGTAAAGAGAGTGCAGGTATTTGACCGTACCTGCGATATAGTTATAGCATACACCTGTCCGAGAGAGGAGATAATTCAGAAACTCTCGCGTTTTTCATTCGATGACGAGCAGAACAAGGCGCTTGTTCCGGAGCATACCGGCAGGGAACTGAACCGACAGTATGAGAACAAGCTTGCCGGTGTTGTTATGAAACGCTTTGTGAACAAGCTTGTCATTCCACAGCCGATACGAAACATAATAGCTGTTTTCAGAGCGGCAAAGTATATATTTCGCGGACTGAAATGTCTGCTGCAAGGCAAGCTGGAGGTCGCCGTTCTTGACGCTACTGCTATTGGCGTTTCAATGCTTCGAGGTGACTTCGGAACAGCAGGTTCGGTAATGTTCCTGTTGAATGTAGGCGATATTCTCGATGAGTGGACGCACAGGAAATCTGTTGATGACCTTGCGAGAACAATGTCCCTCGGCGTAGAACAGGTGTGGACGAAAACTGCTGATGGTCAGGAAGTTCTTATGTCTGTGAACGAAGTCTGCAAGGGCGATATGATAATCGTCAGAACAGGTTCGATGATACCTCTTGACGGCAAAGTCATTTCCGGAGACGCTATGGTGAATCAGGCTTCAATGACCGGTGAATCCGTACCTGTACACAAGTCCGAAGGAGCTTATGTCTATGCTGGAACAGTTGTAGAGGACGGCGAGTGTACTGTCTGTGTTGAGAATACCGCGGGCGGCGGACGTTACGACCGTATCGTTAAGATGATAGAGGAATCGGAGAAGATGAAGTCTGCCGCTGAGGACAGGGCTTCACATCTTGCGGACAAACTTGTTCCGTGGAGTCTGGGCGGAACTCTGCTAACATGGCTTCTTACATGCAACGTCACAAAGGCTTTGTCAATACTTATGGTCGACTTCTCCTGCGCTCTGAAACTCGCAATGCCAATATCCGTTCTTTCAGCAATGCGTGATTGCAGCCGTATCGGAATAACCGTCAAGGGCGGACGTTTTATGGAGGCAGTTGCTGAGGCTGATACCATAGTTTTTGATAAGACAGGAACGCTCACACATTCAAGTCCGAGAGTTGCTCAGGTCATAACATTCGGCGGACGTGACGAGAACGAAATGCTTCGTCTTGCAGCCTGCCTTGAAGAGCATTATCCTCACTCCATAGCCAATGCAGTTGTTGCCGAAGCTGAGAAGAGAGGACTTATTCACGAGGAATTCCACTCCAAGGTTGAATACGTTGTAGCACACGGCATATCAAGTACGGTGGAGGGGGAGCGTGTCCTTATCGGCAGTCACCATTTCATTATCGAGGACGAACAGTGCGCTGCGCCTGACGAGCGTATTTTCAGACATCTGCCAAAAGAGTATTCTCATTTGTATCTTGCTATTGGAAATGAAGTCGCAGCTGTAATATGTATCGAGGATCCACTCCGTGACGAAGCCGCTGATGTTGTGCAGAAGCTTCACGAATGCGGCATATCAAGAGTTGTGATGATGACCGGAGACAACGAGCGCACTGCAAAGGCAGTTGCGGAAAAAGTCGGAGTTGACGAGTATCACGCAGAGGTACTTCCTGAGGATAAGGCAGCGTTCATACGCTCAGAACATGAAGCAGGGCGCAAGGTGGTAATGATAGGGGACGGCGTGAACGATTCGCCGGCACTCAGCGAAGCCGATGCCGGTATCGCTATAAGCACAGGAGCAGCCATTGCGCGTGAGATAGCAGATATAACCATATCTGCCGAAGATCTTTATGCCCTTGTGGAACTGAAACGTCTGAGCAATGCGCTTATGTCAAGAATAGGCTGGAATTACTGTACTATAATCGGATTCAACGGTACTCTTATTGTACTTGGAGTTCTGGGGGTACTACCGCCTGCAACTTCTGCACTTCTCCATAACGCTTCAACGCTTGCGATAGGTTTGAGGAGTATGACTGAACTATAATATTTCAACTGTTGGAGTCCGGCAATAGCTAATGCGGCTGCTTTAACACGGGAGCAGTCAGACCAACTTTAAGAAATCTTACAAGAAGATGCCCCAGAAGGGATAAATGCAACAGCATTAAATGATCTTATGGCATATTACTCTTTTATCGTACAAATATGGCTTGGCATAAGGTCTTGACAAGTTTGTCGATAATTGATATAATATACATTAAGGTGTTTTTTGTAAAAAAATGCGCTTTTTAGGATGAATTTGTATTCAGGGGTGCTCTTTTGAGCTTTGCGGCGTATCGCATAAATTTTTTGGGGATATATACCCCTTAGAATAGCCTTTTATTATATGTCATCAATTTTTATAGCTAACATATCACAGAGATTGTGCCCCCTTTCACGGGGGCGCTTATTTTGCTTAATGTCTGCTGTTTTGTATTTTATGGCAAAATGAGTTTGACATTCTCATGCGGATGTGTTATTATTATATTATGTATATTTTTAAATTCAAGGAGGTTTCGCTATGGAAACTATCAATGAGATCGTAGCAAGGATCCGCGAGCTGCGCGAGGTCTGCGATTACACACAGGAAAAGCTTGCTAAGGAACTTGGATTAACCAAAGAACAATATGCAAGCTACGAAGAAAATGGAGATTTTCCGATCAGCGTCATATATGAGATCGCTAATAAATTCGGCGTTGATTTCAATGAGCTTGTAACAGGTGAACCAAGCCGTATAGATACATATCATGTCGTCCGCCGCGGCAAGGGAAAGAGCATAAGCAGATATGAGGGATACAGATTCAAGGATCTTGCTTTCCGCTATGCAGATAAGATAATGCAGCCGCTTCTTGTAACTATTGAGCCTTCGGACGAGCCTGCAAAGCTTGTAAAGCATTCAGGTCAGGAATTTAATCTTGTGCTCAAGGGCACAGTCGCAGTTGTATTTGAGGATCAGGAGATAATCCTCAATGAGGGCGATTCTATCTATTTCAATCCGACATTCGCTCACGGACAGCGCTGCGTTGGAGACAGCAAGGCAAGATTCCTGACAGTTATTGCCGAATAAGTATGTTTTTAATGTAATTATAAAGGAGTAATAAGTGAAATGCTTTTAGACCGTTATCTTCCTCGTATCGAATTTGATTCATATGAGGATTTCGTAAAGAATTACCGTGTAAATGTTCCCGAGGATTTCAACTTTGGCTGGGATATAGTTGATGAGTGGGCAAAGCAGGAGCCCGATAAGAAGGCACTTGTGTGGCTCAGTCACGATAAGAAGGAACGCACCTTCACCTTCACAGATATATCCAAGCTTTCTAACCAGACCTGTCACTATTTTCGCAGTCTTGGTCTGAAAAAGGGCGATGTCGTATTTCTGATACTTCGCCGCCGCTGGGAATACTGGGTAATTGCAACTGCACTGCACAAGCTCGGCGTTATACTTATCCCGGGCAATCTGCTCTTTACTACACATGATATTGCTTACCGCGGCAATATGGCTGGTATTTCCGCTATTATTGCCTGCGATGACGAGTACATAAGAGGTCAGATCGACGGTGCAGCACCTGAGATAAAAACACTGAAAAAGAAGATAGCAGTTGCTCAGCCGCGTGAAGGATGGGACTTCTTCGAGGACGAGATCGCAAAATATCCAGATACATTTGAGCGTCCGACAGACGATCAGGCAACAAAGGCAACTGATACGATGCTTATTTACTTTACTTCCGGTTCAACAGGTATGCCAAAGATGGTATGCCACAACTTCGCACATCCTCTCGGACATATCGTCACAGCTAAATACTGGCATCAGGTGCAGGAAAACAAGCTGCATATGTCCATATCTGATTCCGGCTGGGCTAAGTTCGGCTGGGGAAAGATCTACGGACAGTGGATCTGCGGTGCGATACAGTTTGCTTACGACTTCACCGGAAGATTCAACGCAAAAGATATTCTCGAAGTTATCAGCCACTATAAGCTGACTACATTCTGCGCTCCGCCTACTATGTATCGCTTTATGCTGCAAGAGGATATGACAAAGTACGACCTTTCATCTATCCAGAACTTCTGCAACGCCGGCGAACCGCTCAATCCTGAGGTATTTAACCGTATCTATGAGCTTACAGGCAAGAAGATGCGTGAGGGCTTCGGTCAGACAGAGGGCACAGTACTTATCGCAAACTTCCCGTGGATAGATCCTAAGCCGGGCTCGACAGGAAAGCCTTCACCGCTCTACAATATTCATCTTCTGCGTCCGGACGGTACAGAGTGCGAAGACGGTGAAGAAGGCAGCATAATGGCTTGCGGCATTGATAAGAATCACCCGACAGGTCTGTTCTGCGGCTATTACAAGAATCCTGAGCTTACAGAAGCTGTACTCGGCGGAAAGAACTATGATACCGGCGATGTTGCATGGCGTGACTCAAAGGGCTATTACTGGTTTGTCGGCAGAAATGATGACGTTATCAAATGTTCCGGTTATCGTATCGGACCGTTTGAGGTCGAAAGTGCACTGCTCACTCACCCTGCGGTAGTTGAATCTGCTATCACAGGTGCTCCAGATCCGATACGCGGACAGGTAGTAAAGGCAACGGTAGTTCTTGCAAAGGGCTATTCACCGTCTCCTGAGCTTACAAAGGAACTTCAGGACCACGTAAAGAAAGAGACAGCTCCTTACAAGTATCCGCGAGTTATAGAGTATGTTGATGAACTCCCGAAGACACTCGGCGGAAAGATCAAACGTGCTCAGATACGTCATAAGGACGAAGAAAACGTGCAGTGATCCGGCATGATTTCGGGCATAAAAATAACACCTCTGGAACGTTATCAGTTCCGGAGGTGTTTTGCTTTTTCGCAGGATTTCGTATGCGATCCAGTATTATGGCTGCTGTTGATCCATGGAGTCGATGAGCATTTTTTCTGCTTCATCCGTAGAAAGCGGTTTGCCCCATATGAAGCCCTGAATGAAATCGCAGCCTATTTCTTTAAGCGTTTCAAGCTGTTCTTCTTCTTCGACTCCTTCTGAAATGACATCGAAGCCCATAATATGACCTATTGAAATAATAGCGGCTACATACTGCTTTGAGGAATCGCTCGTATTCATCTTGTCGATGAATGACTTGTCGATTTTCAGCAGATTTGCCGGAAAATTATTAAGATAGCTCAAAGATGAATAGCCAGTACCGAAATCGTCAATAGCTATTTTTATACCTTTTTCATGGAGCATATCAATGCACCTCAGAGCTTTTTCGGCAGAATCTATCATTATAGACTCGGTTATCTCTATTTCAAGACATTCAGCCGGAAGTCCGCTCTTTACAAGAGTTTGCAAGATCTCTTCGACGAAATCATTCTTCATGAGGTGTCTGACGGAAACATTTACGCTCAGTGTTATGTCTGCACCTGTCCTGCGTATGAGGTCACCGACAAACATAGCCGACTTGCGGAAAACCGCACTGTCGACCCTGTCAACAAGACCGATCTTTTCAGCGACCGGTATAAACTCTCCCGGAGAAACGACGTTTCCATCATCGTCCTTCAGACGTGCAAGAGCCTCAAAGCCGCGAAGCTTATGTGAAAGATCGAACTGCGGCTGAAGATGATAGTAGATATTGTCATTATTCAAAGCATTAATGAGTTTGTGTTCGATCTCGATTGTGTGTTCAGCTTTGAGAAAACTCGGAGAGAAGCGCATTATGTGGTTGCTGCTGTTGATACGTTTCACCTCGCACATTGAGGCGTTGGCATAGGTGATAAGATTATCGCTTGTCTGAGCATCATCCGGGAATATTGAATATCCGAAGCTTGCAGTTATATAAAAGTCGCAGTTGTCGATAGTAAGGCGGTTGCCGAGTACGGATTCATACTGCTTGATAGTTTTCAGTATCTCACCTGTTGAGCGGTAATCTCTTATTACAAGAGCGAATTCATCGCCGCCCATTCTGGCAATATAGTCCTTTGTTCCCGAAAGATTGGCATCGACGATAGTTTTCCAGCGTGAGGCTATTTCGATCAGTACCTTATTTCCGGTATCAAATCCCAGAGTATCGTTTATACTTTTGAAGCCGTTGATGTCTATTGAAACTACACTGAAGCTTTCGCCGCACTTGATAAGTCCGCTTATAAGCTCTAAGCAAGCGAACCGGTTAGGTATGCCGGTGAGCTGGTCTGTGTAGCTGAGATGTTTCAGGTGTTCCATCATTTTATAGGATGATAGCTTTGAAGATATAAAGAAGGTCGTAAGTTCGAGAGTTTCTTTGATACGCATAGTATTGGTTATATCAAAATTGGTTGCCCATATATATCCAAGCAGCTCGTTATTATAGC
>ONAI01000015.1:0-33813 GCA_900315755.1 uncultured Ruminococcus sp.
ATCCATGTACATATTGTAATTAGGATCATCAAACGGTACAGCTATTATCTTGTCATCACGATGACCGTTATCAAGCATTCTGATCACACCTATCGGGTAGCACTTAACAAGTGTCAGCGGGACGAGTGTTTCAGAGCAGAGAACAAGCACATCAAGCGGATCGTTATCGTCAGAATAGGTACGCGGGATAAGTCCGTAGTTTGCAGGATAATGAGTAGAGGTATGAAGGATACGGTCCATTTTTATGAGACCTGTTTCCTTATCCAGTTCGTACTTGATCTTGCTGCCTTTTCCGATCTCGATAACTGCATAGAACTCATCTGGATTGATTCTTTTCGGACTGATATTATGCCAAATATTCATAGAATTCCTCCGCAGCATTTACCGGTAAGTTTTCCGGTAGGATTCCGGATCTCCGTCTTGATGACAGAGTTATCCCTCACTAATTAGTATACCATTTTTTTGCGATTTGTCAATAACGGCAGCGAATTTCGTCGATATGATATAAAAACTTGAAAAATGTCGTCAGTTTTTTAAGTCAATACCTCACAAATGATATGCAGAGTATAATTTCGTTGTATAAGTATCGACTGATTGTAGATTATTCCCCTGTTATACTTATCGGAGAATTAAATTAACAGAATGTTAATAATCTCATAAAGAATTGTACTTAAATTCTATTGATTTTTTACTTCAAATATTGTATAATATATATAATCGTTTTACCGGCATGGGGATATTACAATTTGCCGGATCATGTTTCACGTTATACGAAAAGGGGTGCAGTCACCAGAATGTCTACCTATAAAGTCGCATTGATAGTCGAGGAAATGGATCAGTCTTATCAGAGTTCCATCCTCAGCGGTATCTCTTCAGCAGCTGCTGAGTTCTCACTCGATATTTCTGTTTTTGTTTCATTCAGCGGTTCTATCAATCCAGATCACGAAAAAGGTGAATTCAATATCTTCAACCTGCCGGATTTCAACGACTTCGACGGCGCTATCCTCCTGACTAACACTCTTGCTCATCAGAATGTCGTGAATGAGATACTTGAACGCATCAAAGCAGCAGGTATCCCTGCTGTCAGCCTCGATAATGATATACCTTACCTTTACCATGTCGGTATAGATAACAGAACTGCTATGTACCGTATAACAGAGCATCTCATCAATGCTCACGGTTTCACAAGGTTCGCATATATTTCTGGTCCGGATGATAATCCGGAAAGCTGCGATCGTCTGAATGGTTTTCTTGAAGTTCTGCATGAACATAACCTCTCCATTCCGGATGAGTTTATCTATCGGGGCAGTTTCCGCGCTCCTTCAGGCAGACACGCTGTCGATTACTTTCTTTCCCTCGGCTGTGATCTTCCGGAAGCCATAATCTGTGCTAATGACGTTATGGCAGCTGCCGCTATCAACCGTCTAACCGATGCCGGCTATAAAGTTCCGGATGACATTGCGGTCACAGGTTTCGATAATACTTACAACTCACACAACTACCACATCGAACTTACTACTGTTGACCGTCCGCTCGCGCTCTCAGGCAGACTCGCCTGCAAAATGCTTTTCAACCATTTCAATAATGTGCCGCAGGACAGAAGCGTTATCCTGAATATGTCAACACGCTTCACAGAAAGCTGCGGCTGTGCTCATAATGCAAGCCGTAAGCTATCAGAGTTCAGGGAACTCAATTACCGCAATTATATGCGCTTTGAGAAATCTCAGGACTTTATGTCCGACCTCAATAAGCTTTCTGTTGACCTTATCAGCACCGATTCATTTGAGCAGTTTTTGTCTTATCTGAAAAATTTCACCAAGAAAATAACACCTGAGGAATACTACTTCTGCCTTTGTGACAACTGGCTGTGTGATGCTGATATTGACGAGCTGCGTCCAAACAAGGTAAAGTCACTCGGAAACGTTACGGAATACACCGATGAAATACTTGTACCGATCGCTTATATCAACGGAGTTTTTTGCGATGTTCCAAAGATAAAGCGTAAAGAGATCATTCCGCACATCCTTGATAACCAGAAGCCGGGCAGAGTTTATTATCACATTCCGCTTCACTTTGGAGACAGATGTCTCGGATACATGGTCATATGCAATTCCAAGCTGCCCCTGCACAATTCAATGTTCGAGACCTTCTGCATAACTCTGAGCAATTCCCTCGAAAACATACGCAAGGTCATAACTCTTGAAAACGCTCTGGAACGTCTCGGCAAGCTGTATGCAACTGATACTTTTTCAGGTATCAATAACCGCAACGGATTTGTACTTGAATCTGAGGATATTTACCGCCAGTGCGTCGAGGAACAAAGAGAAATTATGCTGATGTTCATTGATCTGGACGGTCTGAAGAAGATCAATGACACTTACGGACACGATACCGGTGACAAGGCTATCTGCAGTATCGCTGACGTACTTGTGAAATCCTGCATAAACGGCGAAATATTCTGCCGTTTCGGCGGCGATGAGTTCATAGTATTTGCCGCTGACTTTACCGATATTCAGGCTCAGAAGCTCACAAAAGACATCCAGAACAACATAACAGAGATCAATAACAGCGGTAAGAATCCTTTTACTCTTAGTGCAAGTACCGGTTATGTTATCGCTAAACCTCAGAAAGGTGAAGACATTTTCAATTTCGTTACTGATGCCGATAATGTCATGTACGCTCAGAAGCGAAAGAAGAAGCTTTCAAAATACCTGAAAGGTTGATATTAAAATAAGCGTACCGCTAAGCGGTACGCCTATTTATTGTGCTTTATGAGAAATCTTCAATAAGCTTGAGCGTGAATCTCTGGATTATCAGAGCATCGTTCGGAGTAAGTCCAGCCTTGCCGTCAACATCTCCGTTAATCTTTCCGATTTCTGTGATATGATCATCACTCGCTCCGTCAACATCGTACTTCTTAGGATTGAGAGTACACTGCATTACCATTACCACGTCAGACATATCTACTGAGCCGTCGCAGTTTGCATCGCCCAGAAGTGTGGGCTTGAGTTCTTCTGTTGTTGGCTCTGTCGGAACTTCTGCGTAGTATACCTCAACATTATCAACAGTTATGGTATCTGATTCGCCGTAATAGTATCCGAACACAACGTTTCCTTCCGGATTAACAATGCTCTTGTCAGGTGTTGCTCCTGCAATACTATCTGGAAGTATCCACATTATCTCGACCTTGTCCTCTGCACCGATGATCGCGGAATTCACAGGCTCCTGATACCAGTATTTGCTGCTCTTGCTTGTTGTACCTGTACCTGTTCCATATACGAGCTTATTGATTGGCTTATCTGCTGAAACGTCAAAACGGATCGCATAAGGTCTCATATCAGCTGTTATACCAAGATCCTCATATGAGATCTCAAAATTCTTCTTTGAATCAGCTGTTGCTGTGCAGTCAAGAGTCTTACTCTGCTTGGTCTTTGTTGAACCGGTGTAAGGTATTGTCTTGGTTACAGTATATGTAATTGCAGCACTTGTTATCTTTACAGGATCTTTGCTTGTGATCTCTGTATACTTTGAAGCATCCTTAGTACCGTACCAGAACTGGAATCCGATAGAATCGCTCGGTCTTGTAGTCTGGCACTTCTGAACCTCAGCCGGAACGTCCCAGAGACACTGGATGTACTTTCCTGCGCCCTCAAGAGTTGTTCCCTCTCCTATTTCGTCTATACCAAATTCAACGCCGTCAGCTTCTAACTCTTCCTTGACCTCAGCGCCCATTTCATTATACCAGTAGCCTGCATTTGCTTTTCCTGATACCTGAGCCTTAGCATATTCAGTATCAGCAGCAGAGCCTTTTTCTACGTTGGTTCCGCAGCCATACATGAACTTATCAATATCATAATCAGATTCAACAGTAACTAAAAGTGATTCGATAGTTACATTGCCGTCAGACGGGATCCCGAAATCGCTGTATTTGAACTTGTGGCTGTTGATAGGATCGCCTTCCTCAGGAACGATGCCTTCCTTCTCATAGTATTCATCATCATAGCCAACTGTGAGTTCGTAATCAAGTTCGTCAAGCTGCTTTGAGATAGTAGCGGAAATTGTTGCTGTGCCGTCCTTGTTATCCTTGAACGACCATGTTCCGCTCTTCTTGTTCTTCGTTTCAGGAGTTGAACTTGAACTGCTCGAAGAACCGCTTGAGAAATCAACACCTGTAAGCTTTACTGTATTTGCTACCATATCTTTCTTTGAATTATCCCAATGAGCAGAATAGTAGCATCTGAACTCAAATGTTCCGCCCGGCTTTGCATCGATCTCAGAAAGATCAATGGTTATTGTGCTGGAAGCTTTATCAAGCTTGCAAGCTGTTCCCTCTACCTTTGAGCCTGCACCGCCTTCCATCCACTCGCCGCTCTTATCGAGTTCGAGCCAATATGGTTTTTCAGCAGTTGAACAGCCAAATCCGTAAGAGAAGCTCTGTCCGGCATAATTGGTGTCAAGTGTGAATGTAACAGAATCTGCACCGTCTTCAGGGATAGTTCCCTTATATACCGATGTATCGTCCATAGTCTGCGAAAGTCCCTTGCTGACTGTGATAGACGCTGAATCCGGTACTGAAACTGCATTTACCGGTGCCGAACATACAGGCACCATAGCAGCAGCCATAGTAAGGCTTAAAACAGTAGCTTTGATTCTGTTCCTGAGTTGTTTCTTCATTTCTGATCAATCCTTTCAAATAATAAATAAATAATAATGATATAAGATTTGCCCTCTCTATACAGGCACATTATATCATATATTACGCCAGTAAATGTTAACAAATTATGAACAATAAGCAAAAATCGTTATAAACAATAAATATTGCAGACATTATTTGTCAACAATTACCATACATTACCGGAGGTTATACATGAAAAAGTTAATTTCACTCTTATCAATTATTGCTATTGCAGCTGCATCATCGTCTTGCTCAAGCAAATCGTCTTCCACGGACAGCACTAAAGCTTCAGCTGCTGTAAGTGGCGCATATGACAATTCAAGTGCAGACAAGTATGTCGGTTCATGGAGCAGCGGAAGATGTTCCATAACCGTATATGAAGAAGATGGCAAATACCCGGTAATGATACGTTGGGCTACGAACGCTTCAGATTACAGTGAATGGGAATATTCCTGCACTTACAATAAAGATAAATGCTCTCTGATCTGTGATGGCGGCGCTGTACGCACAGACCACTTCTTTGACAGCAGCATCGGCGCTGAAAAATTGGAAGTCAGATACACCGATGGTAAGGCAGAATTCACTCTCAGCAACGACAAACTTATATGGAATGATCTCATTGATAATGCAGGAAAAAATATGCTCTTTGAACGATAAATTATTGTAGGCTAAGTTATCTGAACAGTTAAGCCTATCATATCACAAAGACATTTACAACACTTCTGAAAAATGATATAATAGAAGTGACATAGTTTCAAAACAAAAACTCTATTCAAAGTGAGGTAACAGCTATGGAATCATACAGAATAACAGCCGATGAGGCGAAGAAAAGGCTTGAAAACGGAAACATTGAATATGTTAATACTAATAAATCCGTCTGTGACACATCTTTGGAGCAGCTCAAAAAATTCAGTGAGAACGGTCAGCAGCCTTATGCTATAATCATTACCTGTTCGGATTCGAGAGTTGTGCCGGAACTGATATTCTCAGCAGGTATCGGTGACCTTTTCGTCATAAGAGTTGCAGGAAACGTTATCGACTCACATCAGCTCGGCAGTATAGAGTACGCTGCTGAGCACCTCGGCACTGGACTTATCGTTGTACTCGGTCACGATCACTGCGGAGCCGTTGACGCTGCCATGAACCACGAACCAGACGGCTACATCAAGTACATCACGGACGAGATAGTGAAAGCTATCGGCGACGAAAAAGATGAAGTCAAGGCTTGCTGTCTGAACGTCAAGCATAGCTGCGAGATCATCGAGCACAGCTTGCAGATACAAAAGGACGAACGCGAGTACGGACTGAAAGTTCTCGGTGCAATTTATCATCTCGAAAGCGGCAAGGTCGAGTTCTTATGATAAGGACAATATTTATATGCCACGACAGTCAAATACAGAGCCGCCTTATTATAATTTATCGAGTATCTCCTCATATTAATAGGAGTAACGATATTCAAGAACTGTACAGAAAATAAAGATTTGAAAACCTGCCCGATGCTGGTATTATAATAAACAAAGCCGGATGACAGCACAAAATGCGTCAACCGGCTTTATCAATACTAATATTAACAATGAACACTTTTCATATTCTCGGACGGTGCGGAAATAAATTATCTCCGCATCACGCCCTTTGAATATGTATTAGAAAATTAGAAATATGGTTTGATTATTCAGCTTCGTTGAGATCTGCATCTAAATCAGCTTCGTCTATTCCGCCTTCAGCAAGTGTGTGAAGGAATACCATAATATCTACTGCATCATCTTCAGAAACTTCTGAAAGAACAGAAGAACCGCTCTTACCTGTCATCTGGATCTGTGAAGCAGCAGTATCAATTGTAAGGCTGAGAGTATCGAGAGCATTATACTGATCATCATAGAGAGTTAATCCAGTTGTATCAAGACTCCAGTGATACTTGCCTACTGATTCTGTACCGTCAGTATCGAGTTCATAGAATTCGAGCTCGCCGTTCTCAAGTGAAATTGCAGCAAAGCTTCCGTCAGATGAAGGACCAGCCCAGTATGTACCGTCAAGTGCATCAGCGATCTGGCAAACTAAAGACTCTTCTTCAAGGATCTTAGCAGCATCTTCAAAAGTAGCAGCATCAACTTCTGTCATAACAACAGCATCGTTGAGAATGATAAGCTCATGCTCTAAATCTAATGTCCACGGAATTGCGAATACAGGCTGTGTAAGCTCTGCATCACTGAAAATGTAGAATGTCGGATCTCCCTCAGCAACGCCCCAGTAACCTTCAAAGCTTGAATCGTCGTCGCACTCAAGGATAACCTTCTCATCAGAGAAAGCTAATGCATAGCAGTTGAAATCAGCATCCATACCAACCCATACAGAGTTAGCTACTGCATTAACGTATTCGGAAGGCATTTCAGCCTGTGCAGCAGGAGCAGCAGGAGCAGCTGTCTGCTTTGCAACAGCAGAAGTACCCTTCTTCTGTGGCTTTGTACCTGTGCTTGTACCGCCGGAAGCCTTAGTTGTAGCAGCCTTTGTTGTAGAAGCTGCTGTTGTTGATTCCTTAGCAGCCTCAGATGATGAAGCAGCTGCTGTTGATGCAGCAGTTGTTGTCGCCTTGCTACTGCTGTCGCTGCTTCCGCCGCATGATGTGAGTGACATTGATGCTGTGATAACAGCAGCAAGCACTAACGCAAATTTCTTCATAGTTCCCATATTTCTTTTCCTCCAAAATTAATAATAATTGGAATAACCATTACGGTTATGACTTTTATATTTTAATCAGTTTATTTTGAAATGTCAACGTTTTTGGGATAATCGGCAGTCAAAATGGGATAATAGGCTAGTGCTTTAAACTGATGATGTATTTCTGGGATAAAATATGCTCCATATGGGATGATTGGCATATTGCTGCTATTGAAAACAACAGTAAGATGTGATATAATATGGATATTCTTTTGTTTTTCTATTACAGGAGGAGTTATGAATATTGCTGTAATTGATGATATACCTGATGAAATATCAGCAGTAAAGAAACTGCTGAAAGAATATGCTGCTCTGAACAGATTTGAAGCCGAGATCTCTGAATTCAGCTCTGCGGAAGCATTCCTGAAGGACTATTTTCCGCTGCAGTATGCCGTAATATTCATGGATATTTATATGAACGGTATGACAGGCGTGGAAGCTGTCAGAAGAATACGCGAAACTGACAGCAATGTTTTAATAGTTTTTCTTACCACAAGTGAAGATCACCGTGCCGACGCATTTTCCTGCCATGCTTACGATTATCTTATAAAACCTGTCTTAAAGGAAAGTCTGTTCCGCACTATGGACGATATTCTCAAGACCAAAACGGTAATTGACAGACAGAAATTCATGTTTTCAAGTCAGCGCAGGAATTATAGCATTCCATATGCAGATATAGTGTTCATAAGAACAGAGACCGCAGGCTCGAATTATCTTGAGCTTGTCGACAGATCAGGAAACTCTTATCGAATAAGAATGACATTTTCAGCTGTCTGCAAATCGCTTGCGGATGACAAACGTTTTCTGCCGGTACAGGCAGGGACTATCGTCAATATGGAGCACATAATACAGATGAAGGATAAGTGCTGCATAATGAGTGTACGCGAAGGAGGGGCAGATGTCCGTCTGCCGTATTCAATTAAAAAGGAAAAAGAAATAAAGCGGATATGGCAGAATTTTATGTTTGAGAGTATCCGCAATCAGTCTTTGAGGTGATAAATCAATGGAACAGTATCTTGTTTGTCTGTTCTCATATCTGCTTATTATTCCGGTATCTGTTCTCTGTTATCTCCCTGTTCAAGAGCATCTGAGATACAGTGAAAAAAAGATATATGCTGTCACTGCTGCGGTATTTGTATCAACAGCACCCGTCTTCGCATATATCGATAGTAAGGTCAGAGCCGGTTATAATGTTATATTTATTCTGTACTGTTTTATGGTATATTTGATATATCGCAGGATGCTTTATATCAACACGGCAAAATCTCTGATGGTATTCTTGTCCGCTATGGTATGGATGTCTTATTCAGCAAACTTTACTGTACTGGCAGACCGCATCATTCAGCCGGAAAGTCCTGTCAGCGACAGTATCATTTCTTCAGTTATACAGCTGGGTATCAGCATTGCAATGACAGCTATGCTGTCCTATCCTCTTCGCAGATATGGCAGCAGGATCATATCAGAACTTGATGATAAAAGAGTATGGTATCTCGGATGTGGTATATCCTCTATCTTCATCATAATAAACAGCTTCATCAGTCCTCAAAAATATGAAACTCTCCTTGTAAACAATGTATTTCTCTCCTTTGTGTTCGTTCTTACCATGACATTTGCATTGCATACACTTCTCTGCTTTATTTTTTACTATACCACTTCAGGAATCATACGTTCAAAGAAGACAGAGGAAGAAATCAAGCTTTATGCTATGCGTGAGAGCTGCTATGTAAAACAGCAGCGATACATCAACGAAAACGCCAGAGTGCGCCACGATTTCAAACATACTATACGCACTCTGAAAGAACTTGCCGATAACGGCAAATATTACGAACTTACAAGCTATATCGACCAGTTCTTTGAAGGGCTTCCAGAAAATGAAACTATTTCTTACTGCAAAAACTACGCTGTCAATGCTGTTCTCAATTATTACTACCATTTTGCAAAACAATTCAATATTAAAATAAAATGGCAGATAGATATACCTGAAAGCACTCCTGTAAAAGACGTTGACCTTTGCAGTATAATCGGAAACATCCTTGAAAATGCTATTACTGCAAGCCGTGACATTCCTGAAAATGAACGTCTAATACAACTTACAGCAGTTACCAAGCATAATACCCATCTCTATATCGTTGCCACCAATAATTTCAACGGAATCGTCCGTCTGAAAAACGACCGCTACATTTCCACACATCGTGACGGCAGCGGTATCGGTCTTTCATCCATAGAATCAATTGCAGAAAGCTACGGCGGAGCAGCTGATTTCCGCCACGATGAAAAAAGCTTCTATACAAACGTTGTATTAACAGATAAAAATAACTCTGTAACTTGCTGAAATAACTTAGGAGGATGGATCAAAATGAGATCAAAAAGAATCGCAGCCGTCATCACATCTATGATACTTTCACTTGCGGCTTCGGGATGCGGTACTTCCACTTCTGAAACAGCTTCTCACGAAAGCTCTTCAATGACAACTGCCGAAAAAACACCTGAAACGAAACCAGCATCACAGAGTTCTGAGAATACTTCTCTCATTTCGAGAAGAAAACGAAACTCTGAGTCACCAATGGGCGATGCAGGCACATGGACGATATTTGTATATCTCTGCGGTTCAGACCTTGAAGTGAATTTCGGTTCCGCCTCTGCTGACCTTACTGAAATGATAAACTCCTCTGCAAATGATAAAGTAAAGTATGTCGTTCAGACAGGCGGCGCTGCTTCATGGGAAATGGATATAAGTTCTGATGCAAGTGAACGTTTTGTTATACAGAACGGCAAATGCGAGCGCGTTTACAGCGGTCCTGATGTCGATATGGGAAGCAGCGATGTTCTTGCTGATTTCCTGAAATGGGGAATAAGTGAATATCCTGCCGCTAATATGGGACTTATTCTTTGGGATCACGGCAGCGGAAGCATCAACGGTGCCTGCTTTGATGATAATCACGGCGGAAACTGTCTGCTGCTGAAGGACATTGATGCTGCACTTTACAGCGTTTACGATCAGATGACAGAACCCTTCGAGTTCATCGGCTTTGATGCCTGCCTAATGAGTACGGCTGAGACTGCCGCCGTCATGGCAACTCATGCAAGGTATTTCATCGGCTCACAGGATATAGAACCCGGTTCCGGATGGAACTATAAAAATATAGGCGATTATCTCGCACAAAATCCTGAATGTACAGGTGCTGAGCTCGGAAAGGTCGTTGTTGACAGCTTCTATTCCGACTGTGCTGAGATAGGAAGAGAGGACGGTGCTACACTTGCAGTTATCGATCTCTCAAAAATCGACACATTCACTGAAGCATTCGATAAGTATGCAAAGGATGTGTATGAACTCACTGAAAGCGGTGCAGATTTCTCTCCTGTTGCAAGAAATATAAACAGAGCTGATAATTTCGGCGGCAACAACAGATCTTCCGGCTTTACTAACATGGTCGATATCGGCGGTATAATCGCTGCCGGCAAAGATATTTCCCCGAATTCAGATCCAGCATTAAAGGCACTCAATGACTGCGTTATATATATGAAGAACGGCAGCGACCATACTGAGGCAAGCGGGCTTTCGGTGTATTACCCTCTTCAGATAAGAGGTTCACAGGAACTTGCCATCTTCAAGGATATTGCTCTCAGTTCATATTATCTCGGTCTTGTCGATAAAGTCGCTTACGGACAGGTCAACGGCGGTATAGACGATTATGACAACTCGGGAATGCTCGATATGTTCTCAAATGACTGGAGCAGCGATCAATACAGCGAATCCGGCGGATTCCTTGAATATGCTGAATCACATTACGACGAATGGAACTATGCCGATAACTATACTCCGGGTACCGGTGAAACAAACATCACGTTTGATTCTGCTCCCGATTTTGACGAGAACGGCGACTATTCCTTCGTCTTATCGCAGAATTGCATAGATGAAGTTGATCATATCGAGGGCGGTATCTTTGTTTATGATGAAGGCGGACAGTTTGCATTTGAGCTCGGAAGCTCAGGCGAAGTATACGGAGATTATGAAACAGGTGCTTTTACCGGCACTTTTGACGGATACTGGTTCGCACTTCCGGACGGTCAGTTCCTGCCGGCATATATTCAGGAATACTGTGACGGATACGATATATACACCGCCCCGATACTCCTAAACGGTGAACAGACTAACCTGCGCTTTGCTTATTTTTATGGCATCGAAGATCAGAACATCGAGATAATTGATGTATGGGACGGTGTTGATGAAAACGGAAGTGTTGCACGAAGCGGTTCAGAACTCAGGTCAGGCGATAAGATAGTTCCCCTTTACTACACTTACATCCTCGATCCTGATATTGATATAGAGGACGGATTCATCGACGGTGATGAATATACATACACCGATGATACACAGATAACATTCAACGAACTCGATGACAGTGAATACCTCTACTGCTTCTATGTTTACGATATATACGGAAACTATGATATGACAGATTTCGTTAAATTCACTATTGCAGGCGACATGATACGTTATGAAAAATTTGAATAACTGCAATATTCACCCCAAACTGGACTGATCTCAGAATGGTTTAAGGATAGAATGACTGTAACGCATAAAACAGCGCGATACAGTCATTCTTATTTTTATTCAGACTGATTAAAAACTGTGAGCCGCGCCCCTGTCACGCATACTTGATTTATTCCGGTTGTGATGTTATAATGATAATATCTTGTAGTGAGGCATTTATAACTGTAACACGATAATCTACATAAAATGACGGAATATCAGATTTGACTGGAGATAATATAATATGTCAAAACTAAAAAAATACCTGCTCTTCACCTTCATTACCGCATGGATAATAGCGGTCTTCGGATGCTATGATGCCAATTACGCCGGCGCTGCCGGACAATTCAACTTTCACAATTTCATGGCACTGTGTATGTTCATACCGACGCTGGGAGCACTGCTTGCAGAAGCAGATATGGGGAAAATGGGCTGGAATATCAAATCCAGCAAGAACTGGAAATATATAGTCTTCGCATGGCTGTCGCCTACGGTATTTCAGATCATCGGGGCAACACTCTACTTTATGGTTTTTCCCGATGACTTTGCACCGGCTGAGGCATTTCAGCGATTCCTTTCGGATGAAGAATATGAAGAGTTCCGGCAAAACGGCAGCAATTACGCCGAATTTATCGCAGAAGATGTGTTTTACTCACTGCTCTCACCACACCTGTTTACCGCCACCATTCTTGCACTGGGCGAAGAAATAGGCTGGAGAGGATTCATGTACCCTGAGCTTAAAGCCGGTTACGGCAGGACGAAAGGACTTCTTATAGGCGGTGCTATTCACGGCGCATGGCACTTTCCGGTAATGATCTTCGTTGGCTATGAGTACGGCAAGGATTACATCGGTGCACCGGTCCTCGGACTTTTCGTATTCTGTTTATATACCATATCTATGGGTATCGTCTCGGATTTCCTGTATATGAAGTCGGGCAGTATATGGCTGCCGGCGATATTTCACGCAATGATAAATGCAGAATCCAGTCCAGATATGTTAAAGGGAAATGACCATCCTGAGCGCTCGGTCTTCGGACCTGTGGACATAGGATTAATAGCCATGCTGCCTATGGCGGCGTGTGCGGCATTCCTGCTATGGTATCAGTATAAACGTGAGCAGATGGAACTGGATGAACTATTTGACGAAGATAGTATTTCTGTATAAATATAAGCCTGAAAGCAGTAATGAACTGCTTTCAGGCTTATTTTGCTTTACTTAACGGTATAAAGCTAAACTTCTTCTTTATTTATCAAAGAGTATCAATAAGATGCAACGTGAAGCGCTGTATAATGAGCGCATCATTAGGAGTGAGACCATCACTTCCGTCAACTTCACCATTCTTTATTCCATTTGAGGTTATGTGATGTTCATTTACCATGTCCCAGAAGGCTTCGGCATATTCAGATAACGCGAAGCATTGATCTTTTCACCGTTTCTGTCCCGAGGTGCTTCAATATTCACGTTCCTCATGCTGGTACGCAGAGTCATCTTGCTCTCTGTTCTTATGTTTAATTATACAGATAATACCAACTGCTTTTTGCAATCGGTCTTATCATTTATTATTCTATTGTACTATTCACAGTTTTAGAATAGACTTGCTTTTGTCTTAATACAAATCGGCTTATCGTCCGATAATGTTTCTGATATTCTGCATTCTTCTGTCCCATGCAGCACTCTGATCGGCGCAGACTTTCATCTCGCCTGAAAGAAACCTCAGCTGTGCAGCGGAAAGATCCTTCTTATACCTTAGCTTATGCTCAAGACTTGCCCAGAAGTCCATTGCAATGGTTCTCAGCTGAACCTCAACCTTGATCGGTCTTTTTTCATGTTCAAGGAATATAGGAACCTCCACTATAAGGTGAAGACTGCGGTAGCCATTCGGCTTAGGATCGCGGATATAATCCTTCTTCTCGATAAGACGTATGTCATCCTGTGCAAGAAAACAATCAGCAAGGTGGTAGATGTCCTGTATAAACGAGCATACAACTCTTACACCTGCAATATCATGTATGCTGTTTTCTATTGCTTCAAGATTCTTCGGTATGGATTTGGATTCCATTTTCTTATAAAGACTGCCATAGCTTTTAATTCGCGATTCGATAAACTCTATCGGATTACTCTCACCATGCAGTGAAAACTGCTCGTTAAGCACCTTGAATTTCGTTTCAACTTCCATTATCGCACATTTATAATACATAAAGAATTGCTGCAGCGATGTCATATCTTTCTCTATTGAACTAAGAAACTGCGACTCTGTCATTTCGGCAGTAACAAAATCCTTCACCGTTTCTATATTATCTGAAATGTACTTTGCATCAATACTGTTCATATTTTTTCAAAACCCTCAAATCTGCGCTTATTAACGCACATACTACTTGATAATTATATCACATGATAAACCGTTTTTCAATAGTTTTTTGCCCGGAAATTATTAATTTATTCTTAATTATTCCAAACAAAAAACAGAGCGACTATTGCCGCCCTGCTTTTTTAGATCAACCTTTATAAATATACTTTTTTGGTCTTTCTTTAATAATATAATACCATACGTATTTGAATTTGTCAATAGCAGGCAGAAAAAATTAACAATTTGTATACAATATATTCTCTTTGCGTTAAAAACTCTCCCTGTACTTCCCTATTATCCGTTTGAATCACTAAGGCGCTCCTGAAATAATTTCCGGAGCGCCTATCGTTTAATGTTTTCTATTCTTTTTTTATTTATACCAGGAGAGGTTTTTGTACTTATTCAAATTTTGTTATTATCTTAAGAATGAACTTCTGGATCGCAAGCGCGTCTGTAATGTCAAGACCATTCTTATTTACGTCACCGTTCTGAACGCCTTCATCCTTGATCCTGTCCTCACTTGTACCGTTAACTCCGTATTTAGCTGGGTTGAGACAAGCCTGCATTACGATAACTACGTCTGACATATCTACTCCGCCATCACAGTTTGCATCACCGTTCGGTTTAAATACTTCTTCAGTAGTGTCAGTTACCGGCTCTTCACTTGAAGGCTCAACAGCGCCATCGTTGTCGTAAACGAGAGTGATAGTGTTGTATGTAACGCTTACATCCTCTCCGCTTGATGAGTTAGCGGAAGACTTCCACCAATCCTGGAATTCGATGTATGTATCGTTATAAGTCGCCTTGACTTCAAGGTTCTTATCCTTATTATCAGGATCCGGGATAGTGAATGTGCCGTCCATTTCGACCTCGACATCGCCTGAGCCGTTGTAAGAGAATGACTTGTTGCCCCAGCCGTAGTTAGAGCCGTCAGTACCAACGAGCTTGTTGAAGCAGAGACCGCCGCCGCCGCAGTACCAAGCTGAACCTGTTGAGCTGCTTGCTGTGCAGTTAATGATGATCCTCTTGAGCTTCTTGTTTTCAAGCGGGATCATAGGTACCTTATTTGGTGACATTTCAAGATCTGCGAAGTTATATTTAACCTCTGTTTCGTTTATTACAGGCGGAACAGAGATCTCAGCATCTGATTCTTTATCTGAGAGAACTACCTGAGCGAATGAGAGTGCAGGTATCTCAACAGTTACCTTGTTATCCTTGACAGCGTTGTCGATGCTGATAACTCTGATGCCGCTGTCTTCCTGAGTTACAGCATATACAGTAGCGCTCTTGTATTTGCTTTTTGCACCTGAGAGATCAATAGTAGCCTTTTCGGACTTGGTCTCATCCTTGTTGCCGAGAACAACAGTAACCTTTGAATCGTCATCGCCGTTGATGGCAGCGTAAGCATATGACTTTGAAAGATCCTCAGTTGAAGTCTTTAAGAGTGTATCGCCAAAGGAGCTTCCATTTCCGTCATAGTTAGTGTAGAGGTTGATCGCGGACTCTACGAAAGGTGCGGTTGAAAGAGTGCCCCAGTAGGTTGCAAAGTAAACATCATTATCAGCAAAAGCACCGAGAGCCTCTGCCTCTGCAAGACCGGAGTGTATCATCTTTCCGGTAACCTTTTCGTTTGCGATGTTGCCGAGGTTATACTCGGAAATAGCGATCTTTGTTCCCGGATAATACTTATCCACTGACTTCTTGAGATTTGCAAGGAACGGGAAGTACTGCTTGCCCCACGGCATGAGCCAGCTGTTCTCTTCGTATTCCGGATCATAAAGGCTTCTTGCAGCCTGAAGAATATCACTGTCGGAATTAAGTCCCTGTGAGTAGTAGTGAACGTCAATTACATCGAGGAGTCTCTTGCCGGCATCCTTTTCAGCCTTAGCCATAGATTCAAGGTAGTAATCAAGGAACCAGAAGTAATTCGACTTTACAGCCTGCCAATCCTTATCCTCAAAGGTTCCAGTAACAGCGCCGGTAGCCTTATCCTTGATCTCTGAACCGTCACCGCAGTTCATACACGGGAGCATACCCCAGAAAGCTGGTCCGAACACCTCAGCGTTAGGATCGATCTCCTTGACTACCTTTGCAAGCTCGATCGACTTGGTTATAAGCTCTGTGCTTGATACCTCTTCCGGGTGGAGATACGGATGAGTATCGTTCCAGAGAACAGGCTCATTATCAAGGCTGTATCCCTGAATTCCTGTTTCAGACTTGGAATTTCCGAGCTTATTGACGATGTAATTTACATACTCGTCCATATATACCTTATCATCTGTAAGATCAGGCTCAAGTGAAAGCTCGCCATCTTTCTTGAATACTACTTCATTCCAGCGCTTTGAAGGTGCTGTTTCAGCTGCTGAAACATCGCCTGCCTTATCAGCTGCTACATAGCCTGCCATCTGAAGTGTTACGAGCTTATAAGGAATATTCTTATCAGCAGCCATTGCAGAGAATTTTCTTACTGCACCAGCAGGTCCGTCTGAGAGGTCGCCCTGATTAGTATCAGAGCTGTTGTGCCAGTCTTCACCGGCATTAGACCAGTTGGTCTCCCAGTTGTAACCTGTGAAACGGTTACCGCCCTGACGTATGTTATTTACTGTTACTTTCTTCAGACTTGAAGTATCAAATGCATTTACGCCATAGATGTAAGGACTGATCGACTTCTTCTCGCCCGAAAAATCGACAGATACCTTTGTTGAGTAGCTGTTTTCGCCTTCTGCTGCTACTGCTGATCCAGGAAATACTGATGCACTTGAAAGCACACAGATTCCTGCAAGTAATCCTGCAAAGCTTCTTTTAACCATGTTTTTAACTCCTTTTTTGTATCTGTAATGCCTGACAGATACATATTTATTATTCTTCCGCTCTGAACGGCGGTCTTGTCCAGATGTCGATGTCCGGTTCACGGCACGAAAGGAAATGCACCAGAGATTCGGCAAGAGTAAGTATACCTACAAGCGGAATATTATGAACATATCCATATATCGGGAACGGCTCTCCGCCGGTATTGGCTGTGAGCTGCCACATTATCCCGAAATGCTCAAGGCGGTCAACTATGTTGGAAACTATATCCATCGGTATATCAAGTTTCTTCGAGATACACTCCTTTGTGAGGATGTAGTTGCGTCCGAGTGTTTCGGCATAGCTGATTATTCTGAGCGCATTTTCATCAGAAAGGAATCCGAAGAGTTCCATTATCCTCTGACTGATCGAAAAATAGCTGTTTATCCCTTTTTCGGGTATCCGCATGAAGCATATGTACTGCATATCAGGGTTAAGCCGGGCAAGTCCCAGCTCATAATCAGTACGCAGATGAGCAAATGTCTCATGCGCAAAAGCCTCAGGGTACTTTATATTCTCAGGAGCGGTGTTCATATTGTATGAGCAAAGCATACTGTAAAACTGCTCCATAACGAACTTTCCCTTGTTCTCAGGCGGAAGGCTTCTTATCTTCTCGGCTGAGGCAGTACCGAGATCAAGCATTCCCGAGTCATCGGTGAGACCAAAAAGCGAATCGAGTGAAACTCCAAGTGTACGTGCAAGCAGCGGCAGCAATTCACTGTCGGGGTAGCTGCCCTTCTCCCACTTTGATACCGCCTGCGGAGTGACCATCAGCGCGGCGGCAAGCTGACTTTGTGTAAGCCCTGCCTTTTTGCGGTATTTTATAAGATTCTGACTGAATTTCATATCCATAACAAGAGCGTCCTCTCCGGAAGAAATTCTGCGTTGAATGTCCTGAGCCTGCTGTGCCTTGACCATGTCCTTTTTCATACTATTATGATAACACAGGTACAAGTTGAATTCAAGCAAGGCTTTCTTTGCAGAATTAAACCTACGATTGATTGTTAAACTGTTGGTTGTAATCATTATATCATAAGCCCAAACAAATGTAAAGTCTCACTAAAATTGTTTACAGAAAATTAAAAAGGCCGACTCCATATCATACGAAGTCAGCCTTCAATATCAAGTTTGTTTCTTTGGCTTTTTCCCTACTGAAGCCAGCCAGGCAAGAATATCGTTATCCTTGGGTTTATCGGCAAGATGCGAGCAATACCTCAGCAAAAGCGTTGCATCAACAACTGTTATCCTACCATTAAAGTCAAGGTCAGCAGCGATCAGCTGCTCATCGTTTAATATGCCTGGCTTATTATTTGCGAGCAGTGAAGCTTCACGCAGCACCATAGTAGCGTCGATTACATTTATTCTGCCATTTCCGTTAACATCGCCCAGCGAGTATTCTTTCTCAGTTGGCTGTTTGGGATCCGTTGAAGGTTCTGTCACCGGATCTGTCGGTGGTTCGGTCACCGGATCTGTCGGTGGCTCTGTCACCGGATCTGTCGGTGGCTCTGTCACCGGATCTGTTGGCGGTTCTGTTACCGGATCCGTTGGCGGTTCTGTCACAGGATCTGTTGGCGGTTCTGTCACCGGATCTGTCGGTGGTTCTGTTACCGGATCCGTTGGTGGCTCTGTCACAGGATCTGTCGGTGGTTCAGTCACAGGATCTGTTGGCGGTTCAGTCACAGGATCTGTTGGTGGTTCAGTCACAGGATCTGTTGGCGGCTCTGTCTGTTTTTCGGAAATTCTGATATAACCGTTATGGATTCCGTTTTTGAAGAACCATGCTTCCATCAGATCACTTTTATCATCACGCGGCACATTCTGAAAACAATCATGCGTATATTCATCCTCGTAATACTCAACACCGATCGGGTATACATCTCCTACCGAAGCGTCAGACGGCAAAACAAAATCGACTGTCCATGCAACTCCATCAGAACCATGTCCGCTGCCGCTGTAAATACTAAGGAACAGCTGACCATCCACAAATTTTTTGCAATCTAATTCCATATCGGAAAGTGCTTCACATTTCTGTGCAATTTTTCCGGAATTATCCGGCTTTATGGTAAGTCGGTCATCGTAATAGATGTTAAGTCCAACGGCTGAGTAACTGTTCTGAGTTCCCTGCATAGTAAACTCAACCTTCTGCACCGAGCCTCCTATTGATCCGCTGTACTCGACATCAGCCTGTGTAATATAAAGCTCTGGACGTATCGTTGATTTATCAACGTCAAGTGTAGTAGTAAAGCTGCTGTTGTCATATGGCACTATACTGTTGCTGTGATACTTGACAAGACTATTTGTATGATCTGACGCCACAGCTAAAGCTGAAACCGCTGCCGAAGCAGTAATTGCAGCAGCAGTCAATCCCGCAATAATACTTTTTAGATAATGATTCTTCATTTTTGTTTCCTTTCCAAAAATAATATCCCTGTCTACAATTTTAACATCATAGCCATTAAATGTCAATAGAAAAAATTATGCTGCCATTTTCATGACAGCATAATCCCATTTTTTGGAGGACAAATCAATCCTGTAATTCAATTATTGATTCTCACGGAAGAAGTAAGGAAGTGCATCATAGATGTACCATCTTACAAAGCCCCACCAGTGAGTCTTTTTAACTCCGTCATTGCTGCTTGCAACGAGGAAGTAGAAGTTGCCCTGTGAGAAGTCGGATGTATAGGTGAAACGCTTTGTATCGTTCTTGAGTGTTGGGATAAGAGTCTGCATATTTCCGTATGCGAGATCCTGATCTCCGGTAGCAGCGAGTACAAAGTAGTCTCTCTGAGTTAATCCGGACTTGTCAATGGCTTTCTGGATACCTTCTGCGCCAAGCCAGCAATGACCTGAAAGCGGCATATAATATGCGATAATATCGAGGTTATTGCAGAAGTTGTTCCAAGTTGAACCGCCGCCCATTGAGAAGCCGCCGTATGCACGATGGAATCTTGAAGCCTTGAGTCCGTCGAGAGTAGTATTTTCTGCGTATGTGGAATACTTGCCTTCTACGAACGGTATGATGCTCTGACGCATTTCATCCCATACTGTTCCGGCGCCCATGTTGTTATCAGGTGCAGGACAGCCGTTGAATGTAGGTGTAACAACGATCATCGGCTCGATCTCGCCGTTCTTTATCATCCAGTCGAGTATCTGATGCATTTTAACATCATTACTGAAGCAGGTGTTCTCATTCTCTCCGCCACCGTGCATGAGGTAGAATACGTTGTACTTCTTGGAAGAATCATAGCCGTAAGGCGTATAAACATTGAGCGCCTTATTGCCATTGATGCCGGAATAATATTCCTTTGTCACCTTACCAGTTTCAGGACAGGTCTTTTTCAGGTAATCGTCGTTAGCGTGATACTGGAGATTAGCAACATACTCATAGTTGCTTGTCGGCTTTTCAGGTATCGGGAATTCATCTATCTTGCCGAGTACGAACTCCTGCATGAGTGTTACATCTGTAATATTGAATTCGCCGTCCTGATTAACGTCTGAATTGAGTTCAGCTGCCTTTGTATCGAATTTGCCGTTTATAAGTCCACGGCGGGCAATTATCATATCATATCCATTGATACGTCCATCACCTGTGAGATCGCCAAGAACTAAGCTAACGCCCTTAGGTCCTTTTATTTCAGTACCTTCAACAGCACCGATAGCCTCATCTACATAGAAGCTGCTTGATCCGCTTTCTGTCTCAACATATATCGAGATCTCAGAAGCATCCGCAGGGATAGTATAGCTCGGATTATAAAGCTGTACCCACTCACCTGCTATCGTGCTGCCCTCTGCGATAGTTGAATAGATCATTTTGTCAGAGGAATCCTTATACTGGAGCTTCATGAAGAATTTCTGGCTCTTTGCTCCTTCGGTATACATTGCATCAGCACTAAAAGCATAGGTCTCTCCGGGCTTGAATACATTTTTACTAAGAGTCTTGATCGCACCGTTCCATGAAGCCTCTCTGTTTGAAGTGTACAGTGAACCAGTACCGGCATAAGCCTTTTCAGTGCTTGCACTTACCTTTGCGCTTCCGCGTCCAGACCAACTATTTATACCGCTCTCAAAAGTATCGTGGTAATAATAGCCATTGTCATCGGCTTCAAAATTAGTGATCTTACCAGTAAGCTGCTTGCTGCCGTTTGCACCGTTCCAGCTTGTACGGTCATAGTCAAAGTAATCAATATCAGCGTAACCGCCGGTAGTCTTGGTAGCATAGCTGTAAATTCCGCTTCTGTAACCGGTAAAGAGCTTAAGATCGTAAGACATACTGAGTTCTTCGCCGATCTTTGTCCAGCTGATACCATCGTAAGAATAGTAGAAATTAGCCTTGTCGATATCTCTTGAAGCGCTCTTGTCTGAGCCTACATCAGAAAACTTGAAGTCTACCTTGAGATACACCTCATCTCCGGTGAGATTCTCCTCTGCAACTATCTTGTTAGAGGTCTTATCTATCGCATCGCCGCCGTTTTTCGACATATATATCTTCTTTGCGCCGCTGTCTGTAACATAAACGCCTACGCAGCCGTACTTGAGCTGGAACGCTGAAAGTCCGGCGTAGTCGCCAGCCTTCATGTTCTTGGTATCAAGCTTGATCGAACTGCTGCAAGCCGGTCCCTCTGTACGCATCGTAAGAGTATTCCTTGCATTGAGAAGATGTGAAGCGAGCGTCTTATTCTTTAGTCTGAGATAGCCGGGACGTTCAGTAACTGACCATGCTGAATTGTCAGGATTGTGATTCCACTGCCATTCAAGCGCAAGATTGTTATCAGTGTAATCAAAGCTGTCATCTCCTGCGAGATCAGTACCCTCTCCGGAAATATCAAGTGTAAGCGGAGCCTTACCGCTTTCACCCATTATAGGCCAGCCGTTCTGCCATGTTACAGGAACGAGGACAGGTATACGTCCCACTGAGCCGTGATCCTGGAAAAGCATACCATACCACTTGCCGCCAGGAGTTTCAACTATGCCGCCCTGAGCAACTCCGCTTCCGTAAGAACCTACTCCGGAATCAAGGATGGTCTTGCTCTCGTAAGTTCCGAGAAGATCCTTACTTCTGTAACAGATCTCAACACGTCCTGTACCCTGCGGCCATGCTATGATAAATATGTAGTAATAATCCCCTATTTTCTGGATATGTGAACCTTCACCTGCAACATATCCTGTTATATTTGTCTTAAAGAGAGTCTTATCAACTCCGCCGCTCTTGAAGCCGGTCATATCGGAATTGAGTTCCTTGATCTTGATCTCTCCGCCGCCGTAAACAAGGTAGTTTCTGCCGTCGTCATCGAAAAGCAGAGAAGCATCATGATACATACCGTTTAACTCAACCTTTGACCATTCACCATTTTCAATATCATCGGTCGAGTAGATGTATGACTTGTTAGTGCTGTAACTACCGAAAAATACGTAGAACTTGCCTGTTTTTTCATTGTAGCGCAGACTTGCTGCCCACTGACCTTTTCCATAGTCGTGCTTGCCATTTTTCAGGTTTTCGCCGTCGCCCTCTGCAAGGCGGTCATAAACATAACCGCACATCTCCCATGAAACAAGGTCTTTGGACTTCATTATCGGTGCACCGGGGCTGAAATACATCGTCGTGCTGACCATATAATAAGTATCCCCAACACGGATAACATCATCATCAGGAACATCTGACCAGATCACCGGATTGTTGATAGCAGACACTGCGGCATCAGCTGTCACGGGCTCCCTCGGAATGTAAACACTTGTCATCACAGCAGCTGCTGAAAGACATACTGCCAATGCTGACTTTATCTTTCTTATATTCATTGGATCTTCCCCCTTTGTGTACAATATATATATTTATTATATTATTATCCCCGCAGTCGCGTCAACTCACATAATGAAGATAAGGTGTACAAAATGCACATCACCCACAATAATATCAATATTTTACGTTGATTATTAAGATTCATTTTGTACACTTTCACATTTTAGTCCGATAAGATGCTGATTTTACGCAAAAATCACGGAAGTCATTTGACTTCCGTGACAGTAATTGTATTTTATTTAATCAAAGTGAGTCCAGAAGCTTTAGGATATACTCCTGTATTCTAAGCGCATCCTGTAAGTTCAGCCCCTGTATAGTATCAACATCGCCGTTTATGATGCCCTGTGGCTTTATACGTTCGCTGCTCATACCCTTTTCACCGTATTTTGCAGGATTAAGATATGCCTGCATTATCATTACAACATCCGACATATTTACCTCAAAGTCACAGTTTGCATCCCCTCTGATTTTTGATATTTCCGTGCCGGCCTCTTTTACAGTTACCTGACAAGTAAGATTTTTTCCAGTTGAAAGCATAGCGTATATAGTTGCTTCACCTGCTCCGACAGTTGTGATCGAAGCCGTATTTCCCTCGTCCTTTGCTACTTTCACGACCTGAGTATCCGAGGATATCCAAGTTATACTTCCGCTGTAATTAAGAACCGTGATCTTATCTTCATCGCCATTTGTGAGCGTCAAAGAATCCTTATCGAGTCTTAAACTCTCAGTTACAGGCTCTTCAGAAGTAGGCTCTATCTCATTGCTTACAGTTACCTTGCAGACATATTTGTTTCCGTTTACAGATGCGGTAATGTCGCAGCTGCCCTCACCAATTGCTTTTACTGTACCGTCCTTAGCAACTGTTGCAACTTTCGCATCTGATGAAGCAAATGCTACCTTAGCCGGATCAATAGCCGTTTTATTTGAATAAACAGTGATCTTTTCAGCTGCGCCGATATTCATCGAAAGACTCTCCTTGTCGAGAGAATAGGCACTGACAGTTACATTACATACTGCCTTTGAATCGCCGTAAAGAGCGTAGATAAGTGCATTTCCGTTTCCTACCGGTTTTACGACTCCTTCGATGTCAACGATAGCCACTTCCGGATCAGAGGAAAGCCAGGTTATCTCACCTTCATAGTTTTCCCACAGCTTCAACTGTTCAGTTTTATCAAAGCTGTCAAACCTGAGCGACGGCTTATCAAATCTGAGGTGGACGTTCTCCTTCTCGATTGCAAGATGCGGATAATCATCAGTCACATACACATACGCCTCGCCAAGCGAGCCTGCAAATTTCTCAGTCTTCATATTTGCTTCTGTTTTTGCGTAAACTCCGGTTGGATCTGCATAATTATATGCTGCACTCTTAGCTGTCGTATTCAGATAGTATACATTCGTAGTTTTTAAATAACTTGATTCGTAGCAATAGCTGTATATTGCTCCGCATTGACCTCCAGAGACATTTCCGGAATTATAAATATTAGCTATTTCATGATTATTTGTACCTCTGCTATCATCGTAGCCAAATACACCGCCATTATGATTTGTATATGTTGCTTTATGCTTTTTCCGTCCGGAAAGCAAGTGAGATTAATACACTGCACTTCATAGCGCAAAAGCGGCATGCCTTATATGCAATGCCGCTTTCACATACACCTATTCAGTTTGGAGGGAAATATTCAGCTTATTATTCAGATCGTTTCAATGATATGAAGTGAAAAACGCTGTATAATGAGAGCATCATTAGTAGTCAGGACTTCATTGCCGTCAACATCCGCTGCAATTGCGCCTTCCGGCGTTATTCGGTCATCACTTGTACCATTCTTGCCATACTTTGCCGGATTCAGACAAGCCTGCATTACCATTACAACATCTGACATATCTACTTCATTATCGCCGTTGGCATCGCCCTTGACAATAGTTACACCTTCGGTCGTAGTCTCAACAACAGTCTCATTTGTGGTCTCGACCGGCTCACTGGTAACAGTACGAGGAGCGTATTCCTTTCCGCCGATAGCGAAAAGATTATTCCGGAGTTCCTGATCTTCCATCTTGAATGTCTCGCGGTTATAATGTCCGCCGGGTGTTGACCACATGACCGGACAGTGTCCGCACTTATAAGCCTCGTCACATACTGCTGTAAGGAAACGCCTTACTGATTCGGGTTCTTTATTCTTGGTCGGACATCCGTATTCACCGATTATAACAGGGATCCCCTTATCCGTGAAGTTAGTCTTCATCATGTTCATTTCACTGCGGAGCGATGCATAATCCTGATCGCTGCCCCATGTCGGAGTTGCCTTGCCCCAGTCTGCATCCTCTTCAAGTATTGCAAAGCCTGCCGGCGAGTAATAATGCACCGAAACCGCCATACGTTCCGCCGGATCTGACGGCATCTTGAACAGAGGATCGCAAGTACGGTCAATCCCCGTATTATAGCCTGAGATCAGCAGATGTCTCTCAGCATTATTGCCTCCGGAGCTGCGGATAGTATCCACAAATTTCTGGTTTATCTCGTTACAGAGAGCGTATGATTCAGCCTTACCTTCAGTACCGCCCCACGGATTCCAGATGCTCTCCCAGCCGAGTTCCTCGTTCTGCGACTCAAACATCAGATAGTCATCATAATCCTTGAAGCTGTCCGCGATCTGCTCCCACATATGAGTGTAACGCTTCATGCTTTCAGTCTTATCATCCGGGAATTTATTTACCCAGCCGCCGTCCCAGTGGATGTTAATGATAGCATACATACCGCATTCGAGAGTCCAGTCAACGATCTCGTGTACACGCGCATCGTATTCCTTGTTGATCGTGTAAGTATCGTCATGCGCCATCATATTCGACCATGCAACAGGAATCCTGAGGACACCAAAGCCTTCTTTTGCCATGCCCTCTATCATTTCCTTTGTTACGCTCGGACTGCCCCATGCTGTTTCGTAGTTTACCGGCTTGCCTTCGGACCATTTTGCGATCCAGTCCTCTTCATACCAGCTCGGACATGATTCAAGAGTGTTGCCGAGATTTATGCCTATACCCATGTCCCTTACAAGTTCAAGAGTGGATATATCGCGCATTTTCTCCTGAGCTGACGCTCCCGTAGGAACTGAAAGATTAACACTTGAAACAAGCATGAATACTGATGTCAGTGATGATACTATCTTACTTAATTTCATTGAAATACCTCCTGAAAGATTTAACGTTGTTTCATCTACGATAATTATACTTTCACTTTCAAGTATTATCAACTCACAAAGTGTGATAGCAGTGGACAAAAAATGCAATTCCTTACATTTTTATCAGGTTTCTGTATTTTAATGCAGGTATACCCGTGTTCTGTGTGAACTGACGCTGAAAATACTTATGGTCTATATAACCGCATTTCTCAGAGATCTCAGCAATGCTCACAGACGTTGTTGCAAGGTAATATTTAGCTTTGGCAATACGCGCATTTATGCAGTCCTGATGAAATGTCACCCCAAAGCAGTTTTTATAGTTTCTGCGGAATGCGTCAATTTTTTCTATCGATGTATTATCTTTGTCGCTCTCGAAGGTAGATTCAACAGATGTGTAAACGCTGTTTCGTATTGAAGACAATTCGCCAAACGACTTGTTTTTTCTCTGTGCAGCGAGTTCAAGGTGCTTCTGCTCACATATTTCATTTGCAATCTGCAATAGTTCATCAAAAGAAGCGTCCTTGCACGGCACGGCACAGCATACAAAAGACGACACCCCCGCATAGTCTGTATATACTCTTTCCTGAAACAATACAGAACTAAGAAGGTCAGCTATCATATCCGCCTCAGCCATACTCTGAACAAGGCACACAAATTCATCGTTGCCGATACGTCCCGAAATATCATGATTTCCACAGAATTTTGATATTGCTTTAGCTGTTCCAAGAATCGCTTCTGTTTTCTGACTTATTTCCTCCTCGCTGAAACGCCTCGGAAACAGATCTGTACGCAGCATAACGAAATACAGCCTTTTGCTGCCGTGAACATTCACTGCCTGAAATGCACGGCGGATTCCCTTTTCGTTGGACATTCCCGTGAGAGTATCTCTGTATTCCGAAACATTCTGACAGCTTAGCAGATAGCGTATATCATTTTTTAGGCGCAGGAATTCAAGTCCGATAGATACTGATTTCAACCAATGTCTGTAAATATCATCATAGCTTTCAGGTGTCTCATATAATATAGCCATATACCCGAACAGCCTCTGCCCTGAAAACAGCGGAGTAAAATAGCACACTTCCGCACTGCTGTTCATATCAAAGAACGTATGCAGATCATGGTGATACATTTCAAAGGCTTTACTGCCATCCCAGTGAAAAACACTGCGCGAAAACATTATGTCCGAACTTCCGGATCTTGTATCGTGCCAATCGGAATACAGACACAGGTATATATTCTTCTTATTCTGTATCATCCACTGAAAATCACCGATTATATGTATGAATTCTTCCATATCCCGGCATAGTATCAGCTTCTGTTCCATTGTGCTGAACAGATTAAGGTCGTTATAGTTCTTTTTCGATTCCGCAAGTTTCAGTTCAGAAAGCGACTGCTCCTTATCTATACTGCATGAACAGCTGCTGCCGAATATGATTTCTCCGCGCGGAGCTTTATACTCCGGGATCGACTCCCCCTCAATGACCGCTCTGAGACGCTTTGCCGCAGCTTTTCCGAGGTCTTCACGATTGCGGTGATAGGAAGTAAGCAGCGGATAATAATAAAGTCTTGTATCAGTGTATTCGTAGCTGACGACCGTTATCTGCTGAGGTACATTTATGTTGTTATCAGCAAAACAGCGCAGCATACCATATGCCATAACGTCATTTGCACATATCACCGCCTGAGGCATCGGTATCTCTCCCCTGACGTAGCGTCCTGCAAGCTCCTCGCCTGAATTATACCAGAAATCACCGTAGTAGACCTTGTTCATATCAGGCTCTATCCCATGCGATCTCAGGGCTTTGATGTAGCCTTCGACTCTCAGACGTGAGGTCTCTATCTCCTTCATGCCCGATAAAAATGCAATGTCTGTGAACGAATGTTGCTCTATAAGGTGACCGGTGAGTTCCGCAATATCCTCAATATCGTTCGTATTTATAAGGTCGTAATCAATTCTTTCAAATTCTTCAAGACGAGTGCCGATGCCTACTATCGGTATTCTTTTTCCTTCAAGTATTGCAGCTATCCGACTGCGTGTATCGCTTTCCACAAACGATTCTCAAAGAAGTATAACTCCGCTTATATCAGCTGATCCGAGCAGTTCATATATACGATGCTCACATAACAGGTCATCGCCCTCATTGACTATGTTATATATATTTGATAACACAACTGTCGCATAGCCGTTATTCCTGTTTTCAGTTATTATACCTCGCAGCAGCTCTTTTTCTGCGAATCCGTTTGCTGCTGCCGTTACAACTGCGATTATCGGACTTTTTGAATAATTCATAATACATCCCCTGTGTATGTATCAGTTTTTCAGTTTATATATGCTTATCATTTTAATGTAATTACTCATTTAAAAAGTGCTTCATAGTATTCGGGAGTTCTGTCCGGAAGGCAAGTTGTTACATATATCCAGCATATAAGGTCATCATCGAGCTTTTTTATATAGAAGCAATCAAAACTGTTTGCCTCATAAGTATTCACATCTCTTGAAAACTCTTCTTCTCCGAGCTTGACCTTCGTTCTTTCCTGCCATTTCACATCGGCTACGCTGTCTATCCATTTTCTGCAATAGTCGAGTGCATAATCCTCTGTAACGTTCTCGACACCGGGGAATATGATATTAGTATTTATAAAGTAAACAAATATAGCTTCTTTTTGATTTCCAAAATATGCATCGCATATTTGCGATTTTTCGCGTCTGTATTCTTCTTCGTCGGTCACCCCTTCCAGATACTCTTCCTTTTCCTCTAAGCTTGGCGAAAAGTAATTCATATCTCCTGGAATGCTTATATTGAGTTTGCCGTAATCGTTGACGTAAACGCCGTCCTTGAACGTACCTCTCGTATAATTTGTGCCCTCAGCTGCCGGATCAATGACATTTGTTTCAGTTGGCACATCGAGGACTGTCTCAGGCTCTGTCTTAGGTGTGAAGTCTGCACCATAATTCAGTCCATAGCCCTTCTCAAGCCAGCTCTTACCCGTACCGATCTGGCTTATATCACCGTACCACGGTGCAGGCAGCTTGCCTTTAAAGTCAGCACAGCCGCAGAGAACGTCAGATATTCCCTTGCCCTCTGAACCCGGAAGATAGCACATTACAACGCTGTCCCATTCCGAATAATCTGCTTCATCGAGTATTACCTGTCTGCCTGCGAGTATACAGGCAACAGTAGGCTTGCCAAGCGCTTTAACTTCGTCGATAGCAGCTCTGTTCTTTTCAAGTCCCAACTTGCCGCAGAGGTTCATATCCTCAGTATCGCCGTTCCACTCGGCATAAGCCTGTTCTCCCACGCAGAGCAGAACAACATCGGCTTCGTTTGCTTTGGCGGAATCTGTTATAACTTCGATCTTATAGTCACCGGCATATCGCTCAAAGGCTTCCTTTATAGTTGTTACGCCCTGAACGTCCTTAGTGCCCGGACCATTCCATTCAACAGTCCAGCCGCCGCACTGTGACTGCCCGTTATCTGCCGCAGGACCTGCTATATATACCTTTGCGCCTTCTTTAAGTGGCAGCACATCTTTATCATTTTTAAGCAGCACGAGACTCTCCTCGACCAGCTTTTCAGCTACCTTTCTGTATTCAAGTGAACCGGTTTCCTGCTGCTTGGTATCAAGCTTTTCAAGGAGAGGATCATTAAACAATCCTGCGTCCTTCTTGACCCTGATTATTCTTGTTACAGCATCATTAACACGTTCTTCGCTTATATCACCGCTGCCGACAGCTTCAACGATTATCTTTTTGGCTTCTTCAAATTTATCTGTCTCCATAAGCATATCAATACCGGCATTGACGCTCTTGATGACCTGTTCCTTATAAGAAGAACCGGTTATATTCTGCACAGAACCCCAGTCACTCACGATAAAGCCCTTGAATCCCATTTCGTCCTTCAGCTTCATTATGTACTCTTTATTCTCATGCATCTTCACACCGTTGAGCGATGAATGACTTATCATTATGGTCTGAACTCCGGCATCTATCTGAGCCTTATAAACTTTGAGGAGCTCCTTAATCTCATCGTCATTAAGCTGAGCATCACCACGGTCAATGAGCATTTTTGTCTCGCCCTGCTCTCCTGTTCCGTAGACAACGTTTCCGTCACCGAAATAGTGCTTTGTACAAGCAACCAGTCCGCCGTCAATAAGTCCCTTTGTGTAGGCGGTGCTGAGTTTCGTTATAGTTTCAAGATCAGAGCCATAGGACTCATATGTCCTTCCCCAGCGAGGATCAACTGACTGCGCTACACACGGCGAGAAATTCCACAGCATATGGCAAAGCTTCGCTTCGTCAGCCGTAATAAGACCGACCTGATATGCAAGCTCTTCATCATTTGCTGCACCTTGTCCGATGTTATGCGGAAAATATACTGCATTCAGGCAGTAATTAACACCGTGTACATCGTCCTGTCCGTATATATACGGGATACCTGCTTTTGAACTTATAGCTGCTCTCTGATAGCCGTCAACAGTCTCACGCCATGAAGAAGCATCAATACAGCCGAATGAAGAGAGAATGCTGCCATAGTCATTACTCTTCATCTGCTCCTCAGTAACGTTATATATCGCAGGCTGAACCATCTGATCTGCCTTCTGTTCAATTGTAAGTGTATCAACGATCTCCTCAGGCGTCATAGACGCATACTTCTGAAATTTCGGACCGCGATCGTCTCTGCTAATTTCCGAAGATGTTTCAGTCTGTGTAACAGCTGTTGTTGTTGAATCCGATGAGCTGCTCTTTCCTGAGCATGACGTTGCAGATATGAGCATCGCCAGCGGTAGTAAAACTGCAAGTACTTTTTTCATGATGTGTTCCTTTCGTTGTAAATTTCATCTTGAATTGATGATCAGAATTCCATGACATTATTTTGCAAATTATTCAGTATCAACGTATAAAACTGTCAATTCATACAGTATAAAACTATGTACATTCTACCACAAATTGGTGATATTGTCAATTACCGCACAGTTTTTCCGGCGCAACTAACAAATGAAGCCTTTCAATAGCCCGGTATCAGATACGGCACATAATAAAAATATTTACAACATATCTGAAAAGTGTTATAATATGAAAAGACGCTATTACTGAATAAGGAGATACAGCTATGCACCTTAATCTATTATTCGATCTTGACCAGACCTTGCTTGATTTCCACGCTTCAGAACACACTGCTTTGAAAATCATCATGGAAAGAGAGCATCAGGTGTTCACAGAAGAACGCTATAATCACTTTAAACAGATCAATAAATCCCTTTGGCTTGAATTTGAAAAAGGCAGCATTTCCAAAAATGAACTGTTTGAGACAAGATTCAGACGCCTATTTGAAGAGTGCGGATGTAATACAGCAACAATGGATCTTCTGAAAATAAACAGTGATTTCATAGACACTATGTCGCAGAATGGCGCAGTGATGAAAGGTGCTCTCGGTTTTCTTCAAAAGATCGCAGATAATCTGACGGATGCAAGTATATATATCATTACAAACGGTGTGACCAGAAACGCTATGGGAAGAATCGCTTCCACAGGTCTGCAAAAATATATACGCAAGGTGTTCATAAGCGATGCAATAGGATTCTCAAAGCCGTTACCTGAATACTTTGAGGCTGTAAAAAATGAGATCAACGAGCCTGATGAAAGTTACCTCGTTATCGGAGATTCTCTTTCATCAGATATGCTTGGCGCAAAAAATGCAGCTCTTGCAAGCTGCTGGTTTATGCCTGAAGGAAATATCGAAGAAGCAATGAAAGAATATGAGATCAACTACACTGCTTCGTCATTTGATGAGCTGTATGAAATAATATGCGAATGGGCATCTGTTTCATAAGTATGCTGAGCTTTACAGGATAATTGAGAAAAATATATATTTCTATAACTCTGAACGTTTACATTCCGCCAATCGCTATAAATCGCCTGATGGTTATGAAGAAGAGTATTATAAAAATGTAAAAGTACAGAAATCTACAAGTTTTATTTCCGAATTATTAGTCGCATCATAACCAGAATTTCCAGATAAAAAAGAAAAGACGTAATTACCAGAATATCGTCAATAACAGCTTATAAATGAAAAACCTTTCTGAACGTGCGGGTTCAGAAAGGTTTAGCCATATTAGTGCTGGTGAGACATGAGGGATTTGAACCCTCGACCCTACGCTTAAAAGGCGTATGCTCTACCGACTGAGCTAATGTCTCACAACAAAACTTATTATATCAAATATCCGGTTAAAAGTCAAGCCCTTATGAACAGTTTTACATATAATCATTTTTGTACTAACAAATTGCAGCTACACTTGTACAATATAACGATTTCGAAAAAAGATATTGACTTTTGTTACTGTACATGATATAATATTAAAGTCGTAAAGATGTGCTTGTAGCTCAGCTGGATAGAGTGACTGGCTACGAACCAGTAGGTCGGGGGTTCGAATCCCTCCAGGCACGCCAAACCCTGTTGTATTTTTCAGCAGGGTTTTTCTTATATCAGAATTGTGAGGTGCAGTTATGAAGAGAAATGATTACATAGGCTGGGATGATTATTTCATGGGCATTGCCATGCTCTCTGCCGAAAGAAGTAAGGATTCAAATACACAGGTCGGTGCCTGTATAGTCAACTCCGAGAATAAGATCGTTTCAGTCGGCTATAACGGTATGCCAACAGGCTGCTCCGATGACGATATGCCGTGGGAACGCTCAGCTGATTCCCCTCTTGATACAAAGTATCCCTACGTCTGCCATGCTGAACTCAATGCTATCCTGAACAGTAATATCGGTAACCTTTCAGGCTGTACAGTTTATGTGACACTCTTCCCGTGCAATGAGTGTGCAAAAGCTATCATACAATCCGGCATAAAGAGAGTAGTTTACTATGATAATAAGTACGCGGATTCTGACAGCACTAAAGCTTCAGCATTCCTATTCAAAAAATGCGGCGTAATTTTTGAAGAGTATCATCCAAGCGGAAAGACTGTGACACTTTCCTTATAACTGCTTACCAAGCCTGTAAATGAATCAAGCCCCGAAGTGATGTCTGATCGCTTCGGGGCATTGTATTATTATTCAGTTACTATAACAAATCAGAATCTGCTGATTTCTTCTTCCAGATTTCTCAAAAATTTTCCTGCATGAGCACCGTCCATCTGAGTGTGATGGAACTGAAAGGAAACAGGCAGTAACGCTTTGTCGCCATCTATCCTATATCTGCCCCATATCATAAATGGATTATTGAAAATACCGCTGTACATTCCAACAGCACCATCGATCTCAGTTTCTACTATTGCAGATGTGCCGATAACCATATATTGTTCCGATAAGTCATGATTGGAACAGGCATCATGGACTTGTTTCGTATTTTGCAAATAATCTGTATTAAATTGTTCAAGGTCATCCGTATAAGCAATATCGCATGAACTCACTTCATTTTCTCTGTTTTTTACAATCGTATTGACTGCGATTTTATCATACTTCATCAGCTTATCGCCAACAGGCAGAATATAAAACTCTTTTATCGTGCTTGCCGCTTTTCCTATGCAATAATCAAGGAGCATATTAAACTTCATACCGGTTGTTTTACTCTTATTTATAAGAGGCGTTACATCAAACGTCTTGAAGAACGTCACCATAGGGTTTGGCGCTTTCATCCATAATTCAAACGCTGATGCTCTTGTCGTTTCTTTAGGATTGATCTCTCTTACGCTCATTTTTATCATCTCCACAAATTCCGATT